>CACYXZ010000171.1 GCA_902778525.1 Oscillospiraceae bacterium | reverse complement strand
GGCGTATTTACTCATATAGTACACGGCGTACTGGTCGATCTTGCAGACCTCGTCGTACCATTCCTCGGTGCAAAGATCGATGGGCATGTGCTTATCTGCAATGCCCGCGTTATTCACCAGAATGTCAATGCGCCCGTACTTTTCGATGGTGTAATCCACAACCCTGTGACAGCCCTCCGTGGTGGTCAGATCCGCGTCCACCGCGGAGATCTCCCCGCCCAGAGCGGTGATCTCCTCCACGGTCTTCCGGTTCTCTTCTGTGCGGCGAGCGGCGATGATCACCTTTGCCCCCTCTCTGCAGAAGATCTCTGCTGTCTTTTTCCCGATGCCGGAGTTTCCGCCGGTGATGATGGCTACCTTGTTTTCAAGTCTGTTCATTTGCAAATTCCCCCTTTTTGATCCGGTTGGAGATTCTCTTTTCCTGTGCAAACGGAATCAGCCGTTTTGTGCCAGATAGTCCTGATAGGATCGGTTGTAGGCGTCCACGATCTCCGCCATACCCATGTCCAGAGCGGTCTGTACGGCGGTATCAAAGTCCTCCATAGTCTCCTGACCGGCGATGACCTTGTAGACATGCTCCCAGAAGTAGGTGGCGCAGTCGTTCTCATACTGGTTCACAATGTCCCGATCCTCGGTGCTGAGCTGGAAGTTGGGCGGATAGCACAGGTAGGAGCCGCGGGTGGCCACCCACATATCCACCGCCTCATACTGCTCCGGGGTGTAGTCTGCGATCATCAGGTTCACGTCGAAATCGCAGGGCGCCCAGTACAGGCCGTACTTGGCGCTGCGGAGCAGGAAGAAGAAGCAGTCAGTGTCGGCCCACACCGCGTCGGAGTAGGTGGGCTTGCCGCTTTCATCATAGACGAAGGTTTTGTCCTCCACGCCCCAGTTGGCCAGGAGGTTGCCCTCGTCGGTAAAGAAGTAGTCCAGGAACTCCAGGAAGGTCTCCGGGCGCTCACAGGAGCTGAACACCATCATATGTCCGGTCTGAGCGACTTTTTCCTGATCGGTGATGCCGGAGATGTTGGTGGATTCGTCGTTGTAGATCTTCAGATCCGGCACAGGCACGCCATCGACGGAGTCATCGAGCAGCGCGGCGCAGTCGGAGTTCCAGGCGGCGGTGTTGCCGGCCATATAGGTGGACTGGACGTTGCCGTTCTGATTGGAGATGTTCAGGTAGTCGTCGTTGAAGATGCCGATCTCATACCAGTTGCGGAGGAACTCCACGTAGTCCCGGAAGTTCTGGGTGGTACCGGACCATACGATCTCCTCGCCGCCCTCCTCGGCCAGCTGATAGCCCATGCGGTTGCTCTCGGCCTTGACGTTGAAGGCCCTGTTCAGGCCGATGTTCAGGTCCGCCAGCACCAGATATGGGTTGGTCAGACCGTATTTGTCCTTGCAGGCCAGCAGGAAATCGGTGAGCTCATCCACAGTGGTAGGCGTGTCGAAGCCCAGCTCGTCGAGCCAGTCCTGCCGGATGTTCAGACCGTTGTTGATGAAGGTGCTGCCCCGGGAGGAGATCTGGGTCAGCGTGCCGTCGGAGTTGTAAACACAGTCGGCAAAGGCCTTGTCGCTTTGCAGCAAGGCGTAATAGTTGGGCATGTGCTCCGGGATCATATCCGCAAGATCCAGCATGACCTCGTCCTGGATCAGGCCGATGTTTCCGGTGGTGTAGTTGATCCGGTCGGCGCAGGCGTCGGGGTAGTCCCCGGCGGCGATGATCAGACTGATCTGGGTTTCCCAGGCCTGCTCTGAGACGCTCTGCCAGATGAGCTCTACGCCGGTGGCTTCGATCATGTCCGGATAGACCTCGGAGAAATCATAGTCCACGCCGTTCATCACAGTGGCCTCCAGAATGGTGGGCTTGGCGTAGAGTACATCAAAGGTGCCGCCGTCCTCCAAGGGGTAGGAGATGGTGAACTCCGGTTCTGCAGGCGCTTCCTCCGCGGATTCCTCCGGCTCTGCTTCAAGCGCTGCTTCGGGGTCATTTCCCTCGGATTCCGCCGGAGCTTCCGGTTCCTGTGCAGGGGCTTCGGCTGTGCTTTCCTCGGAGGCTTCCGCCGGCTCTGGAGCAGAAGCTGGAGCTTCGCTGTTCCCGCATCCGGCCAGACAGCCGATGAGGATAGCCGCACTGAGCAGAAGTACCCAAATTCTTGATTTCATGGATTCATCCTTCCTTTCAAAATGATCTGCCATGGAAAGAAATTTGGTCATAGCATCAGCAATATTATACCAGAGGGAAAGGGCCCCTTCCAATCGTCAAAACCTGAACTGGAAAATCAATTTTCAAGGTGACGTAGTCAATTACTCACCTGCCAGGGCAGAGGAGGAACATCCGGCGCGCAGGCGGACTTCTCCGCCTGTGCCCGGGATCTGGAGCTGGAGGAGTTCAGCGGCCTTGCTTCCGGACCGCTCGGGAATATAAATGCCGCGAAACGAAGCGCTTCGTTTCGCGGCGATACTTTTTTATCTGCGTTTGGTGTAGGTGTTGTCGTCGTCCATGGTGACGTAGGGTACCGGCCAGGGCACCGTGTCCTGCACCGGCTGGATGGGCGTCCAGTCCCTGTGCAGCGGGCCGGGGTCCTGAAGCCTCTGATCCTTCTTGGGCGGCATGGCGCCAGCCGGAGGGGGAGGCGGCGGATTCTTGAGCATATCGTACTTCTGATGAGCCCAGTTCACATCGTCCAGGTTGCCGAAGATGTCGGGGCAGACCTGCTCATGCAGGAACAGCCACTGGCCGTCCTCGTAGACAAAGTCCGCGCCGTAGCGCTCCCAGAGGTAGGCGCAGCGCTTCTTCTGGTTGCCGTTGAGGGTGGAGTAGATCAGGCCGGGGGTCAGGAAGTAGGCCCGGGCGGTCTTCCCGTCGTCGGCCACTTCGATGATATCCGTTACCAGGGTGTGGCAGGAGACCTCGGAAAGAGGCCGGGGGTCCATGCCGCCCACCTGGGGGTAGATCTCATAGATCTGGGTGAACCGGGAGAAGCAGGCCGCATCGTAACAGGTGACGGAGCCGTACCAGACGTTCTCAAAGCCGCGCCAGCGGCCGAAGGCGTGGGCCCAGGAGCAGTCATCGCTGCGGCTCCAGATCTGTCCCCACTCCTCCTTGGCAAAGCTCTTGCCGTGGAGATAAGAGTGGCGGGCATGGATGTTCTCAGCCTGCTGGGAGCCCACCGCGTTGTGGATACGCCGGGAAAGAGAAAGATGTGTTTTCATCAGTAGGGCCTCCAATCATTCTGCACACCCTCAGGGCAGCAGCCGTTCTTCGGGTCGTAGGTGTAGTAGGCTTTGGGGGCGTGGGGGAAGTCGTCGCTCCAGTTATAGGTGGGATCGTGGGCGGTCATGGCCACAGTAGGCGTGCCAAAGAAATTTTGCATCAGGTTCGTGCCCTCCTCCCAGAACACAGGCTGAGAAGCCACCGCGTCTCCGGGGGTGACGATGATGTCGGGAGCCTCAACCACGCGCCAGATCTTCCACACGCCGTCCTCTTTCATGAAGTCCGCGCCGATCTTGCCGCAGACCCAGTAGGCCGAGGCGGTGCCGTCCCCGTTGGGGTCCGTCCGCTGGCCGATGGAGTACCACAGGCCCTGGGCGGTCTTGCCGTCTCCGGCGATCTCCACCAGGGCGGTGGACAGGGGAGCGGCAATGGCGGAGCCGAAGCCCAGGTTTTCCGGCTTGTTTTCCACAGCGGAATCGTTCTTGCTGATTTCGCTGAGCTGCTTCTGCCGCAGGTTGCCGTGCGCTCCAACATACCACCCAGAGATATTATCCAAGCCTAAATAAAAACCCCAGTTGGAGCCGAACACCGCGGTCTCCTTGTTTTCCGGCTTCTGCACCCAGAGCATCTCAATCTCCTGCCGGCGCATGTCCTGCATGTACATATAGGCCCGGCGGGCCATCAGGTCCTTGATCTCCTCCATGTCCCAGACGCGGCGGATCTGCTCGTCATCGGAAAAAACTTTCGTGTTCACGGTCAGACCTCCTATTACAATAAATTTGGTTGGAAGTCCAGCATCCAGCTGGGCTTCTTTCCATCTCTTGCCTAGGCTACAATAAGGGGAGCAACTGGCTGGCCA
>CACYXZ010000170.1 GCA_902778525.1 Oscillospiraceae bacterium | reverse complement strand
ACAGCAACGGCGAGCTGAAAGGAAACGCCCAGCTTTTGGCGGAGTGGATGGCGGATGAAGCCGGGTGTGAAACCTGGGAGATCACTACGTCCGAGAAATACCCCGCAGACTATGACGAGACCACAGACGTGGCCAAGCAGGAGCAGAATGAGGACGCCCGCCCGGCGCTTTCCGCGCAGCTGGAGGGCTTTGACGGGATCGAGACGGTCTACCTGGTCTATCCCAACTGGTGGGGAGACCTGCCCATGGCGCTGTATTCCTTCTTCGATGCGTACGACTTTGCCGGGAAAACCATCTGCGTCAGCGTGACCCACGGCGGCAGCGGCTTCTCCGGCGGGATCTCCACGATCCAGACGCTGGAGCCTGACGCACAGGTCGTCGAGGGCCTTTCTCTCCGGGACAGCAGCGTGCCGGATGCGGAGGAAGAGGCCCGTCAGCTGGTACGGGATACCAATGGCTGAGCAACAGCGGTATTTCTGAACTTGTAATCAAATAATCGTTTCGGCACCCCGCCGGCGGAACAGCTTTGTTTCCTGCCGGCGGGGATGTTTTTTGCGGAAACATCTGATAATGATGGAAATATTCTGGACAGCGTGCCGTGAAATGTAGTATGATTCTGTTGATAGTCCGCGGCCTTTCCCCTTGCAGCGTACGGAGAGAATCCATCGGGAGGAGTACACAAATATGGTGAACAATGACGAACTGCATATCCGTCTGCGGAAAAACCAAAATACCCTGTCTGTGATCGGTCTCGGCGTGATCGTGTTCGGGATATGGAGCGTTATCAAGATCGTCCTGTATTCGGCCCTTGACAATGACGGCCTTCTGGAGTCCTCCCTGCGGGGAAATCTGGAGCGGTGGGCTTTCTGGATCATGATGGGGATCTTCCTGGCTGCGGATCTTGGCCTGCGGCTCCATGTGGGTCTGTCCGCCATGGCCGAGGGAAGAGGGAGAAGTCCGCGCAAAGCCTATATCGTACTGACGTTTCTGATGGCGCTGGTCAGTTTTGCGCTGTTTGCTGCCGGAATGGTTGGCCTCTGGTTGTCGGACTCCGTTGAGGTTTCCATTGGGGTTTCCCTGGTATCGAGCATCGTGGACGCGACCTCGTGCGTCCTGCTCTTCGAGATGGCGGTATCGGCGATCCTGGTCAAGCGGCTCAGAAAAAGACTCGGAGAAGAGGAGGTCTGACATGCAGGAGGATTTCCACTATTACGCAACCTACTGCGCTGCTTTCCTTGCAGGCTACAGCCATGAGGAGAGCCTGTGCATCAGCTACAGCGCACAGTTTGTGGATCTGTGCTCGGCGTCCCTTCTGGCCAAACTCCGGGCACCGAAGTCTGCCGCGACGACCCAGCTGTCCATGGAGATGGCGGACGCGCGGACAGATCTGCCCGGCCTTCAGAATATCACGCGTATCTGGGCATCGTTCCATTTTCTGCCCTATGACCTGAACGCGGAAAAGAAGGGCGTATCCCGGCGCTACCGGCGGAAGTACCGCCTGATCTGTCATCCCAACGGCAGCTTGGTGGAGGACACCGTCCGGCTGGCCAAAGGAGGCAGCCTCCAGTCGGTGGGCCTTGCGATGCACGTTCTGGCTGATACCTGGGCGCACAGCAATTTCGCGGGAACGCCGTCGCTGGTGATCAACAATACCGACTCCCATTTCTATGAACTGATGCCGGACGGGACGGAGCGGGCGGTTCGGTTCCGCCACAACCCCATCGGGCCGGACGATCTGGAAAACGGGATCTATACGAACAGCATCTATCAGATGGGTGAGAACTCCATCATGAACCTCGGCCACGGCCGGGCCGGCCATCTGCCGGACTACAGCTTCCTCCGCTATAAATACCTGCCTGCCTGGGACGGCTACCGTGAGATCATCAAGGATAATCCCTCGGACTATCTGCACGCCTTCTGTCAGATGATCGAGGCCATGAAGTATCTCCGCGGCGAGCGGGACTCCTTTGTACGGGAGCGCTACGACTGGGCGGCGATCCAGGGGCTGGAGGACGAGATCCGGGAGATCCTGAACCGGCGCCAAAACAATGCCTGCGCGGATTGGAAGGCCCTTGGGGAAAAGCTCTCCGGACAGGAGATCGAGGACTTTTCCGTGGAAACATATCAGCAGGAATATCTGGAGGCGGCCGGGAAGGATAAGGACGCCACCTTCCTCGGGAAATTCTTTTTGGCCGCTCTGGCGCAGAAGAGCATGGTAACGAACAAGATCTATAAATCCGGCAGTCTGCTGGCCGGATACTCAGTGGACTTTTGGGAAAAGGGTTTTCGGGGGATCAAGGACTTCCGAAAGCTGGTGGATCAGGTGAGGGATAGCAGAAAATGACCAGTTTACAAAGAATCCGAAAGGTCCTGAAGGGACTGCTGATGCTTTTGGGAGCGGCGTTTCTGCTCCTGATCCCGGACAAGGGGTACCTGATCATCGGCCTGATCCTCAGCGTCGTGCTGATCCTCGACGGTATCCGCTCGCTCTGGTTTTACTTCACCATGGCCCGGAATATGGTGGGAGGGAAGATGATCCTGTTCCGCGGGATCATCGGACTTGACCTCGGCGTCTTCGCCTATACCCTGAAGGAGATCCCGCCGGTGTATATCCTTCTGTACCTGCTGATCGCCAATCTGTTCTCCGGCGTCGTGGATGTGCTGCGCGCCATGGAGGCGAAACGGATGGAGAGCCGCTGGAGGCTGAGCTTTGTCACCGGAGCATTCAACATTCTGCTGGCGGTTGCCTGCGGCTTCTGCTTCCGGGACCCGACGGTGCTGACCTATGTCTATGCCGCGGGACTGATCACTTCTGCATTCCTGTGTATCGCCCAGACCTTCCGAAAGACGGCGATCGTCTATATCCCGTAGAAAGTTGAACCTAACCGCATCATTTCCGGAAACAGTTCAGACGGCGTCTGGGCTGTTTCCTTTTTTGATTCTCAAGACTTGCGGCCGTTTATCAATTACAGGCACGGAGATGGACTCCCGGATGCCAAATGATATAATGGGAAAAACAGGATCTCTTTTGTGAAGCTGTCTGTTTTACTATACATGCGAGGGGGATTTCAATGAGTCATATCGACGCGGAGAAGCTGGTCACGATCTGGGAGGACCGCAGGGCGGTACAGAACCTGATGGGCATTTTCTCCGGCCACTACCTGCTCAAAAAGGAGAAGGACATTGTGGCGGAGCTGTTCTCCGGCCGGGAGGACATCAGTCTTGGCATCAACACCGGCTACTATGAAGGCCGGGCAGCGGTGGAGGGCTATTACGAGGCGATCCATCAGAAAAACCTGCTGACTACAAAGCTGATCATGGAAAAGTACCCGGAGGAATTCCGGGATAAGACGCCGGAGGAGGCCTACGGATGCGGACTGCTCAACTATAAGCCTCTGGACACGCCGGTGGTGGAGATTGCCGGGGACGGGCAGACTGCCCGGGGGATCTGGACCTGCCGGAACAGCTACTCCGATCTGACCGCAGGGGGCCCGGTGACCTTCTATGAGTGGGGCTGGGTGGCCGCGGATTTTGTCCGGGAGGAGACAGGGTGGAAGATCTGGCACCTCCTGATCCTGAACGACGTGCATGTCCAGGCGGGCCTTCCGTACTACGAGGCGGACAAGCCCTATCCGCCTGTTCCGGGCTTCGAGGACATGGCGGAATTCCGGATGCCGGCGCCCAACGTGAAGGTGACGCTGCGGGAGCCCTACAGCCCGAACCGGCCGATGCCCCCCGCACCGGAGGTCCCGAAACCCTACGAGACCTTCGACCCGGCCTGCAGCTACGGTAGAAAGGAGGCCTAAGGATGCGGTATAACGTACATTACACCGATGAGGAAAACGCCGTCCGGCTCATGGACGTGGAAACCGTGAAGGATCTCCTTGCGCGGCGGGCCTATTATCTCGACGGCGGCGACTATGCCGGCGAGCTTCGGGATCTGTGGGTTCAGGATCCGAAGAATCGGAAGACTGCCTCCTACGGGGAGAACTGGGGCTATCTCGTGGGGATGGAGTCTCTTGAGAAAAAGTATGCCGGCCGGAATGTGCCGGAGACCGGCTGGGGTGCCGTTCACACGGTCAATACCGGTCACGTGCACCTGGCC
>CACYXZ010000169.1:3595-8342 GCA_902778525.1 Oscillospiraceae bacterium | reverse complement strand
GAGGATTTGAAATTCCTCTCCAGACAGTACGAGCAACGCATATCCTTCGTTGCCAAGCTGAAAGTACAGCTTCTCGATCTGCTCGACCAGACGATGCCTGGAATTACGAAACAGCTTTCGTTAACCAGCAGAAATCCGGAGAAATGCGCGCTTCTGCTCTTTATTAAGCGTTTTAAGGAAACGATGACAAAGAAAACATCCGACAGATATGCTGCTCAGAAAGGTCTTGCTATCTATGAACTGGCAAAGGACAGTATAACCACCAGGGGTGATGATTCGTATATCTGGTTGTCTCAAACCCAGTGCGTTGATTTGCTCTCCGCTGCTCAAAATGCTGCTGACGAGATTATTCTGAAGATGCAGAATATTGCTCAGACAATTCCGGAATACGCCGTTCTTCGTGCAATGCACGGCGTTGGGGATCGTCTTGGCCCCATCATCCTCGCTGAGATCGGCGATATCCGCCGATTCCACAGCGGCAAGGCTCTGAATTCTTATGCTGGCAACGATGCGCCGCCATACCAGTCCGGACAGTTCGAGAGCAGAAACCGCCACATTCTCCGGAAGGCTTGTTACGAGGTCATGCAGGCTCTCAAACTGACAAAACCTCAAGACGACCCTGTTTATCTCTTCATGCTCAAGAAGGAGCAGGAAGGAAAACCCTACAACGTTGCAAAAATGGCAGGCGTCAACAAGTTCCTCCGGATCTACTACGCAAAAGCCATGGAGCTCTACAAGTAGACCACCTTTATTCTATACCTTTTTTTCAAAGCCCGCAATCTGGTGGGTTTATTTTGTATACCCATTTGTGTTCGATCAAACCTGAAAAAGGGACTTGACAAACATTAGCAAGATTTGTCAAGCCAAACGCTCTGTAATCAGGCCCGGTTTCTCTCGTTTCTGAAAATCGCCGTATTGTCACGCTCTGTATCATGATTTATTATTATACCATATTCGAGAAAAGTATGGTATACTCAAAACAAACATATTACGGAGTGAACACGATGGAAGTTACAGAGAAAGTCACAAATATCATCGAGGGACTCAAGGCCCTGTATCCCGACGCCCTGTGCGCCCTTCAATACAAAAAGGACTACGAGCTGATGATCGCCGTGCGGCTCAGCGCCCAATGCACCGACGCCAGGGTGAATCAGATCACCCCGGCGCTCTTTGCCGCCTATCCCACGCTGGAGTCCTTCGCGGAGGCGGATATTGCAGACGTGGAGGAGCTGGTGCGCTCCTGCGGCTTCTACCATCACAAAGCCAGGGACATCGTTCTGGCCTGCCGGATGCTGCTGTCGGACTTCGGCGGGAAGGTGCCGGACAACATGGAGGACCTGCTGAAGCTCCCGGGCGTGGGAAGAAAAACCGCGAATCTGCTTCTGGGCGACATCTACGGACAGGAGGGTTACGTCTGCGACACCCACTGCATCCGCATCTGCGGAAAGCTGGGTCTCAGCCGGGGCAAGGACCCGGTAAAGGTGGAAATGCAGCTGCGTCAGGTGATCCCGCCGGAGGAGAGCAGCGATTTCTGTCACCGGATCGTGCTCCACGGCCGGGCGGTATGTACCGCCAGAAACCCCAAATGCAGCCAGTGCACCCTGGCGCCCTTCTGCGATTTCTTCACGGGGACCGGAGCGGAGGCATGAGGCTGTTCCGGAAACTGCTTCTCTGGGCCGTTTTTCTTCTCTACATCGCCGTTCTGCTGCGGATCACCGTGTTCCGTTCCGATTTCGGAACTCACCCGCTGTTCCGGGAGGGCCGGATCCTGTGGGTGCCCTTCGTGAGTCTGTACCGGATCCTGCGGAACAGCACCGGCTGGTTCCTGTACTATCTGGTCGGGAATCTGATCTGGTTCATCCCGGCGGGACTCCTGCTTCCTGCGCTGACGCACTGCGGTCCCCGGGCCGTTCTTTGGGGAGCCGGTCTTTCCCTGATGATTGAGATCAGCCAGTATGTGTTCGGCACCGGGGTCACGGAGGTGGAGGATCTGATCCTCAATGCCCTCGGCGCCGCCATAGGCTACGGAGTTTTCCGGCTCATCCGGCGCATGGGGCCGGCGGAGACATGAACGGTCACAACTGCCGCATCAGCCGCACAAAGAACTGTGCGCCCCGAAGGGTGTTTTCCACCCGGATCCGTTCGTTGTTCCCGTGTACCGTGGCCTTCTCCTCCCCGGTGACTGCCTTGGCGGAGAACCGGTACACATTGGGACAGATGTCCCGCCAGTGCCGGGCATCCGTGGTGGCCACCATCAGATAGGGCGTCACCACCGCCTCCGGCCATGTGGCCCGGATGGCGCTTCGCAGCGCATCCCATCCTTCGGTCAGCTCGGAATCCGGCCGGGGATCGGCGCAGACGCTTTTCTGGATCTCAATGCCGGGATCCCGCATCTCCTTCCGGAGCCGGCGGATCACCGACTCCGTGGTGTCTCCCCAGAGCATCCGCACATTGGCGAACAGCTCCGCCTCCGTGGGGATCACGTTGCCGACGCTGCTGCCTCTGGCCCGGGTCAGCGCCACCGTGGTCCGGGAGGACGCCTCCAGCATCCCGCCCTGCCGCCGGAGCCACCGGTAATACAGCGGCCTCAGCACATCCCGGTTTGCCAGCAGCAGCCGGGTTTTGCTGTCGCAGTACCGGCCCATGACGTCCACCATTCGTTCCAGCGCCGGACAGGACCGCTGGGGGAAGCTCCGCAGCCTTGTCACGGCCTGACACAGCCGCAGCAGCGGATTGTCTTTCGTGGGCACGGAGGCGTGTCCTCCGGCGCTTTTCGCCACGAAGTGGAGATTCGCCACACCCTTTTCCCCGACGCCCACCATGGCGCAGGTCTGATCCGTTCCGGGGAAAAAGCCGTCGATGATGTCCCCGCCCTCGTCGAGTACGAAGGCCGGGGCGATCCCCCGCTGCCGGAACAGATCCCGGATCGTCTCCGCCGTGGGTCCCATGATCTCCTCCTCGCCGGACAGGGCCATATAGATATTCCGCTCCGGCCGGAAGTCCTGTTTCAGCAGGTATTCCATGGCCTCCAGGGTGCAGCAAAGCTGGTTTTTCATATCCAGCGCGCCCCTGCCCCACAGCACGCCGTCCTCCAGCACCGCGTCGAAGGGCGGCTTTTCCCATGCCTCCGGGTCAGCTGGCACCACGTCATAGTGGCTGAGGAACACCGCCGGAGCCTCATGCCGCTTTCCCTCCCACCGGATCAGGAGCCCGGTGGAATCCACCCGCTCCACACGGCAGCGGGAAAACACCTGAGGATAGCACCGGGGCAGCAGGTCCCGGAACCGTTCGAATTCCGCCTCGTCCCGTTCCTCCGGGGCCGAGACAGTCCTGCACCGGATCATCTGCCGGAGATGCTCCACTGCTGCCGCACCGTCCAGCGGGATCTCATCCGCCGGCGGCGCCTCAATGGGCTCCGGCCGGAACCGGGCAGTCCGGACCCCCAGGACCAACAGGATCCCCAGGAGCAAAACGGCCGCTAATCCGATCAGAACAGGCATATTCATCCCTCCGTGCATAAAAATACCATGGATTATCTTACATCATTTTGACACCGGGGTCAAATCATGTTATAGTATCTGCAAATGAGATTGGGAGGAACCCATCGTGGCGATTTTAAAGGATTTTATCGATCAGGTACGCTTTGAGGAGATCTGGTCGCTGCTGAACGCGGGCAGCGGCGATCTGGCGGAGTATCGGGAGGCCTATGAGAACATCTTCCGGGATCTGTCGCAGGCGGAGCCTCAGGAGAATACGAAGCAAATGACCATCCGCTTCGTGGAGGAGGAGCCCATGTGGGACTTCTACTTCGGCGGCGACGAGGAGGAAACGGAATCCGGCCCCAGCCTTCAGGTCTACGGCTTCATTCCGGGGGACGATGAGGGCTACGCCATCGGTCTCAAACCGGCGCCCATTCTGGTGGGACTGGACGTGGATCCGGCGACAGCGGCCGCCTATTCTCCCGCGGAGATCGTGGCCCACTGCATGGCGGAGATGATCTACACCGCCACCATGGCCTCCAGCGCATACGGCACGGATAAGGACAAGGCAGGCGGCGGTCTGCTGGCCTCCCAGACCTGCATGAGCGAGGATATCCAGAACGTGGATCTGGAGGCCCTGCGGCAGGAGCTGGGCGCCGTTCCCAAACCGGACGAGGACTACAAAACGAAATACGGATTCCTCTTCTGACGCATAAGGATCGAAAAAATGCGCACCCTGTTTTCTGACGAAACGGGGTGCGTTTTTTATGAAAAGAATCTTATGCTGTCTGCTTGCAGCCCTCTGTCTGTGTCTCCCGGCAAGCGCGGGAGATACTCCGGCGGGATATGTGGCCCTCACCTTTGACGACGGTCCCTCCGGGCCCATCACGATGCGTCTGCTGGACGGTCTCCGGGAGCGGGGCGCCCATGCCACGTTTTTCCTCTGCGGCTACCGGATGGAGCAGTACCCTGCGCCGGTTCCCCGCTATCTGGCGGAGGGACATGAGCTGGGCGTCCATTCCACCGTCCACGCGAACCTGACAAAGCTATCCCCCGGGGATCTGCGCCGGGATCTTTCAGATACCGTCCGTGCCATCGAAACCTCCGCCGGCGTCCGGCCCACGCTGCTGCGGCCTCCCGGCGGCGCGTACAACGAGGCAGTTCTGGAGGCGGCGGAGGCGGAGGGGCTCAGCGTGATCCTCTGGTCCGTGGACACCCGGGACTGGGCGGCGAGGGACGCGGACACGGTGCTCTCAGCCATGGGCCGC
>CACYXZ010000169.1:0-3580 GCA_902778525.1 Oscillospiraceae bacterium | reverse complement strand
TCCGTCCGGGCCGCCCTGCATCTGGTGGATGATCTGCAGGCGAAGGGATTCCGATTTGTAACCGTCAGCGAGCTCTCCGCCCTGCGGGGGCAGTCCCTGGAGCCTGGCGCAGTTTACGGAAATTTCCGCAGATAATCGGAAAAACCCTTTTCTTTTCCGGAATTTATGGTATAGTAAGGAAAGAAGAATACAAGGAAGGATGAATCAACCATGCTCACCGGAAAGAACATCGTCATGGGCGTCACCGGCGGTATTGCCGCCTGGAAGGCGTGCCTGATCCTCAACAAGCTGGTCATCGACCTCCACGCAAATGTGGACGTGATCATGACCAAGAACTCGGAGACCTTTATCACCGAGCAGACCATCCGCACCCTGTCCCGGAACATTGTCACCCGGGATATGTTCAAGGAGCCCGCCGTCTGGAGCGTAGAGCACATCTCCCTGGCGAAGAAGGCCGACGCGTTCCTGATCGCGCCCTGCACCGCCAACGTGATCGGCAAGATCGCAAACGGCATCGCCGACGACATGCTTACCACCACCGTGATGGCCACCCGGGCCCCTGTGGTCATCGCGCCTGCCATGAACGACGCCATGTACACCAATCCCATCATGCAGATGAATATGCAGAAGCTCAAGGACCTGGGCCAGTACAAGTTCATCGAGCCCCATGAGGGCGTTCTGGCCTACGGCGGCAAGGGCACCGGCGAGCTGGCCTCCGCAGAGGAGATCGCCGACTACCTTGTGGATCTGATCGGAAACAAGTAATCAAGGAGGTACTTATATCATGAAAATTTCCATCGTGTACTTCTCCTCCACCGGCCGCACGGCCAAGATGGCGGAAGAGATCAAGAAGGGCATCGCCGCCGCTTCCGCGGACATCGAGGTGGGCCTGTTCCCCATCACGGAGCTGACCGCCTACAACGAGGAGAACATCGCGTTCGTCAACGACTCCGCCGCTGTGATCGTCGGCACGCCCGACTACTACGCGTCCGAGGCCAACCAGCTTAAGACCTGGCTGGACACCTGCCCCTGCAAGCTTGCCGACAAGCTCTGCGGCGCCTATGCCACCGCCAACTTCCTGCAGGGCGGCGCCGATGTCGCCATCCAGTCCGTTCTGACGCAGCTGCTGGTGAAGGGCACCGTGATCTACTCCTCCGGCGTCTCCAAGGGTCTGCCCTTTATCCACCTGGGCCCCGTGTGCCTGAAGGATCAGGAGGAGGCCGCGGCCGAGCTGTTCCAGACCTACGGCACCCGGTTTGCCTCCAAGGCCCTGGAGCTTTTTGCCTGATATTGTGTTTCCCCGGCAGGGCGGCTTGTGCCGCCCTGCTTTTTCCATGGCCGCAGGAATTGACAAGCGGTGACAAATCGGTTACAATGGCCCAAGAACAGGAGGGATTCCTATGAACAGGCGCTGGATCAGCCTGATCCTGATACTTGCCATGCTCTTCAGCCTGACCGTCCCGGCTTTTGCGGAAACCCCGGCGGTGACGTCCGGCAGTGTGGTCAATCCTCTGTATGTGAATTACCCTGCTCCGGACGACAACGACGCCGCGGGCAGACGGCTGGCCCGGTCCGCGTCCGCCGGAGGAGTGGCGGATGCCTCCGTCCAGGCTGCAGCCTACGTCTCTCCCGAGACCGCTGCTAATCAGCTGAGGACGGCCATGATGAACCGGACTCAAACAGGGATCGGCACATTGTCTGACCTTGCATCAGGCACCTCGAACGAGAATACATCAAAAAGAGCACAGCAACTATTGGAGAGCATAAGCGCAAAGAACACTATCATATCTTTGTATGTAGACACCTCTGATTTCTGGGCGAAGGACAGTGGAAAGAACAACTGGCTTTACCAAACACTTTTTCAGCTTGCTCTCAGCCAACAATTATCAGATTGTCCTTATGACGCGGACTATCTGCGGTGGACATGGCAAAAGTTGGACTGGTTTATTGTCTCTTCTTCTGGAACGAAGTATCATTTCCTGATTGATATCAAGATGTATACTACATCTGCTGAGGAAAGAATTGTACAAAACAAGGTCAGCGGCATCGTATCATCTCTTGATATTTCTTCTAAAAGCATATACGATGCATATTCTGCCATATATGACTATATAGTGTCTAATATTACATATGATTATGAGTACCAATATGGCATTCAAACTTATACTGCATACGGAGCTGTGGTAAATCAAAGTGCCGTATGTCAAGGATATGCAACGCTCTTTTATGCTTTATGTCGAAAGGCAGATCTTCCAGTTAGGGTCATGTATACTCCTGAAGGATATATCCCTGGGCACGCGTGGAATATCGTAAAAATAGGGAATCTATGGTATAATCTCGATTCCACCTGGGAAAGTACAAATGGTTCCGGACGCAGTTACTTTCTCAAAGGCTCGGCTCAATTTGATCAGGAAAAACTTCACACGAAATCACCTGATTTGACCACCCTCTCTTTCCAGTCTGCCCACCCCATCAGTGCAGCGGATTACGTCCCCGGCTCTGAACCGGAGCAGGACGCTCCATTCTACACCGATGTGCCCCAGGGCCGCTGGAGTTATGACAGCATCCAGGCAGCCACCAGGCTGGGATTGATGCAGGGCACCGGCAACGGCAAATTCGATCCTCAGATGGAGGTCAGCCGCGGAATGCTGGTCACAGTGCTCTGGCGGATGGAAGGCTCACCGGAATGCAGCAGCGCCGGCTTCTCCGACGTGGCCTCCGGCCGGTATTTCGCCAAGGCCGTGGACTGGGCCGCCGCAAACGGCATCGTGCTCGGAGTCGGGAACAACCGTTTCGCCCCCGATATGATCGCCACCCGGGAGCAGATGGTCACCATCCTCTACCGCTATCTGCAGTATCTGCACAAGGATGTCTCGGCGCAGGATAGCCTCAGCCGTTTTACCGACGCCGGAACGGTTTCCAACTATGCCAAAACACCCATGCGCTGGGCCGTGGCCAAGGGGCTCATGAACGGCACCTCCAGCCATACCCTTTCCCCGAAAACAACCACCACCCGGGAACAGATGACCGCGCTGATCATTCGCGCCATCTCCACCTACGGTCTGTAACAGCGAAAAACCTCCCGCAGCGGCACGCTGCGGGAGGTTCCTGTTTTATACCCATCGGATCCCCTTGGTGAAATGGTTTTTCATCTGTCCGCCGGAGCCCTTGGCCCAGCCGAGGCTGATCCCGTCCACCGTGATCAGCGTCCAGCCGTTCTCTTCGCCGGGAATCACCTCTCCGTGGAGATACCGGAGGGCCGCGTCCGAATCGGACGGCAGATCCAGCGTCCGTCCGCAGGAGCGAAGCCACAGCGCCAGCGCGTGGGCCGGTTCAAACCGCCCCTTTTTGATCGTCCCCAGCTCCAGTCCGGGGCGCAGCACCTTCAGTCCCCTGAGATCCGGACAATCCGGCGGCACCAGACAGACGGACTGCCCGAACTGGATCAGCCGCCCCTCCGGCAGCGTGATCTCCAGTTCCTTCAGGAACCCGTCCAGCTCCCGTGGCGTCGGAAGTCCTTTCGTCGGATCCGGCGGATTGCCGCCGCCGTCCCCCGCTTTCCGGAGGAGCATCAAAAAGT
>CACYXZ010000168.1 GCA_902778525.1 Oscillospiraceae bacterium | reverse complement strand
AAAGCGGTCTTTCGAGATAAAACCGAGGCTCTCCGCTGCCGGCTTGGATCCCGATATGGCAGCTCCCGCTGCCTCCGCCAGTTCTGCGATCAGGCGCATGTTTGCCTGTTCGCCGATTCCACGACCCGCGGAAACAAGCCGGTCCGCCTGACTGACAGGCGTGTCGATGGGTGCCTCCAGAGAGAAGTCGTACCCCTCCCCTTTCAGTGCGCCTGCCAACTGTGCCGCACGTTGTTCCATGGTGCCGTCAGTCAACATCATTCGCTTCCGCTGTCCGGTGATGGGGTGCGCCGCGGGCGTATCCGTCTTTTTTGCCGTGTTTGCCGTCTTGCCAAAGAGATTTCCTGCAATGACGATCTTCTGCACTTCGCTGGAGCCCTCATAGATGGCGCAGACCCGGATATCCCGATAGATCCGCTCAATGACATAGCCACGGGCATAGCCGTAACCGCCGAACATCTGGAGCGCTTTATTGACGACTTCAACGCCGGTCTCTGCGGCATACAGCTTGGCCATGGACGCTTCCATATCGGCGTTTTCCCCTTGATCCATCCGCCATGCCGCATGGTAGACCAGCTCTTGGGCGGCCTTTACCTTTGTGGCCATCTCCGCGACGGTGAATCGGAGGGCCTGGTTCTCGGAGAGGGGTTTGCCGAACTGCTGCCTTCCCTTGAGATGCTCCACCGCCAGGTCCAGCGCCTCACCCATGAGTCCCAGGCACATGGAGGCCACGCCGATGCGGCCCACGGACAGGGTCTTCATGGCGTTGATGAATCCCAGGTTCTTCTCACCAATGATCCGCTGCTTCGGGACCCGGACATTCTGGAGGATCAGATCGCTGACCGGCACACCCCGCTGCCCCATTTTCTCCAGATGATCTCCCACAATGACCCCGGGCATATCCCTGTCCACCAGGAATGCGGTGATTCCCTTGGCACCCTTGTCCGGATCTGTCTTGGCATAAACTATATGGTGGACAGCCAATGGCGCGAAGGTGATAAAGCACTTGGTGCCATTAAGGATATAGTCGTCCCCATCTTGTACTGCTGTGGTCCGGAGGGAGGCCGCGTCGGAGCCTGCGCCCGGCTCTGTCAAGGCAAAGGTGATCTTCCTTGTGCCGTCTACTACACCGGGGATCCAGGCCCGCTTCTGGGGCTCAGTTCCATTGAGCACCAGTGGTGCGGTGGAAAGGGAGTTGGCTGAGGACACATAGAGGGTGGCCGTAGCGCACTTCTTCGCCAGTTCCTCCATCACGCAGACGTAGCTGCGCATATCCAGGCCCTTCCCGCCATATGCAGTTGGGATCCGCAGGCCGAAATACCCCAATTGCGCCATCTGATCGACGATCTCCTGGGGGAATGTCTCTGTTCGATCGATCTCCGCTGCGGCAGGGGCCAGGACCCGGTTTGCAAATTCTTTTGCCTGGGCCCGAAGCGCATGATGTTCTTTTGTGAAATAGGGGCTATTTGTTTCTACAGTCATGGGAATTCTCCTCTCATTTCAGGTCTGAATGCATTATCCGCATTCCAGTTCGCGGATCAGCCAGGCAATGACTTCCACTGTCTTTCCAAGATTGCTTCGGCCATTTCCAACAGGATCATACACCGGGTTACACAGGTAATTCTGATTCTTCAAACGTCACTTTGAATCACATTCCCATCTTCGTCATGATACCATCGGCGGTGACGCCCGGATGCGTCACATAGAGCCTTGCGATCTGTTCTGTAAGATCCGGATCCAGAACATGCCTGCTGGCTATCTCTCCAATACTTCGGCCTTTATCGATCTCACGCATTACAGTCTCTATGGTCTGTTTGATGTTACCCTCAGACGCTTTAGCCGCCGGTTCCGGATGCGGGATTTCGATTTTTTCGACTGTGATCTCTCCATCGGCAATCTCCAGGATTGCCAAGGTGATCGCCTGATGAAAGCGCCTCGGCCCGCAGCTTCCGGGGTTCAGCAGCAGGGTCCTCCCCTGCCTCGAATCCTCGTATTTGTGGGAATGACCATAGACAACCAGATCATAGGCACTGAGGTCCTTGGGAAGGTCCTTTTTCTTATGGGTCATGTAGACATGCACACCTGCAAGCCGGAAATCCAGATACATGGGAATTTGCTCTGCCCACTCTTTGTCATTGTTGCCCCGCACCACGTAGAGCGGTGCAAGGTCCTGCAGCTGATTCAGGACCTTCTGACTGCTGATATCTCCGCCGTGAAGGATCGCGTCGCAGCCATCCAAGGCTGATATTACCTCGTCCCTTAAGAGATTGTGCGTATCTGATAATACTCCGATTCTCATACTGATCCCCCTCTTTGGTCCTCTTGCCGCCATTCACGAAGCATTGGCCATATATTGGTCATCAGCAGTTCCCGGTGTAGACGTGCTTGAGCCGTTCCCTGGCCACTTCCGCCAAATGATAGACCTGCCGCACCTCGGTGGCCGGGCGGTCCCGCATCTGGAACCGGGGAAAGAACCGGGAGATATGCAGCGGAATGGTTTCATTGAGCGACGCGATCCATGCAGTCATTTCCCGCATCTCCTCCTCGGAATCGTTTTCTCCGGGGACGATCAGTGTGGTCAGTTCCACATGCAGAAGCTGTGCCGCCCGGGTGATAAACGCCTTGACCATCCCCAGGTCTCCGCCCAGCACATCCCGGTAGTATCGCTCAGAAAAACCCTTCAGATCGATGTTCATGGCGTCGATGTAAGGGCCCAGTTCTTCCAGGATCGGAAGCTCCGCCGTGCCGTTGGTCACAAGGACGTTCACCATCCCGGCTTCGTGGGACAGCTTTGCCGTGTCCCGGACGAACTCATAGCCGATCAGCGGTTCGTTATAGGTGAATGCCAGGCCAATGTTTCCCTGCGCCTGATACCGCTTCGCTGCGTTGACCAATTCCTCCGGGGTAACGGTCCTCGCTGTGTCTGCCTGGTCAAAGGCCCGGGCCGACCAGGAGATCTCGTGGTTTTGGCAGAAGGGACAGCGAAGATTGCAGCCGTAGCTCCCCACGGACAGGATCTTTGTTCCGGGATGAAACCGCCGAAAAGGCTTCTTCTCGATGGGGTCCAGAGCAAGCGCAGTGATTTTCCCGTAATTCCCCGCCTGCACCGAACCGCCACTGCATATTCGTGCGCCGCAGAAACCGGTCTGACCTTTCCGGAGCCGGCAGTGTCTGAAGCAAACTTGACATGTGGCCATACCGTTTCCTCCCATCAGATGTGCCGGACCACTTCAAAGCGCTGGAGCTTCACGGGTTCTTTTGCGCCGATTCCCGCCTTCTGCCGGGCGATGGCGACCTGCTGCGCTGCGGTATCCACGCCCTCCAGATCCGGAAGGAGGAGCCCCCTTCGCAGTCCGCTGGTGACGATGACCCCATAGCGCTTCACATCCAGCTCCGATTCGGACCGGATCTCCTCCGGTTCACCAAGAACATCCACGTTGATCTCCAGATCATTCAGCTCTTCGGGTGTGACGGGATAGAAGCGAGGGTCCCGGGTGGAGGCGCTGATAGCATTGTGGATGATTTCCTCCGCCAGCGATTCTCTCGTTGGAGCGATAGTTCCGATACAGCCACGGAGCTGACCGTGCTTGTGGATGGACACAAATGCCCCCGCCCTGCGCTGCGTCAGTTCCGCAGGCAGTCCCTCCGGCACAGGAATCACCTGCCGTTGCCGCACATAGCTTTCCAGGGACACCCGTGCAAGGCGGACAAAGGGGTCCTCCGATTGCGTTTCAGCATTGAGAAAATGCCGACTGTCGTCCAGCCCCTTGGGGTGGAAGGTGCAGATGCCGTACCCTACGCCGGTGACATCCTCATGGGACAGCGGTGATGCCTCCACCGCAACGCCATCCAACGCCCCTGCCATGATGACAAAAGAGCGGTGTCCGCACTCGGCGGCTGCGTCGCAGAAATCTTCGTCAAAGTCAAACAGCTCTCCAAATGCGCCCCGGCCGCATACGTCCATGATCCGGGCGTCATACTGAGGGCCCTCCTCTGCAAAGCCATAGGGGCCGTAACTCTGGAGCTTGTGGGACAGGTCGCCGCTGGCGATATAGACCGACCGCCGCCCGGTTTCCTCTACGGCCCGCTGTATGATCTGCCCCAGCCGGTAGTGATCCTCCAGCGGCAGACCGGACAGTCCGATCCGGACCAGCTTGAAGTTCTGATACACCTGCCGGATGAAATACAGCGGTACC
>CACYXZ010000167.1 GCA_902778525.1 Oscillospiraceae bacterium | reverse complement strand
CGCGACCTGTTGGATTTCTACTGCCCGCCGGGATGCAGCATTCCCATTGAAGAAGTGGAGCCGGTGGAGAAGATCCTTCCCTTCATGCACCATCTGGAGAAGGTGGATATGTGCGACTGCGGCCTCTCCGACGAAGAGATGGACGGATTGAACAAGCGTCACGAGGATACGCAGTTCGTCTGGCTGATCCGCATCGTCTACTACAAGATCCGTACCGACGCCGTGGCCTTCCGGGCGACATCCAACCATTACAGTGATTTTAATGAGGCCAACCAGATGCGCCTGCAGTACTGCGAGAACATGGTGGCGCTGGACCTGGGCCATCGGAATATCACCACGCTGGAGTTTGTGCGGAACATGCCCGATCTCAAGTATCTGGTGATGATGTCCAACCGGATTCCGGATCTCTCCCCGCTGAGCACGTGCAAGAATCTGGTCTGGGTGGAACTGAACCACTCCTGGGCCACCTCTGACATCACCCCGCTGAAGGACTGCACCGGCCTGCGGGATCTGAACATTACCGACATGCCTCTGGACAGCGACAGCGCCACGGAGACACTCTGCGCCATGCCCTGGCTGGAGCGCCTTTGGTACTCCGCACCGGAGTTCAGCGATGCTCAGGTGGCGGCTATACAGGAGGCCAATCCCGACCTTTATATGCAGGCAGTCCCCAGCTGGGCCAACTCCTGTATGAACCCCTGGCGGTACGACCAGGACTACTACGACATGCGGGACGTGATGAACATGTTCTACATGGATGACACCGGACGGATCGACTACAAAATCATCGACGGCGTCCGGTATGAGCTGGATCCGGAGTTCATTGCCAACCAGGGCGACACGTCCCACGACAGAGACCGGGGCTGACACAAAAAAGGAAACCGGCCATCCCTTTTTGAAGTGAACCCCAAAAGTTAGACAAAATATATGGATTAAGCGACCTGAAGGGTCTGGCGGCTGTGCTGAGCAGGTGTCAGGCCCTTTAGTTTTAGCTTGATCCTGCGGTTATTGTAGTAGTCGAGATATTCGATAAGCTCAGCTTTGAAGTGTTCCAAGGAGTCGAAATCTTGAAGATATAGAAGCTCAGATTTGAGTAAACCGAAGAAGTTCTCCATTACAGCATTGTCCAGACAATTGCCTTTACGGCTCATGCTCTGCCGGATGCCTTTGATATTAAGCATCCTTTGGTATTTCTTGTGCTGGTACTGCCAACCTTGGTCGGAGTGAAGAATCAGCCCTGTATCATCTGGAATCGACGCAAATGCTTTCTCCAACATAGATGTAACCATTCCGAGGACTGGACGATTCGAGATTGTATAGCTGACCAGATTCTCGCTGCACAGATCCAGGATGGGGGACAGATATAGCTTCTCACCGAACAAGGAGAACTCTGTCACATCGGTGACCCATTTCTGGTTTGGCTTTTCCGCGCAGAAGTCTCTTTCGAGCAGATTCGGAGCAATTCTTCCTATCTCGCCCTTGTAGGATCGATATTTCTTCATACGCACCTTGCTGCTCAGCCCAAGTTGCTTCATGAGCTTCATGACGAGCTTATGATTGTAGTGAAAGCCTCGATTTCGCAGTTCCTGCGTCACCCTGCGATAGCCGTATCTTCCCTTGTTCTCAACAGTGATAGAGCAAATCTCTTCTTTCAGTTCCGCATATTTGTCTGGTTCTTTCTGCTTCTTCGTGTAGTAATAATATGTGCTGCGAGGGAGGCCGGCAACATCCAGCAACAGCGACAATTTGTGTTCACGCCTCAGTTCCCATATTACTTTCGCTTTTTCTCTTGCCGTACCCTCTCGGCAACCAAGGCATTCAATTTTTTTAGGTATGCATTCTCCGCTCTAAGACGCTGTACTTCTGCCAGAAGATCTTCTTCCACCTCTGGCTTTAGCTTCTTTGGCGAGCGTCCTTTGCTGCTGCGGCCGCGCCGCTCTATGTACAGGCCTTCTGGGCCCTCTTCCAGATAGATTCGCTCCCATGACGCTACGCGGTCATGCGCTGTTATACCATACAGCCGCGCAACTTCCTTATGGCTCAGTTTTTTACGATGCATTGTCTCTACGACTTCTTGCTTGAATTCGCCCGTGTATCTCTTGTTCGGTATTCCTTTTGGCATAATAATCACCCCACTTGTTAGTAGTATACCATACTGTCTAACAAATGGGGTGCTGTTCAATGTGAGGCATCCCGTTTTCTTTTGCTTTTATCCGTTGGAGGGGCGGACGCTGTCCGCCAGTTCCCGGGCCCGGCGCAGGGCCTGGGCCATGGTCTCCCGAGGCGGTTCCTTTTCCGCTTCCCGGGCCGCCCTTTCCGCCAGCTTTTTCCGGCGGCGCCGCTCCCGTCTGGCAAAGGCGGCGGTGACGCCTCCCAGCAGTCCCGCCGAACCCACGGCCCGGACCACGTTGGCGATCCGGGCGTAGCCGTCCCAGACGAGGGGCACCACGCTGTCCGCTACCGCCAGCGCCGTCGTGCCGATGAGCAGCGCCAAAAAATTCCGTTTGTTCACGATCTTCTTTAAAGGCAGATCCGGGAACATGGCCTTTCCGGTGAGGGCGAAAGCCAGCAGCAGCACCGCCGCAGTGGCCACCCAGCCCAGCACCGTGCCGAACGCCGGGGAGAGCACGCCGTTCCACAGCGCCGTGCATCCCGTGATGATCAGCCAGCCCAGGGCCCAAAGCGGCACTCCCACCACGGCCCGCACGCCGTAGGGCAGGCGCCACACCCATTGCCGCGCCCGGGAGCGGAGTCCCCGGCGGCGGGATTCGTCCTCGCTGTCCCCGGCGTCGGCGTCATCGTCGATGTCGTCCCCGCCGGCGGCGCCGTTGTCCGGGGTATAGGTATCCGTCACGGTAATGGATCCGCCGTCGTCATCGTTTCCGTTGAGGAGATCGTCCGGGGAGGCGAACATGCCCCCCATCACCACGCTGGCGGAGGTGACCGCCGCCACCGCGGTGGCCGCCGCCCGGCGGTGGTGTTTCTTTTTCTTTTTCTCTTCCTCCATCCGGTCAGCGCCTCCTTCCGGTGTTTTCTTACGGTTATTATAATCCTATGCGTCCGGGAAAGCAAGGGAGGCTTATTCCCCCAGTCTCTCCGCCCGGAAGGTCACCGTGTCCCCGGCATACAGGGCGGAAAACTCCGCCGCCGGGTCGGTGCAGAGCACCACGCCGTCCTCACAGAGCACCGTCTCGATCCCGTCCCGGGCCAGGGCCGTGAGTTGGCCCTTGTCCAGGGTATCGGCGATATACACATCCAGCAGGGAGAGCAGCACTCCGACGCAGCCCTCCTCCCGGCCATAGCCCGTCAGCTCCGGCGCGGCAGCCCGGCAGAGCCCGTCTTCGATGTCCGCATAGGGGTGGCGCACCGTCCCATCGGGCATGAGGTAGTACCAGTCGCTCCGCTCCGCCCCGGCGGGATAGGTGTACAGCGAGACGAGACTCACCGGTCCCCGGTAGGTCATCACCCCGGCGGGAACCACCCTTCCGTCCTCCATCCGGTGGAAAAGATTCAGTTCAAAGGCGGCGCTGCCGTCCAGATCCCGGACGAAGCCGTCCCGGCTGGAGAGGCAGCCGTGGGTGAAGCCCCCCGCCGCCAGAGCGTCCGCCAGATAGTCCGCGGCAAAGGCGTTCCGCATCCAGAAGAAGTCCAGGAAGTCGGTGATGCCGTATTCCCGAAGGAACGAGAGATACTCCTCCGACATTTTCAGGCGCGCCCGCTCCTCCCCCAGCAGCTCCACCGAGACGGCGGCGGGGTCCGCGGCGTAGGCGGCGGCCCTGGCACACCATGCCGCCAGGTCGGCGTTCTGAAAGGGGTCAAAGTCCACGGTTTCCGTCACGTCCTGGCAGTGGAACAGGGAGTAGTACATCTCGTACACCGGGGCGAGATAGAGCTCCCGGCGGCCGGACGCCTCCAGCTGCGCCAGGGCCTTATAGAGGCCCGGCTCCACCCTTACCGTCTCGTTGGGGTGGTCGCTGAGCATGGCCAGATTCCCCACGCCCTCATACCGCTCGTGGGCCTGGAAGATCTGGTAGGCCTCCGCCGCCGCCTGGGTATAGAGCACCGTGAGCTGTTTTTTCTCCGCGGTGACGGAGCCGTCCCCGGCGCCCAGGTCATAATAAAACACAAAGTCGGATCCCACACTGTAGCCGCCTCCGCTGGTCTCTATCTCCTGCCAGCCGGTGTCCGGGGTAAGGAGACGCAGC
>CACYXZ010000166.1 GCA_902778525.1 Oscillospiraceae bacterium | reverse complement strand
GCGAGGGGGCGAAGTCTGTGTATTTGTAGCCGAAAAGCTCGTCGCTGATCTCTCCCGTCAACAGCACCCGAATGTCTGTCTGTTCGTGGATAGCCTTGCAGCACAGATACATGCCCATGCTGGCCCGGATGGTGGTGATGTCCCAGGTACCGAGCAGGGCAATCACTTCTTCCAGAGAGTCCAGCACCTGCTGCCGGGTCATAAAGACCTCCGTATGGTCTGCGCCGATGTAATCCGCCACCATCCGTGCGTACTTCAGGTCGATGGCATCCGTGTCCATGCCGATGGCAAACGTGCGGACATGCTTTCCTAAAATCCGGGCGGAAACTGCGCAGACCAGAGAGGAATCCAGTCCTCCGGAGAGCAGGAATCCCAGCGGCGCATCCGCGTCGAGGCGCTTGTCGATGCCCAGGATCAGTTTCTCCCGGATGTTTTTGCAGATGGTGTCCAGATCGTCCCGGACATACTCCGAAACGGCTGTCACATCCGCATAACGCACGAATTCCCCGTCCATCCAGTAGTGGCCGGGCGGGAATGGCTTGATTCCTTCACAGAGGCCTACCAGATTTTTCGCCTCGCTGGCGAATACCGTAGAGCCATCCGGGAGCAGCCCGTAGAACAGAGGCCGGATGCCGATGGGGTCCCGGGCTGCAATGAATTTTTTCTGCCGTCCATCGTAGAGGATCATGGCGAACTCTGCGTCCAGCCGCCGGAACATCTCCACCCCGTATTCCCGGTACAGCGGCAGGATCAGCTCGCAGTCAGAGCCGCTCTGGAAGGTATACCCCTTGTCCTCCAGTTCCTTTTTGAGGATTCGGAACAGATAGATCTCCCCGTTGCACACGCACATATCTCCGTCCAGAGAGAAGGGCTGCATACCCTCGGCGTGGAGGCCCATGATGGCCAGCCTGTGGAAACAGAGGCAACCCTCTCCGGCAGGCTCGATCCGGGACATATCCGGCCCCCGGGATCTGGTTCGGTCAAAGTATTCCCGGAAATCCGCCTCCGGGATGGCCCTGGTAAATCCCATGATGGAACACATAGCTTATCCTTCCTTCTTCCTGTGGATTTTCTCTTCAAAGCGCCGTTTGGCGCCGGCCTTCGGTACCGCCGTGGGATAGCAGCCGTCAAAGCAGGCCATGCACACGCCGCCGCAGGTTTCTCCCAGAGCCTCCGTATGGGGAAGGCTCAGATACCCCAGTGAGGTCACCCCGATGATCTCCGCGATCTCCTCCACGGTGTGGTGATTGGCAATCAGATTTTCCGGACTGTCGATGTCTGTCCCGTAGAAGCAGGGAGCGATGAAGGGCGGCGCACTGACTCGCATGTGAATCTCCCGGGCTCCGGCCTGCCGGAGCATCTCGATGGTTCTGCGGCAGGTGGTACCCCGGACGATGGAATCGTCGATGAGGACCAAGCGTTTGCCCTCCACCACCGAGCGGATGGGATTGAGTTTGAGATTGACCCCCGCCTCCCGCATCTCCTGCTCCGGCGCGATAAAGGTCCTGCCGATGTACTTGTTCTTGGTGAAGCCGATGGCATAGGGGATGCCGCTCTCCCGGCTGTAGCCGATGGCAGCGTCCAGACCGGAATCCGGCACACCGATGACCAGGTCCGCATGCACCGGATGCTCCCGGGCGAGGCAGGCTCCGGCCTGCTGACGGGCCAGCGCAACGCTTTTCCCATCCACCACCGAGTCCGGCCGGGAGAAGTAGATATACTCAAAGACGCAAAGCCGCTTGGGCATGGTCCTGGTGCGGCTCCTGTCACTGTGGACTCTGCCGCCGAAAACCGTGACCACCTCGCCGGGTTCGATGTCCCGGACGAAGGTCGCACCCACCGCATCCAGGGCGCAGCTCTCCGAGGCAAAGACGATGGTTCCGTCGGCGGTCTTGCCCATACACAGCGGCCGGAATCCGTGGGGATCCCGGGCGGCGATCAGCTTGGTGGGGGAGGAAATCACCAGGGAATAGGCGCCCTCCAGCTGATCCATGGCTGACGCCACGGCATCCTCAATGCGCCCCAGACGGAGGCGCTCCTGGACAATGACGTAGGCGATGACCTCGGAATCCGTGGTGGTATGGAAAATGGCGCCCTGTTCCTCCAGTGCGTCCCGGAGTCCTCCGGCATTGGTCAGGTTCCCGTTGTGGCACAGGGCCATGAGCCCCTTGCGGTGGTTGATGACCAGAGGCTGGATGTTCCGCTGCTGATCTGCGCCGGTGGTGGCATAGCGCACGTGCGCGACAGCAATACTGCCGCTGCCCAGGGCACGGAGTTTCTCCTGAGAAAATACCTCGCTGACAAGTCCTACGCCCTTTTCTGCCCGGAACAGGCCGTCGTCGTTGAGCACGATCCCCGCGCTCTCCTGGCCCCGGTGCTGAAGGGCGTACAGCCCGTAGTAGCAAAGCTGTCCCAGGGGCTTCGGCGCCGGGGACCACAGTCCGAACACGCCGCATTCTTCATGAATTCCGCCCATTGCATACCTCCTGAAATCTGCCTCAGCACCGCACATTTCTGTACGGCGCTGAGGCTTTCTGATTACTCCACGTCCTGAAGGGCTTCGTAGCCCTCCTCGCCGGTTCGTACCTTCACCACGTTCTCCACGTCATAGACAAAGATCTTTCCGTCTCCGATGTGTCCGGTGTAGAGCACCGCCTTGGCGGTTTCAATCACATCCCGCACGGGGATGGCGGAAACCACGATATCCACCTGAACCTTGGGCAGCAGGTCGCTTTCTACGGCCACGCCGCGGTAGTATTCCGGCTTGCCCTGCTGCATGCCGTAGCCCATGACATGGGAGACGGTCATGCCGGTGATGCCCAGGGCGCTCATGGCGGATTTCAGGGCGTAGAACCGTTCCTCCTTGCAGACGATCTCGATCTTGGTGAACTTGTGACCGTCCGGCTGGAAGGAGGGCACCTTCTTGATCGGTACGGCCTCCGCCGCGGGGACAGTACCGGTAACCGCCGCAATGCCGCCCTCCGGAGCATAGGCAGTGTACTTCTCCACGGCGGGAGCGAAGTCCGCATAGGCCGAGGGCAGACCGTGCTCGCTGGAATCCAGCCCCGCCAGTTCGTCGGCGGCCTCCGCCCGGAGGAAGTTGACCTTCCTGAGAATCGTGAAGAAGCATCCCATGGTCACCGCGGACCAGGCCGCCACCGCAAGGAAGCCCAGAAGCTGAATCCCAAGCTGAGAGAAGGAGCCGGTATACAGCAGGCCCCGCAATCCCGCTGGAGCGTCTGGATTGGCCAGCAGGCCCACGGCGATGGTGCCCCAGATGCCGTTTGCCATATGGACACCAACCGCGCCTACCGGATCGTCGATGTGCAGCTTCAGGTCCAGGACCTCCACCACCGCAACCACCAAGAATCCTGAGACGATGCCCACCACGGCGGCGCCGATGGCGTCCAGAGCGTCACATCCGGCGGTGATGCCCACCAGACCTGCAAGAGAGGCGTTCAGGCACATGGACACATCGGGCTTTCCGTTTTTCGCCCAGGTATAGAGCATGGTAGTGACGGTGGCCACCGCGGGGGCGATGGTGGTGGTCAGGAAGATGGAACTGAGCTCCGAAGGAGAGGTGGCCGCCGCGCCGTTGAAGCCGTACCACCCCAGCCACAGGATGAACACGCCCAGCGCCCCCAGGGGGATGGAGTGGCCGGGAATGGCGTTGACCTTGGTGACCTTCCCTGTTTTGTCCGTCACATACTTGCCGATCCGGGGACCCAGCACCGCCGCTCCGATGAGAGCCGCGATGCCGCCCACCATGTGGATGGCGCAGGACCCGGCATAGTCGTGGAACCCCAGCTGGCTGAGCCAGCCGCCGCCCCAGATCCAGTGGGCCTCGATGGGATAGATCAGGAGCGAAATCACGCCGGAATAGACGCAGTAGGCGGAAAATTTCGTCCGCTCTGCCATGGCACCGGAGACGATGGTGGCAGTGGTGGCACAGAAAACCAGGTTGAACACAAAGTAGCTGGCGTCGGTAAAGCCCTCCGCCGGGGATGTAATAAAGTCCTTAAAGTGGGTGAAAAGCTGGAGATTCGGCTTGCCGATGAGCCCGAAGAAGCTGTCCTCGCCCATCATCAGGGTGTAGCCCAGCAGAGAGAACACCACGGTGCCGATGCAGAAGTCCATCAGGTTCTTCATAATGATGTTGCCCGCGTTCTTTGCCCGGGTGAAGCCGGTTTCCACCATGGCGAAGCCCGCCTGCATCCAAAACACCAATGC
>CACYXZ010000165.1 GCA_902778525.1 Oscillospiraceae bacterium | reverse complement strand
CTGTTTGCGCTTTTTTGCGTTTTCGATATGTTTTCCACAAAAAAGCAAGGGGCTGTGAAGATAGGGAGCGTTGCGCTCACCTTTTCTTCACAACCCCTTTTTTGCTGAAACAGGTTATACCCGGGTCATTTCGCCTGATAATACTTCCCGCGGCGGGCTTTCCGCCGGCGTTTCCAGATGCTGTATCCGACGAGCACTGCCAGCACGGCGGCCACGATGATCAGGAACGTCACCAGCATCCCGGTGGTGCTGCCGCCGCCGGTCTTGACCTCCAGCCACAGCGAATCCATGAGCTGGTTCGTCTCCTGAGGCAGATACAGGAAGGACTCGGAATTGGCCAGCGTTTCCGCGCTGGGGTAGGCGATCTCATTTTCCGCCATCTCCGGGTCCATGTATTCCTTGGCGGCGGTTTCCGGGGCGGAATAGCCCAGATAGTCCAGATTCTCGCCGCAGATGGCGGGATCCAGCAGAAAATTGATGTAGGCTTCGGCCTCGGCCTTGTGTTCGGCGGAGGCGGGGATCATCATGCAGTCGATGAAGAGGTTGAAGCCCTCCTCCGGGAAGTAGAATTCCAGATCCTCATTCTCCTCCTGCATCATCAGGAAGTCGCCGGCGTAATAGGGGGCGATCCAGGCCTCCTCGCCGATCATCTTGTCGTAGATCTGGTCCATGACGTACTGCTGGATCACCGGCTTCTGGTGGGCCAGCAGTTCCGAACAGGCCCGGAGCTCCGACTCGCTGGTGGTGTTCAGGGAATACCCCAGAGAGGATTCAGCGATGGCGAAGGCGTCCCGGTTGTTGTCAAACATCAGGATCTTCCCGGCGTACTTGGAATTCCAGAGCAGGTCCCATCCGCCGATGTCGGCCGGATCCACGTATTTGGTGTTGTAGATCACGCCGGTGGTGCCCCAGGTATAGGGGACGGAATAGCGGTTGTCGGGATCGTAGGCGGTATTCTTATAGGCTTCGTCAATGTAGGCGTAGTTGGGAATGTTGCCGAAGTCGATCTCCTGCACCAGACCTTCGGCAATGAGCCGGCCGGCCATATAGTCCGAGGGGATAATGATGTCATAGGTGGAGCCGCCGGTCTTGAGCTTGGTGTAGAGGCTTTCGTTGGTGTCGAAGGTCATGTAGTTGACCTTGATGCCTGTGGCCTCGGTAAAGGCGGCGTTCACGTCGATGTAGCCGTCGGTGCCGTCGGAGATGTACTGGCCCCAGTTGTAGACGTTGATGGTAACGTCAGAGCCGGCTGCGGATGCGGGCGTGGTCAGGACCCCGGCGGCAAAGGGAAGCGCCAGAAGGATGGCGAGCAGCACGCATACGGTTCTGCGGAGCAGGGTCATGACGCACCCCCCTTTCGGATCTGGCGCTGCCGGGCGTCCCGGAGCTGCAGCAGGTTCATCAGGACCATCAGCAGCAGGATCACCAGGAACAAAAGCGTAAAGAGCGCGTAGATCTTCGGCTGCAGGGGCTTTTTCGTGTAGTTGTAGATCTCCACAGGCAGGGTCACGAAGTTCGGCCCGTAGACAAAATAGGAGATCACGAAATCGTCCAGACTCATGGTGAAGGCCATCAGCGCGCCGGAGATGATGCCGGGCATGATCTCGTGGATCACCACCCGGAAGAAGGCCTTGACCGGCGTGCAGCCCAGATCCAGGGCGGCTTCCTCCAGATCGGGGTCCATCTGGGTGAGCTTCGGCATGACGGACAGGATCACATAGGGCATGTCGAAGGTGATATGGGCGATGAGCAGCGTGCCGAAGCCCATGACGCTGTTGCGCCGGAGCATGACGCCGGCAAAGGCGAACAGCAGCGCCAGAGAGACGCCGGTGACGATATCCGGGTTGGTCATGGGGATGTTGGTCAGCGCCATGGCCATGGCCTGAGGACGACGGCGCATGTTGTGGATGCCCACCGCGGCCATGGTGCCGAGGATCGTGGAGATCAGCGCAGCCACAACGGCAATGATGATGGAGTTGCCCAGCAGGGGAAGGAGGGTGCTGTCCCGGAACAGCTCGCCATACTGCCGGAAGGTGAATCCGGTAAAGGCACCGATGTCGGAGCCTTTGTTGAACGAGGCAACGGCCAGAACGATCATCGGAAGATACAGGAACAGGAACACGACGACCGTGAAGATACGGGTAAAGCGTTTCACAGCGGCATCATCTCCTCTCCGATGTCATCACTGGAGAAGTGATTCATGACGCCCACGCAGATCAGCACCATGACCATGAGGATCAGGCTCAGCGCCGCGCCCAGGTTGGGATTGTAGGCGGTTTTGAACTGGCTTTCAATGACGTCGCCGATGAGGACCGTGCCGGTGCCGCCCAGCTTCTGAGAGATGTAGAAGGTGGACACGGCCGGTACGAACACCATGGTGATGCCGGAGACGATGCCGGGAATGGACAGGGGCAGGGTCACCCGGCGGAACACCTGGGCGCCGCTGCAGCCCAGATCCTGGGCGGCCTCCTCCAGCTTCGGATCGATCTTCAGAATGACCGTATAGAGCGGGGTGATCATGTAGGGCAGGTAGTTGTAGACCATACCCAGGATCACCGCGCCGTTGTTCCGCACCAGAGGCAGGGGACCGATCCCCAGAACGCTCAGGGCGTGATTGAGAATGCCGGTGTCCTCCAGCAGCGCCACCCAGGCCAGGGTGCGGAGCAGGAAGCTCATGCACATGGGCAGCATGACCAGCATGCTGAGGAACCGCCGCCAGGTCTCTCCCACGGAGGCGATGCAGTAGGCCACGGGATAGCCGATGACCAGGCAGATCACGCAGGCGATGGCAGCCAGACCGATGGAGCGGAAAAAGATGGGCAGATAGATGCCGATTTTGGCCAGGTTGGACAGGGTAAAACCGCCGGTCATGGAGTCCGTGAAGGCGTAGTACACCACGATGCCCAGGGGGATCAGCGTGAAAACCACCATCCACAAAAGATACGGACCGGCCAGAAGCTTATTCTTCATCGGCTTCGCCCTCCGGATCCTCCTCCATCTCGTCATATTCGGCGCTGTAGGAACTGTAGTCGCCGAACTGCTCGGAATACTGGCTCTTTTTCATGACGTGGATGGCGTCGGGATCCAGGCTGATGCCGATCACGTCGCCGATCTCGTGGAAGTCCGTGGTCTGGATGAGCCATTTGAAGTCGCCCACGTCCACAAAGGTGTCGTAGAAGGTGCCCTTGAAGATCACGTTGGTGACGGTGGCGGACAGATAGCCGCCACCGGGCGGCACGATGTCGATGTCCTCCGGCCGGATGACCACGTCCACAGGCTCGTTTTTCGCGAAGCCCTTGTCCAGACATTGATACCGGTGACCGAAGAACTCCACCTCATAGTCCTTGCGCATGATGCCGTCGAGAATGTTGCTCTCGCCGATGAAGTCCGCTACAAAAGCGTTTTCCGGCTCGTTGTAGATGCTGACCGGGGAGCCGATCTGCTGGATGCAGCCCTTGTCCATGACCACCACGGTGTCGCTCATGGCAAGCGCCTCCTCCTGGTCATGGGTCACGTAGATAAACGTGATCTCCAGGGCCTGCTGAATGCGTTTGAGCTCATTCTGCATGTCTTTTCGCAGCCGCATATCCAGCGCGCCAAGGGGCTCGTCCAGAAGAAGCACCTTGGGCTGGTTGACCAGCGCGCGGGCGATGGCCACACGCTGCTGCTGTCCGCCGGAAAGGGAAGTGACCTTCCGGTTCTGGAATCCCCGCAGAGACACGATCTCCAGCATTTCCATGACGCGCTTATCCACCTCCGGTTCCGGCAGCTTGCTCACGCGCAGGCCGAAGGCGATGTTGTCGTACACGTCCAGGTGCGGAAACAGCGCGTATTTCTGGAATACCGTGTTGATCTTGCGGCGATAGGGCGGCACATCGTTGATGCGCGCTCCATCGAAAAAGACATCTCCGGATGTGGGCGTCTGAAACCCGCCGATGATCCGCAGCGTCGTGGTCTTGCCGCAGCCGCTGGGACCCAGCAGGGTCAGAAACTCATGATCGTTGATCGTCAGACTGATGTTGTCGAGTACAGTCTCCCCATCAAATTGCATGGACACATTCTGGAGACGAATGAGTTCTTTTGCCATTTATCCTCCCCCGTTCTTTTCCTTAAAAAAATACCGTGCCGTCCAGCGGCCCAGCCGCCAAATGACACGGTTTAAGCATATTATATTTTTTTAGAGGGACTTGTCAATAGGTTGAGGCGCGGAAAACGAAATTTTGTCGGAATCCATGAA
>CACYXZ010000164.1 GCA_902778525.1 Oscillospiraceae bacterium | reverse complement strand
CCCCGACGCCGGTAAGACCACCCTGACCGAGAAGTTCCTGCTCTACGGCGGCGCCATCGCCCAGGCAGGCGTGGTCAAGGGCAAGAAAAACAGCCGGGCCGCCGTGTCCGACTGGATGGAGATCGAAAAACAGCGCGGCATCTCCGTGACCTCCTCGGTGCTGCAGTTCTCCTACAACGGCTACTGCATCAACATTCTCGACACCCCGGGCCACCAGGACTTCTCCGAGGACACCTACCGGACCCTGATGGCCGCGGACTCCGCCGTCATGGTCATCGACGGCAGCAAGGGCGTGGAAGCCCAGACCAGAAAGCTCTTCAAGGTCTGCACCCTGCGGCACATCCCCATCTTCACCTTCATCAACAAGATGGACCGGGACGCCCGGGACCCCTTTGAGCTGTGCGAGCAGATCGAGGAGGAGCTGGGCATCGAGACCTGCCCCATCAACTGGCCCATCGGCTCCGGCAAGGAGTTTCAGGGGGTCTACGACCGGCCCAGCAGCCAGATCCTGTTCTTCTCCGACACCTCCTTCAAATCCAGAAGCGGCTCGGAGCAGGTGGATCTGGAGGATCCCCATGTGGGCGAGCTCATCGGCGAGAAAAAGTGGCAGCAGCTCCAGGAGGAAGTGGAGCTGCTGGGCGCAGGGGCGGAGTTCGACCTGGAGAAGGTCCGGGCGGGACAGCAGAGCCCCGTGTTCTTCGGCTCGGCTCTGACCACCTTCGGCGTGGAGCCTTTCCTGAACGAATTTCTGAACATGACCACCTCTCCCCTGCCCAGGACCGCCGGCGACGAGGTCATCGACCCCTTCTCCCCGGACTTTTCCGCCTTTGTCTTCAAGATCCAGGCCAACATGAACAAGGCCCACCGGGACCGGATCGCCTTTATGCGCATCACCTCCGGCAAGTTCACCCGGGACATGGAGGTCTACCACGTCCAGGGCGGCAAAAAGCAGCGGCTCTCCCAGCCTCAGGCTTTGATGGCCCAGGACCGGGAGATCGTGGAGGAAGCCTACGCCGGCGACATCATCGGCGTATTCGACCCGGGCATCTACTCCATCGGCGACACCCTGACGGTGCCGGGAAAGATTTTCCGGTTTGAGGGGATCCCCACCTTTGCCCCGGAGCATTTCACCCGGGTCAGCCCCAGGGACACCATGAAGCGCAAGCAGTTCATCAAGGGCACGGAGCAGATCGCCCAGGAGGGCGCCATTCAGATCTTCAAGGTGCCGAACACCGGCATGGAGGAGGTCATTGTGGGCGTGGTGGGCACGCTGCAGTTCGACGTGTTCCAGTACCGGATGAAGAACGAGTACGGCGTGGATCTGCGGATGGAGAATCTGCCCTACGAGCATCTGCGGTTCATCACCTCCTGCCCGGTGGAGCCCAAGGATCTGAACCTCAGCTCCGACGCGGAGCTGCTGGAGGATTACAAGGGACACAGCCTGCTGGTGTTCTCCAGCTATTGGTCCATCGATTTCAACCTGAAAAAGAATCCCGGCCTGGTGCTCAGCGAAACACGCAGCGCGGAAGTGTAAATTGGAGTTTGTAAAGCTCTTTTTGTTCCCTCCGGTTGCATACTTCTGCCCTGCCAGAAGTATGCAAGAGCAGCCAAAGGGCTTTGCCCTTTGGAATCCCGCCCGCGTGGCGCGACACATTACGCCGTCGAGCGCTCGGCAGACAATCTGCAGTCGCCGCTTGACTCCGTGAGCGGCTATGGGATAGTCTCGACCACGTTTCGGGTAAGACCGACAAGGAGTGCCTGCCGTCGTGCCTTGGGACGCATCCCCGAGCGTGGGAACGAAACGGCGTACAGATCGGTAGCGGCGGCGAGCGAGCCGGTAGCGAGCCGTCCGCAGAAAAGCTGCCAGTCGAGCGCTCAATCTTGTACGGTTTACCCCTGGCGTGGGAGAATTGCAAAGGGGGAACCCCCTTTGCCCGGTTCTTTCCCCTATTTCTTGGCGAATCAAGAAATAGGGCCGTCGGAGACATCTTAAATAGTTTCACAAACTCCGATCTGTATATAAAAACCCCCACGGAATAATCCGTGGGGGTCATTCTGTTTTTTACCGCAGAAAACCTTCGAGAATCTTCTGCTCCGCCTCTTCCGCGTCGAGGCCAAGGGTCATCAGCTTGAGGATCTGCTCTCCGGCAATCTTTCCGATGGCCGCCTCGTGGATCAGACTGGCGTCCACATGGTTGGCGCTGATCTCCGGGATAGACCGCACCTTCGCGTCGCCCATGATGATGGAATCACACTGCACATGACCGAAGCACTGATTGTTTCCCTGGACTCTGGGGTAAAATACCTGTTTGGAAGCATCCTTCGCCACAGACCGGGAAGTGATCTGGCAGCGGGAATCCACACCGTTGAGGAATACATCCACCTCGGAATCGGCAGTCTGCTCCCCGTGGGTCATGAGCCGCTCCAGGATCTGAAGCTCCGCCCCGTCGTCCAGCTCGCACTTGGTATAGCGGTGGGTGGAGTCCACGCCGCCAATCTGGCTCATATCCAGATAGACTTCGGAGCCCTCGCCGATATACAGCACCGTCTGAGGATCCAGGATTCTTCCGCCGGTGCCGTCTCCCGCGCCGTAGTGCTTTTCCTGATAACGCACATGGCAGTTTTTCCCCACATAGAAGGTGTGGATGCCGTTGTGCTTGGAGTCGTCGCAGCCGCAGTTGTGGATGCCGCATCCGGCCACGATGGTCACGTCGCAGCCGTCGGCAATATGGAAATCGTTATAGACCAGATCGTCCATTCCGCTCTGATCGATAACCACGGGAATGGAGACCGTCTCGCCCTTTGTGCCCTCTTTGACGTAGATATCAATACCGGGTTTGTCCTCCTTGGGCACGATGTCGATATGCTCGGAGGAGTGCCGCACAAATCCTTTTCCGTTGAGCCGCAGGTTATAGGCGCCCTCGGTGGGCATCTTCGCCATATCTGCCACCTTCTGCAGCATCATCTTCTGGACTTCTGTCAATTCCTTCATGTCACGCCTCCTCCAGATAACTGCACGCGCCGGTGGTATTGGCCAGGATCTTCGGGAAGATCTCCTCCACCGGGCCCTTCTCCGTGATCCGTCCGTCCGACACCATGATGATCTCGTCCGCCAGCCGGATGATCCGTTCCTGATGGGAGATAATGACGATGGAGGCGTCTGTATTTCTGTGGATGGACTCAAAGGTGCCGGTCAGGCGGCTGAAGCTCCAGAGGTCGATCCCCGCCTCCGGCTCGTCAAAGATCATCACATTCCCGCCCTTGGCCAGGATCGTGGCGATCTCGATCCGCTTGAGTTCCCCGCCGGAGAGGCTGGTATCCACGTCCCGGTCGATATATTCCCGGCTGCACAGGCCCACCTGAGTCAGATATTTGCACCCGTCATCATGGCTGAGGGTCCTGCCGGCGGCACAAGACAAAAGGTCACTGACCTTCATGCCCTTGAACCGGGGCGGCGCCTGGAATCCGTAGCTGATGCCCTTCCGGGCCCGCTCGGTCACGCTCAGGTCCGTAATATCCTCTCCGTTGAGGAAAATCCTGCCCTCCGTGGGTTTCTCCACACCCATAATTACCTTGGCCAGAGTGGATTTTCCGCCGCCGTTGGGGCCGGTTATCACAATAAACTTTCCATTGGGGATCGTCAGGTCGACATTTCGGAGAATCTCGACGCCTCCGGTCTCTCCCTTTGCGGAAAAACAGATGTTTTTCAGTTCCAGCATATTGATCCTTCACTTTCATATAATTGTTCCATTTTTATATCATATCGTTTTACTTGATTTTGTCAAGCACTGGTTCACAGTTCCGGCAAAATATCCGCCGGAAGATGAACTATAATATTAAATAAAGTATAGAGGCCATTTTTGTTGATTTCAGACGAATAATCTGATATAATAACGTGTAAAACTTTTTTCTTCCGCGAGACGTCTATTTTTCCATCAGAGAGGAGAAATCTTATGGCCTCCGCCACCTTTATCTGGGCAAAAATACTGACCTATATCGAACAGCATCACACGGAAGCCCTGGTGAGTACCTGGTTCGACGACGTGGACGTGGTTGAGCTCCGGGACAACACCCTGGTGCTGTTCACGCCCAATCCCTTCCGGAAGCCCATTCTGGAAACCCAGTGCATCCCATACATCACCGAGGCCATGCTGGCCGTGGGCCAGCAGCAGATCCAGGTGGAGATTCTCGGAGAGGCGGAGCTGAAGGAATACCAGAACCGCAGCAAACAGGGCGG
>CACYXZ010000163.1 GCA_902778525.1 Oscillospiraceae bacterium | reverse complement strand
GGCACCATCACCGTGGCCATGGAGGGCAACTGGGCTCCCTGGGGCTATCACGACGAAACCGACGCCCTCAAGGGCTATGACGCGGATCTGGCCAGGGCCATCGGCGAGAAGCTGGGCGTTGAGGTGGAGTTCATCGAGGGCGAGTGGGACGGTCTGCTCTCCGGCATGGAGGCCGGACGGTACGATCTGGTCATCAACGGCGTGGACGTGACGCCGGAACGGGCGGAGAAATACGACTTCTCCGAGCCCTACGCCTACATCCGCACCGCGCTGGTGGTGCGCGCCGACAACGAGGAGATCCGGAGCTTTGCGGACCTCCAGGGAAAAACCACCGCCAACTCCATCGGCTCCACCTACATGGAGCTGGCCGAGCAGTACGGCGCCACGGTCTCCGGCGTGGACACTCTGGACGAGACGATCCAGATGGTCCTCCAGGGCCGGGTGGACGCCACCCTGAACGCCGACCAGTCCTGCCATCGCCATCCCCATGCGGAAGGGGGCGGAGACCGCCTCCCTCCGGGCCGCCGTGGATCAGGCGATCCTGGACCTGAAGGCCGACGGGACGCTGACAAAGCTCTCTGAGACCTATTTCGGCGCAGACATCTCCCAATAAATCATCAGCCCGTCAGGCGCTCCGGAGGATATTCCGGAGCGCCTTTTGTCTTTCTTTCCCCGCCCCATTGCTGTTGCGCATCATTTCGAATTATTATATAATACAGCTGCAAGTTTCGCGGAGCGGATCCGCTTTCAGAGAAGAATCCGGAGGTAGCTATGCCTGAGAAATCCATCCGAGATATGAATGCGCTGGAGCAGAAGCACAACTCCCTCAGCGCGAAAACCTTTCATGCCGTCCTGCTCATCACCGTGATTTTGGGCCTGACCGCCATTGTGTTTGGTTTTTCCCTGTATTATACGGCCATCCGCAGCCAGTATACCAACAAGGCCGCGGACCTGTCCAAGACCATCTCCTCTCTGCTGGACGCCGACGAGATCGGATCCTACACCGACCGGGTGATGGGCGTCTTTGAAAGCCTGCCGGAGGAAAAGCGGGCCAACCCGGAGTCCGCGGAGTACAACGTTCGCTTCGGCGGCATCGAGGACGCGAAATACCGGAGGATCCAGTTGTTCCTCCAAAAGGTTCTTTCCTCCAACGGCGCCTCCTCCATCTATATCGGCGTGGCGGACCCGGAGGCAACGCATTTCGTCTATGTGTTCGGTACGAACAGGTTTTCCACCTACCGGCACCCGGGCTACTGGACCCCCATTGACAGTGAAACAAAATCCGCCTTTGAAAAGCTCCAGACCCTGTCGCCGCTGGAGAGCATGATCCCCGTGATCATCGACAGATCGGAGGCCGGCGAGTATATGTGTACCGGCACGGAAACTCTCTACGGCTCCGACGGCTCGCCCATCGGGAACATCGTGGTGAAGATCTCCGTGTCGGAGGCGGCCCGGCTGGGCCGGCGGTTCCTCTGGCAGTACTGCCTGATCCTGCTGGCCGCGGCGCTGATTCTGGACTTTTTTATGGTCAGGCACCTGAAAAGAAAAGTGGTCAAACCCATCAACGATCTGGCCGGCGCGGCGGCGGAATACGTCGCCGACAAGCGCAGCGGTCTCGGCAGCGACTGCCACTTTGACCATCTGAGCATCCGGACCGGCGACGAGATCGAGAATCTGGCGCTGGTCATGACCGGCATGGAGCAGGATCTAAACGATTACATTGAGAATCTGACCGCCGCCACCGCGGAACGGGAGCGCATCGGCACGGAGCTGGCGCTGGCCACCCGGATCCAGGCGGATATGCTGCCCAGCGTCTATCCCGCCTTTCCGGACCGGCCGGAATTCGACATCTACGCCACCATGACCCCCGCCAAGGAGGTGGGCGGCGACTTCTACGACTACTATCTGATCGATGAGGATCATCTGGGCTTGGTGATGGCCGACGTATCCGGCAAGGGCGTTCCCGCCGCGCTGTTTATGATGGTCTCCAAGATCCTGCTGAAAACCGCGGCAATGGCCGGTCTCTCTCCCCGGGAGATCCTGGAGCGGGTCAACGAGCAGATCTGCGCCAACAACCGGGAGGAGATGTTCGTCACCGTCTGGATGGGCATTCTGGAGATCAGCACCGGACGAATCACCGCCGCCAGCGCCGGTCACGAATACCCGGTTCTGATGCAGCCCGGCGGCCGGTTCGAGCTGGTCCGGGACCGGCACGGATTTGTCCTCGGCGGCATGAGCGGGATGAAGTACCGGGAATACGAGCTGCAGCTGGACCCCGGCGCGAAGCTCTTCGTCTATACCGACGGCGTCCCGGAGGCCACTGACGCCCAGGGCGGGCTGTTTGGAACGGAGCGGATGCTCGGCGCCCTCAACCGCATCCCCGGCGGCACCCCGGAGGAGATCCTCCGGATGGTCAGCCGTCATGTGAAGGCCTTTTCAGGCGAGGCGCCGCAGTTCGACGATCTGACCATGCTCTGCCTGCATTACATCGGACCCGCAAGCCAAAAGGAGGCCAACACCGTGAAAGAACTGACCGTAGAGGCGATCGTGGAAAACATTGCGCCGGTGACCGCCTTCGTGGATGAACAGCTGGAGGCGCTGAACTGCCCCTTCAAGGCAAAAACGCAGATCGACGTTGCCATCGACGAGCTGTTCAGCAACATCTCCTATTACGCCTACCGGCCGGATACCGGACCGGCTACAGTCCGGGTGGAGGTCCAGAAGGACCCGATGGCCGTGATCATCACGTTCATCGACCACGGCGTCCCCTATGATCCCCTGGCCAGGGAAGACCCGGACGTCACCCTCTCCGCGGAGGAGCGGGCCGTGGGCGGACTCGGAATCTTCCTGGTCAAAAAGACCATGGACGACATCCGGTATGAATACCGGGACGGACAAAATATTCTCACCATAGTCAAACACATTTAAGGAGGAACCTGCCATGACCATTGAAAAAACCATCAACGGCACCGCTTTGACCGTTGCCGTAGCCGGCCGTCTGGACACCACCACCGCGCCGGAGCTGGACGCCTCGCTGAAAGCGTCCCTGGACGGCGTCACGGACCTGACGCTGGACATTCACGCGCTGGAGTACATCTCCTCCGCCGGGCTGCGGGTCCTGCTCTCCTCCCAGAAGACCATGAACCGGCAGGGCGTCATGCGGGTCTCCGGCGCAAACGAGACCATTCTGGACATCTTCGAGGTCACCGGTTTTTCCGAGATCCTCACGCTGGTGTGACAACGCCTGAATATGGACAGTCCGGCCGCTGCGCCGCCGGACCGGGGGAGTATGCTATGGATGTATTTGACCGTGCCATCCGCTTCGCGGCGGAGGCCCACAGCGGAATGGTGCGCCGCGGAGAAAACGCGCCCTATATCCTCCACCCCATGGAGGTGGCCTCTATTGTGGGGACCATGACCGGGGACCGGGAGATCCTGGCCGCCGCCATCCTCCATGACACCATAGAGGACACCCCGGTGACGCTCGGCCAGCTTCAGGAGCTGTTCGGCCCCCGGGTGGCGGCGCTGGTCGCCTCGGAGACCGAGGACAAGCGCCCGGATCAGCCGCCCGCGGAGACCTGGTTCGAGCGCAAGACGGAGACGCTCCAGGTGCTGGAGTATACCAGGGACCGGGCCGTAAAGATGATCTGGCTGGGGGACAAGCTCTCCAACATGCGCTCCTTTTACCGGATGTACCTCTGGCGGGGGGACCGGCTCTGGGAGGAATTCAATCAGAAGGACCCCAGCAGCCAGCACTGGTATTACCGCACCATCGGCACCCTGCTGGAGGATCTGCGGGACGAACCGGCCTGGCAGGAATACGACCGGCTGGTCAAAGCGGTATTTGAAGGAGGAAGTCTGTGATGGAGTATATTGACTGCAAAACGGAGAACCGGCTGCTCACGGTCTTTTTGAAGGGACACATCGACTCCGCCAACGCCCCCGCGGTGGAGGCGGAGATCACCCGGGCCCGCAGCGAGAGCGCCTGCGGGGCTCTTGTGCTGGACGCCCGGGACCTGACCTATATCTCCAGCGCCGGCCTCCGGATCATTCTCCGGCTGCGGAAGGAGTTTCCCGCCCTGAAGATCGTGAACGTCTCCTCCGAGATCTACGAGATCCTTGATATGACCGGCTTTACGGAGCTGGTGGAGGTGCAGAAGGCCTACCGGGTCGTCTCTGTGGCGGGCTGCGAGCTCATCGGCCAGGGCGCCAATGGCAGGGTCTACCGCATCGATCCGGACACCGTCGTCAAGGTCTATCTGAATCGGGACGCGCTGCCGGAGATCCACCGGGAGCGGGAACTGGCCCGGACCGCCTTCGTGCTGGGCATCCCCACCGCCATTCCCTACGACGTGGTGCGGGTGGGGGACGGTTACGGCTCCGTGTTCGAGCTGCTCAACGCCACCAGCTTCGCCAAGCTGCTGATCCGGGGCGAAAAGTCCGTGGACGAGGTGGCGCGGATGTCCGTGGACCTGCTCCGGCAGATCCACGGAACGGAGGTCAGCCCGGACTCCATGCCGGATATGCGGGCCGTGGCGCTGGACTGGGCGGACTTCCTGGCGGACTATCTTCCCCCGGAGCAGTACGAAAAGCTCCACAGCCTGGTGGCCTCCGTGCCGGAGGTACCACATCAAAAACGTGATGCTCCAGAACGGCGAGAGCCTGCTCATCGACATGGACACCCTCAGCCGCGGCCATCCCGTGTTTGAGCTGGCCGGCATGTTCAACGCCTACGTGGGCTACAGCGAGACCGACCACGCCATCTCCCGGTCCTTCCTGGGCATCTCCCATGAGACCGCCGTGGAGTTCTGGAACAAGTCCCTGCGGCTGTATCTGGAGGGCGCCGACGAGGATCAGGTCCGGGCCGTGGAGGAAAAGGCCCAGGTGGTGGGATATGCCCGGATCATGCGCCGGTCCATCCGCCGGAACGGCCTGAACACTAAAGCCGGACAGAAAGAGATCCAAAACTGCCGGGAGCACCTCCGGGATCTGCTGTCCCGGGTGGACACCCTGATCTTCTGACTCTGGTTTCAAAAATTTTCCTGACATTCAATAATTGACAATTCATTGATTTTTCTTCTGCCCGCCCATTATAATACCCGTAACGTGTCCCGCCCCGGGCGGCCGCGTGAGAACGAGAAAGGAGAGAAATCATGAAGAAATGGATCGTTTGGTGCCTGGCCCTGTCCATGCTCCTGTCTTTGAGCGCCTGCGGCGGACAGGCTGCGCCATCTTCGCAATCGCCGGATCCTTCCCTGTCTGCAGAGGCTCCCGTCCAGGAGGCTCCCGCTGAGGAAGCGGAAACTCCCGCAGAACCCGCTCCCGAACCGGAGGCGGCGCCGGAGGAGACGTCTGCCGCCGAAGCACCGGAGGAGGGCCCGGAGCTTTCCGAGGTCTACTCCATGGCCAGAAGAGCCCTGGATCAGCAGGAGATCCAGAACCTGATGAGCTGGCACGTGATGTACCACTGCTACGGCCTGCACCGCCAGGAGATGGAGACCATCTGGGTCCAGAAGCCGGAAAACCAGGCCACGGCCTCCTTCGGCCAGAACCAGGGATTCTATGTGGGCTATGACAGCATCTGGAACGCCTATGTGGAGGGCCATGACACCTCCTGGCTGGCATCCGCCAAGCAGTACTGCGAGAACAACGGCATCGACATCTCCGGCATGACCGACGAGGAGATCCTCGACCAGTACGGCGGCGTGGGCCAGCTCCTGCTCCATGTGACCACCACGGCGATCATTGAGGTGGCCCAGGACGGCCAGACCGCCAAATGCTTCTGGTACTCCCCCGGCATGATCGCCGAGAGCGGCCAGAGCGCCAACACCATCTGGGAAGCCTACGGCGTGGACTTCGTCAAGGAAGACGGCGTGTGGAAGATGTGGCATCTGCACATGTTCACGGACTTTATGGGCAGCTTCTATCTGACCCTGGGCGGCAGTGCCGGAATGGGCGGCCCCGGCGGTCCTCCCCCGGAGGGCGGTCCCGGCGGTCCTCCTCCCGAAGGCGCTCCCGGCGGTCCGGGCGGTCCCGGCGGAGCGCAGCAGGCCTGGCAGGGCGAGGGCGGCGCTCAGGTGGCGTCCGCTACGGCCCACGACTATCTGACCTCTCCCCAGTACAAGGAATTCTCCTCCGACCGGCTCCGGTCCGAAATGGAGATCTTCCTGCCCACCGCCTATGAAAGCTGGAGCTTTGACGACGAAAACTACGGCCCCACCCGGGATGAATACGAGGGTATGGGCATCGACCTTGCCGCCTGGGAACAGGCCCACACCACAGATTGATCCATCTGCGGCGGTATCCCCGGATACCGCCGCAGTGCTGTTTTTCCGCAGCGGCCGCATCATTTATCCTGCGGCGGGGCATACTGACTGCGTACCTGTCGGGACCTGATCCCGACGGAAAGGAGAACCACCATGAACATTCGAAAAGCCGCCATCCTCGGATGCGGATATGTGGGCGCGGCCTCGGCCTTTGCCCTGATGAACAGCGGTCTGTTTTCCGAGCTGGTCCTGCTGGATCTGGACCGCACCCGGGCCGAGGGCGAGGCTCTGGACATCGGCCACGGGCTGCCCTTCGCCCGTCCCATGAAGATCTATGCGGGGGATTACGCCGATCTTTCGGATGCCGCCGTCATCATCGTCACCGCCGGCGCCGGCCAGAAGCCCGGAGAGACCCGGCTGGATCTGGCGAAGAAAAACGTCGGCGTCTTCCGGGATATCATGCCAAAAATCGCCGCGGTGAACCGGGACGCGATCCTGCTGATCGTCAGCAATCCGGTGGATGTGCTGACCTATGCGGCGGTGCGTCTGAGCGGCTACCCGGAGCACCGGGTCTTCGGCACCGGCACGGTGCTTGACACCGCCCGGCTGAAATATCTGCTGGGACGGCGGCTGTCCGTGGATCCCCGGTCCGTCCACGCCTTCATCCTGGGGGAGCACGGCGACAGCGAGATCCCCGCCTGGTCCTGCGCCAACGTCTCCGGGATCCCCCTGCGGGAGTTCTGCCGGATGCGGGGAGTGCCGGTGGAGCCGGGCACCCTGGACGCCCTGGCGGAGGACGTGAAAAACAGCGCCTATGCGATCATCGAGAAAAAGCAGGCCACTTACTACGGCATCGCCATGACGGTACGGCGGATCTGTGAGGCCATTGTCCGGGACGAGAAATCCGTTCTGCCGGTCTCCTGCGTTCAGCACGGCCTGTCCGGCCTGGAGGACGTGGCTCTGAGTCTGCCCGCCATCGTGGGCAAGAACGGCGTGGAGACCACCGTTCCCCTGGCCCTGAGCGAGCAGGAACGGGACGCCCTCCGAAAATCAGCCGCCACCCTGCGGAACGTCCTCCGCAGCACGCTGGATCCGGAATAAAAACTGACAGCCCCGGACCTGAGGTCCGGGGCTGTTTTCTCTGGATCAGAGCTGCATCACCGCCGCAAAGGCGCTCTGGGTGCAGAACTTGATATTCTTGGGCAGCACATTGTCGCCGATCACGCAGAACTCCGGGGCGATGCCCTCGAACATGGAGGCGTCCGCGCTCTTCCG
>CACYXZ010000162.1 GCA_902778525.1 Oscillospiraceae bacterium | reverse complement strand
CCTATGAAATTCTTAGTCATCAACGGTCCGAATCTGAACCTGCTGGGCCAGCGGGAGCCCGGCGTCTACGGCCGGGACTCCTATGAGGCCCTGATCCAGCGGATCAATGCTTCCGCAGCCAGCATGAATGTGGAGGTGGAGATATTCCAGTCCAACCATGAGGGCGAGATTATCGACAAGATTCAGGTCGCCCGGGGGAGCTTTGACGGCATTGTTATCAATCCCGGCGCCTTTACCCACTACAGCTACGCCATTCTCGACGCGCTCAAGGCGGTGGATCTTCCGGCGGTGGAGGTGCATATCTCCAACATCCACCAGCGGGAGGAGTTCCGCCATCACTCGGTCACGGCAGCAGGCTGCGACGGACAGATCTGCGGGCTGGGACATTTCGGCTATGTGGCGGCCATGGGATACCTCATCGAGAAACTGTCGAGCCATGAGGGTTGAGTACCGGAACAGCACCGGCCTCCTGGCGGTGATCGGAGACCCCATCGGCCACAGCCTTTCCCCGCTGCTCCAGAATACCATGATCCGGGAGCTGGGCCGGGACGATCTGTATCTGGCCATTCCGGTGAAGCGGGGCGGACTCCCGGACTTCCTGCAGGCGGCCCGGACCATCGGCATCTCGGGGTTCAACCTGACTATGCCCCACAAGCAGGACGTGATCCCCTATCTGTCGGATCTGACCCCGGAGGCCGGAAGGGCGGGCAGCGTCAACTCCGTCCGGATCCGCGACGGCCGGATGGAGGGACATTCCACCGACGGAATCGGGTTTCGTCGGGCGCTGCAGGATCTGGGATATGACTTTCCGGATCGGATCGTGACGATCCTGGGCGCGGGCGGCGCGGCGAGATCCATCGCTATGACAGCGGTGGACAGCGGCGCCCGGCAGGTGCGGATCGTGAACCGGACGCCGGAAAAAGCGGAGGCGCTGTGTGCAGGAGAACCGGTCATGGGGGCCTGGCCGCTGACCCGGGCGGAGGAGGCGCTGGGCGATACGGACATCCTGATCAACACCACGCCCGTGGGCATGGAGGGCGCAGGCCAGACCGGCGGATTCCCGTTCCTGCGGGCACTGAAATCCGGCGCGCCCGCTGTGGACTGCATCTATGCCCCGGCTGTGACGCCGTTTATGGCGGCGGCGCGGGAACTGGGCCACCCGGTGGCCAACGGCATCGGCATGCTGGTGTATCAGGCCATCTATGCCTACGGCTTTTTCCGGGAGCTGGAATTTGACGGAGAAACCGTAGCACGGCTGGGAAAACTGCTGCTGAAAGCCTCCGGAGTGGAACATTCCGGAGATCAATAGTATTGAGCCTTGCTTTTTCACCGATGGCAGCGCATAATAAGAGTGTGTGAAAAAGAAACAGCAGGAGAAGGGATTATGATGCGTAAACTGTGGAAATTGTTCTTTGGATTCGCAGTATGTGTAGTGTTGACGACGTTTTTGACTTGTTCTGCATTTGCACTGGGAGTCTCGGATATTACCATACCGCAGGGGTGCGAGGAAATCATCTACGGTGTATCCGGAGAAGGCAGGAATCTGGTTGCGTATAAATTTGGCGATGGGTCAAATGTTATGGTGCTGGGATATGCAATCCACGGTTATGAGGACAACTGGCCCAAAGACGGACAGGCTCTGGTCTATACTGCGGGAGAAGTAATGAAACGTCTGAGCCAGAATAATGATCTGGTTTTAGACTATGATTGGACCATTTATGTGCTTCCCTGCATGAATCCGGATGGATTGATCAATGGGAATACCAATAACGGCCCGGGACGATGCACCACCACTTATCTGGACGGAAACGGAAGGCTGGTGTCCGGACGGGGTGTTGACATGAACCGGAGCTTTCCTTACCGGTGGACCAGATATTCTAGTAATCGTAATTTCAATGGCTATGCTCCACTTGCTTCCAGAGAGTCCAAGGCACTTGCCGACTTTATCCAATCTGTCAAGGGCAAAGGCACCAATATCTGTATTGACACACATGGATGGATGACCCAAATAATCCCTTCTGATGGATATAGCAGACTCTATTATATATTTAAAGAGAAGTTTCCTTATAATACATACTCAAATCTCAATGGAGGAAACGGGTATTTTGCCTCCTATGCGGCATCTATTGGATATAAAGCATGTCTGTTTGAATTTCCCGATGGCCTTAACAGTATGACGCAGTTTCAGCAGAGCGGCTACTGCGGCCGATACTGCGATTGTATCATGACTCTGGTCAAGGAATTCGGAACATATACGGAACGGAAAGCAACGATTCGTGTTAATGCAGCAGGGAATGGGACTGCATCTGGCGGCGGATCTTTTCGTGTCGGGTCGCTCGTGACCCTCAAGGCCACTCCCTCCGGCGGAAAGACCTTTGAAGGCTGGTACAAGCCGGACGGCACGCAGGTGAGCACAAGCGCCTCCTATCAGTTCAAGGCCGGCGGGGATCTGACGCTGACGGCGCTGTTCTCCGGCGAGCACTTTATCGACGTTCCTGCGGATATCTGGTATCATGATTCCGCGGTGGAGGCCGCCGACGCCGGCATCGTGGAGGGCATGGGTTCTCCCGTGATCTTCTACGGGAACGGAACGCTGACCCGAGCCATGGCGATCACACTGCTGGCCCGGATGGCAGGTGCGGATGTGAAAAGCGCGCCGAGAGCGCCCTTTACGGACGTCCCCGCGTCGGGATGGTACACCGGCGCCGTGAACTGGGGCTATGCAAACGGGATCATCAAGGGCGTCAGCGAAACGAGATTCGCGCCGGAAGAGACCATTAACCGGGAGCAGTTTATGACCATGCTGGAGCGAATGATCACCGAAAAGGGACTGAAGATCACCCCGGCGGGCATGCCCTTCGTTGACCGGGAGGACACCTCCGCATGGGCGAAGGAAGCGGTGGAACGGTTCTACGCCAGGGGGCTGGTCAAGGGCAACGCCAGGGGAGAACTGCTTCCGAAGAAGGAACTGACCCGCGCCGAGGGCGTGACCTTTGTACTGCGGTCGGCGGAATATCTCAAGAAAAACGGCGCAGACTAAACCAATACAAAACAGCCTGAGATCCTGGGATCTCAGGCTGTTTGTTTATCATCGTCAGGCAGGGTCCGTCCCGGCGCCGAGCACATCAGCCAGGGAGGTGTCCCTGACCAGCGTGTCGGCGCTGTAGAGGAACAGAACGTCCGTCACGCCCGCGTTGAGAATGGAGTCCAGCGTGCCGTAATAATACCGGGGATCGATGATGGTGATCCGCTCATAGCCGGGCAGCAGGAACTGCACAAAGCAGTTCGCGTAGGAGTCCTTGAACAGGAGCAGGCTCTTTCCGTTGTTGGCGGTGGTGCGGATCTCCACCTTGTCGTGGTTGCCGCCGAAGAACACGGTGTACTTGTCCTTGGCATCCAGGGCTTCCCGGTCATAGATGGAGCAGACCTTGCCGCCCTCCTCTCCGTAGGAGACGTAGTATTTCAGGTCGGGATCCTGCAGTCCGTAGATCTCCACGTGATCGCGCATGGCGTGACTGCCGCTCTTGGAGGACAGGGTGCCCTCAAAGTCCTCCGAGACCGTGTACACGTCAAAGCCCTGATTGGGGTCAAGTCCCAGCGCCGGGGCGTTTGCGGCATAGACCAGATAGGCGCCGAGAGAAGTCCAGTGGTGGTCCGTTTTATAGTAGATCTCCTCCTGGGCGTGGGCGGAGAGAACGCTGCCGGCTTCCAGCACGGTGATGCTGCCGTCCAGCTGTTCCTGGATCGCGCGGATGTCCTGAAGCTGATCCCGGACCGGGGCGTTTTTGGGCAGTGCGTCCGTCAGGATCGCCGCAGCGCCCGGCACCAGCATCAGGTTCATGTTGAGCTCCGGGTGCTGTGCGGAGAAAGCGTTGACGGCGGCAACGGTGCCTGCTACGGCGGCCTCGTCCGGCGTCTCCGGGGCGGCGAGGAGCCGGTCCCGGCCCAGATACACGCCGCCGGATTCCTTTTGACCCAGCCTCCGGATCTGCCACAGATGCATGGAGATCCAGCCGTCCCGGGCGGGGAACTGGTCGCTGTACCAGCTGTCAAGACCGGAGAAGAAGCTGCCGTCCGCCAGGGCGGAGGCCGACAAGGCGGGCTTCTGGGCAAGAGAACGGTTTTCCGTGTCGGAGAAGGGGCGGTCTTTGGCGATCAGACCGGCCAGGCACACCACGATCAGGACCAGCACGAACAGGCACAGAATACAGAGATTGTGCCGGGTCCGGTTCCGGTTCATCCACTGGCGCACGGTGAT
>CACYXZ010000161.1 GCA_902778525.1 Oscillospiraceae bacterium | reverse complement strand
TTCTCCCGATCCACAAAGGGAACCTTTACGCCCAGATAGTCCACGCCTGCAGAAAAGCTCTCAGCAAACAGGTCGGGAGAGGAGATGTTCCGGGGTTCTCCGCCGCTTTCGCCCATGTGAACCTGATCGAAGGTCAGCACCACAAAGCCCCGCTGGGCCAGTTCGTTTGCGTAGACGCAGGGCCCCTGCTCCTTGACGCCGCCGTAGGGTGCGCCGACGATCAGCGCAGGGTATTTCTTCGTCGGATCCAGATCCTTTGCCGTGTACAGATCTCCGGCGATGGCGATGCCGTAGCGGTTGTTGTAACGAACGTAGGTGCGCTCCACCTTGTCAGAGAGGGGGTGAATGTAGCCGTATGCCATAATTGATTCCTCCTGTTGATTGATGCGATATTCAAGCTTCTTTTTCCAGATGGTAGACCATATAGTCAAGGCAGTTTATTTTCCGTTCTTCCTCATGAACACCATCCAGCAAGGCGCGCCGGTGCTGCTGAAGGAGCCGGAGCCCGTCCTTGATCCGTCCGCTCCGATAGCTCTCCATAAATTGCTGGCTTAGCTCCTCCGGACAGCCCGCATCCTTCAGATTTTGTATCAGGTCTGCTTCTGTTCGCATGGCGCTCACTCCTTCCCGTATGGTTCCATCATATATGGAAACCCTAAATAAATCAAATACTGATTTGTTATGGTTTTTCATCACATAAAATTATAGTTTTTGAATAGAAAGCGGCTGACCTACGTGATTCCATGTAGGTCAGCCGCTCTCGTTATTCGGATTCCCGCAGCTCCTCCAAAAAGGCCTCCGCCTGCCGGGACATCATCTGATACCGCTTCCAGACCACGTTCATGCGGCCTGTCACGGCAGGCTCCAGGGGTCGGAAGCACAGTTCACTCTGATCGTTTAGCTCCAGGATCTGATCCAGCCCCACCACGTAGCCGATGCCGTCCGCCGCCATGAGTCCCGCGTTGAAGATCAGGCTGTAGGTGGCAGCCACATGGAGCTGCTCCGGCTTCAGCCCCAGAATGCGGCTGCCGGATTTCGCGTAGTCTCCGCCCCGAGGCAGGATCAGCGGCAGACCGATCAGCTCCTCCGGACGGACGAATTCCTGCGCCGCCAAAGGCGCGTCCTTCCGCATGATGACGCCCCACACGTCCTCATAGGGGATGGGGATGAAGTCATACTGGGTGGCGTCGATGGGCTCCAGCAGCAGGCCAAAGTCGATCAGGCCCTTTTCCAGTTCCTCGGTCACGTCCGTCCGGTCGCCGCTGGAGATGTTGATGCGCACACCGGGGTTTCGGTCCATGAGCCGCTTGGCCGCCTGGGTCAGAAAGTGGATGCCCTTGGTCTCACCGGCACAGATATAGATATCGCCCTCGATCACTGTGTCCGGGCTCATGATCTCCGATTTGGTTCGGTCCGCCAGCCGCAGCAGTTCCTCCGCCCGGCGGCGCAGCACCATCCCTTCCTCCGTTAGAACCACCCGGCGGCTGCCCCGGATGATCAGCTGTTTGCCCAGCTCGTCCTCCAAAGCTTTGAGGCTGCGGGTGATACCCGGCTGGCTCAGGTGCAGCGCCTTGGCCGCCCCGGTGAGACTACCCTCCCGGACGATGGTCATAAAGTATTCCAGATCCCGAAGCTCCATAGTTCTGCCTCCTTTTCCACTATCATACCATAAGAATCCATAACTTTCAATGATGGGTTTTTATAATTATTTGGTATTTGTAATTCTGGGAATATCATGCTACACTGCGATCAGAGGTATTTCGGCAAAACCGACAAAACTATGAGGAGGAATTGAATATGCTGCAATGGCTAATCAACCTTGTGTCCCCGATCTTCGAGGGCATGGGCGTCAGTCCCGTGGATGTGCAGACCTACGCGGAGATGCTCTCCGGGTACATCTACGGGATCCTGGCCGTCATCCTGGCAATTATCGTCATGATGTTCGTGGCCCATATCTTTAAGAAGGGCACCCGCCATGTAGTCCGCTGGACATCCGTCATCTGCGGCCTGCTGATCATCGCATTGCTTGCGAACCTGATCTGCTTCGGCCCCATGCATGACAACCTGAGTGCGCTGATGAGCGGCCTTGGTACCATCTCCGAGGAGAGCGCCGCCCACTCTCTGGAGGTCATCGAGAAGGTGGGCGACGAGGGCATCGTTCTGGCCCAGAACGACGGCCTGCTGCCCCTCTCCGACACCACGAAGATCAACGTTTTCGGCTGGGCGGCCACCAATCCCATCTACGGCGGCACCGGTTCTGGCTCCAGCTCCAACGAGGGCAATATCGACATTCTGACGTCCCTAACAAATGCTGGCTTTGAGTACAACCAGGACATCATCGACATGTACACCGAGTACAGTCCTACCCGGAACCTGGGTGGAAACGTGGTTTCCGTCACCTTCACCGACTGGTCCCTCCCGGAGGCTCCGGCGGACCGCTACACCGATCAGCTGATCTCTGACGCCAAGGCGTTCTCTGACACAGCGGTCATCGTGCTGGCCCGGTCCGGCGGCGAGGGGCAGGATCTGCCCCTGGACATGGGCTCCGTCATCGACGGCACCTATGACAATGTCCGGCAGGAGAAGGCCCACGGCAACGAGGGCTACAACTACTACGCTTCTTCCTACACCAACAACGGATCCTACAACGACTACGAGAAGGGCGAGACCTATCTCCAGCTCTCCAAAACCGAGCGGGACATGATCGACATTGTCACATCTAACTTTGACAAGGTGGTGCTGGTGGTCAACGCCAACAACCCCATGGAGCTGGGCTTTGTGGACGACTATCCCGCCATCCGTTCCGTGCTTCTGGCGCCCGGCACCGGCCGCACCGCCATGAACGCCCTGGGCAAGATCCTGAAGGGTACCGTGAACCCCTCCGGCAGGACCATCGAGACCTATGTCCGGGACCAGAAAGCCACCCCTGCCTTCAACAACTACGGCAATTTCACCTATGACAACGTGGACGACCTGCTCCAGCAGTACACCGAGGCGGACCCGGGCTTCCAGGGCGTGCTCTCCTTCGTGAACTATGTAGAGGGCATCTATGTGGGCTACCGGTTCTATGAGACGGCCTTTGCCGAGGCAGAGGCCGGGAACATGGACTTCGACTATGACGCCATGGTCCAGTATCCCTTCGGACACGGTCTTTCCTACACCACCTTCACCCAGAAGATCACCAATCTCACAGACAACGGCGACAGCGTTTCTGTCACCGTGAATGTCACCAACACCGGCAGCGTTGCCGGCAAGGAAGTCGTAGAGCTCTACTACACGCCTCCCTATAACAACGGCGGCATCGAGAAGGCTGCAGTCAACCTGATCAACTTTGCCAAGACTGCAGAACTGGATCCCGGTGCATCCGAGACCGTCAGCTTTGAGATCCCCAAAGAGGACATGGCTTCCTATGACTCCTCCGCCATTAAGACCGCCAACGGCGGCTATGTGCTGGAGGCAGGGGAGTACGTCCTGTCCATTCGGGCGGATTCCCACACGGTTCTGGATGAGGCCAGCTTCACGGTGGACGCCGACATCGACTACAGCGTCACCGGCCGTGATTCAGATCTGGATGTGGCCACCAACCGCTTTAACGATTATTCCACTGTGGGTCTCACTTCACTGTCCCGGGCCGACGGCTTTGCCAACTATGACGAAGCCACTGCCGCCCCCACTGATTTCTCTATGCCCGATGATGTGCGCGCCTATTTAGACGCCCACTCCGTGGCCCACTACAACCCCGCCGACCATGACGTGGCGGGAGACGAGATGCCCGTCACCGGGGCCAAGAACGGCCTCAGCCTCTACGACATGATCGGCAAGTCCTACGACGATCCGGATTGGGAGCCGCTTTTGGATCAGCTGACTGTGGAAGAAATGAGCCAGCTGGTGCAGGTGGGCGGCTTCTCCACCGTGCCCATGAAGTCCGTAGAGAAGATCGCCACCGCCGACTCCGACGGCACCGGCGGCCTGAACGACTGGTATGCCGGTGTGTACGGAACTCCCTATCCCACGGAAACCCTGATCGCCCAGACCTGGAACAAGGACCTGGCCTCCGAGGTTGGCGAGGCCATCGGCCAGGAATATGCCGACTGCCATATCTACGGCTGGTACGGCCCTGCCATGAACATGCACCGCACTGCCTTCAACGGACGGAACTTTGAATACTACTCTGAGGACGGCGTCCTGGCCGGCTATATTGCATCCGCCGAGATCAACGCCGCCGCCACCCACGGGGTCTACGCCTACATCAAGCACTTTGTGGTCAACGACCAGGAAATCAACCGCTGCACCGCCCAGCAGATCCACCTGACGGAGCGGACTCTCCGGGAAATTTACATGAAACCCTTTGAGATCTGCGTGAAGAACTATGACTTCGACCACAATCCCCTGGCGGTCATGTCCTCCTTCACCCTCATCGGCGACCGCTACACCGGCGCCAACAGCGAC
>CACYXZ010000160.1 GCA_902778525.1 Oscillospiraceae bacterium | reverse complement strand
CCCGAAGTTTTCGCCCGGCTAACGCCAGGGCATAGAGATTCGCACAGGCGAACATTGCGTACAGCCTGTTCTCGTTCTTCTTGAGTCCACGATAGACCACTTTGCGATAGCCAAATTGGCACTTGATAATACGAAATGCGAGCTCTACCTTGCAACGAACCGAAGATTTGCGGTTTTCAATATATCGCTCCCAGTCTATCGCGTTGTCGGATACCTTGGGCAACGATTTCGGGCGCCGGTTGATACGATACTCTACGGCGGAAAGATGTGGGTCGTCTGTTATTTCACTCCGCTTTTGAATTCCCAGATAGCCAGAGTCACCATATACCACCTCGTCATCTTCTCGGATCAGCTCTGAAGCTACGGTAATATCATGTGTATTGGCTGCCGTGGTGACAATTGTATGAACCAGACCGCTTCCTGCGTCTACACCGATGTGGCACTTCATTCCGAACTTCCACTCATTGCCCTTTTTCGTCTGGTGCATCTCAGGATCCCGCTTCTTCTCTGCGTTCTTGGTGGACGAAGGTGCGTTGATGATGGTAGCGTCCACAATGGTGCCGCCTTTCATCATATGTCCTGTCGCCACCATGACCCGATTGATTGCTTCGAAGAATAGTTTGTTCAAATTGTGCTGCTCCAGAAGATGCCGGAACTTCAGCAGTGTTGTTGCATCTGGCGCATCCTCGGTCATGAAATCTATCCCTACAAATTTCCGCATGGCATAGCTGTCATAGATCGCGTCCTCCACGCCTTCATCTGACAGATTGAACCATACTTGCAGCAGATACATCCGAAGCATTTTCTCAATCCCTTTGGGCGGACGGCCTCGCTTGCCGCTGGGATAATAGGGTTTGATTACATCCACCCATTCATCCCATGGAATAATCTCATCCATTATTTCCAGAAACTCTTCTCGTTTCGTCTTCCGCTTCCGGCATCCGTATTCCATATCGCTCAATGTCTGCTGATTCATATCTGCACCGCCTTTTCTGTGGTGCTTCTATTATACCATATTGTGCCGTTATTCGATGGATTAAATCAGCGGTTCCCTAATTGGAAAAATATTACTGGAATTTTCGCTTTTTGCTGTTGCGGGAATTGATATCCTGTGTTAAAATAAGCGTATTGTTCTGACAAAGAAAGCATTTCGATAAACAGATAGAAAAGGATGTGTATATTTGAATGGCAAGTAGAAGACGGGTTAGACGGCGCGGTGCGGACTGGTTCATTGGCCGCCTGATGCTCGTGCTGTGCATCTTCGCGGAGTTTGTGTTTGCGGTCGCTGTGATTTCCTCAAAGCTTCTGCCGCTGAAGCTGCTGTTGCTGCTGGTCGCGGCGCTGCTGCTGCTGGTTTTGCTGGTTTTGCTGTTGACCTGGAATCCGAGATATCGGGTGCGGTATATACTGGGCCTGATCCTTTCGCTGGTCGTGTGCGTGGTGTTTGCCGCAGGAACATTCTTCGTGTTCAAGGGCATCAGCACGGCGAAGAACGTGACCACTACGAAGGTGGAGACTGCTGCGGTGGGAATCTATGTGCCCATTGAGGACGCCAATGATTGTTCGTCGGTGGCAGCCAGCTATACCTACGGTATTCTGGCGGAGCAGGATCGGGAGAATACGGACGAGGCTATCGCGCAGATCAACAGCGAGTTCGGCGTCTCCCTGAGTGTTCGAGCCTATGACGGCCTGCCCAGACTGGTGGACGGTCTGTTCAACCACGAAGTGGACGCCATCATCGTCAACAGCGCCTATATCGGACTCCTCGATGAAATGGAAGGCTACGAAGGCACCTCCAAGAAGCTGCGGGAGGTCCACATGGCCAAGGTGGAGCGTGAGGTCGAGGTCACGATCACGCCGGAAGGCCAGGAAAACGTGCCGGAGGATCGGCTCACGGGCGTGACGGATATCAACGCCGTCTCTGACGCCGTGGATACGCCGGACGGCCTGACCTTTACCATGCTCATCAGCGGAATCGACACCCGCGGAGAGCTGGCGGACCGGAGCCGCAGCGACGTGAACATCATCGCCTCGGTGAATACGGCCACCAGGCAGGTGGCGCTGATCTCCACCCCGAGAGATTTCTATGTGCCCCTGTCCATCTCCGGCGGTGCCCGGGACAAGCTGACCCATGCCGGCATCTACGGCGTGCAGGTCTGCATGGACACCCTGGCCATGCTCTACAATGTCAATGTGGACTACTATTTCCGGGTGAATTTCTGGGGCTTTGAGGACATCATTGACGCGCTGGGCGGCGTGGACGCCTATTCCGACTACTCCTTCAGCACGGAGAATTACTCCTTCAGCGAGGGATTCAACTATATGGACGGCGCCAAGGCACTGGAGTTCGTCCGGGAACGCTACGCATTCGCCTCCGGCGACCGGCAGCGCGGCAAGAACCAGCTGGCCGTGATCAAGGCCTGCTTCAACAAGGCTTTGAGCCCGGATATGCTGATGAACTACACCGGCGTCCTCGATGCGGTGGAAGGCAGCTTTGAAACGAGCCTGCCCTATGACACCCTCAGCGCCATCGTCCGGGATCAGCTGGACAAGGGCGGCGAATGGAACATCGTCAGCTACAGCGTGGACGGATACGGCGACAGCCAGATCCCCTATTCCATGAGCCAGTACGCCTACGTCATGGTTCCCTATGAGGACACGGTGGAGAACGCCAAGAACATGATCTACCAGGTGTATACCGGCCAGACGGTTACCGCTCCGTAAGCATCAGATCAATAATCTGCACGGTACAGTTCACAGGAACTGTACCGTGCGTTTTTTCTGGAAGCATCTACTTCCGGGCATAGAAAAACCACGGTGCCGGGGCATCGTGGTTCGTTCTGTATTTTAATCCATCACAACCAACACCACCGCGGGGCCGTTGACGGATACCTCCATATACTCTATGAGAGATTTTTCCCCAGAGCACATCTTTTGGAATGCCATCCGGGAATGCGGGACACTTAAAGTTGTCTTTGTCTGAATAATCTAAATATGAGCATTCTGTGCATTGTGGGAATCTAACCATTTTTCGACCACCTTTCCACATATTGTCTTACCATATTCTGAACCTCTTTTGGAACTTGCTCGCCATTTCTCGTTCTGACAAATCCATCAGCGTTCTTTGTGCTTCGACATCCATTCGTGGAATTCCTTTTGTGCCTTTACAATCTCCTCGGGAGCGTCTGCCTTCAAAAAGAAGCCTCTTCGTTTTTCGTCAAATTCCATATAGGGCGATATCTTGTCAGCCAATTGGGTAATTCTTTCCGGTATCATTATTCTCAAGCCAACAACCCCTTCAACTTATATTCAGTATAGTTTATTCCCAGACAACGTCAAGCCGGGAGAGGGGAGAGACGAAACAATTGAAGTCCCTCTTTTGCCAAATTCCTTTTTACGTAAATGGCAACTAAACTTTCCCCGCAGTATCCCAAGAAAGAGTTCTTCCTTTCCTCCCGTTGTCCGCTTCAAATGAAAAGCGGCTCCGAAAACACCCTTGTTTCCGGAGCCGTATGGATTCAACTGACGTGCTGGTTCAGGAGAGCGTCATATCTCCGTCCTTGACCCAACCGATCTTCCGGAGGACCAGATTGATCAGCGGGCAGAGGACTGCGGGCAGGACAATGGACACAAGCAGCAGGCCGACCCAGTCCATGGCGGTGACGGCGGCGCGGGTCCCGGCGGCGATGTCGTTCATCCAGCCGGTGTACACGCCGATCTGACCCACCAGACCGCAGGTGCCCATGCCGGAGGACACCGGCGCGCCGTTCATCTCCAGATGGAACAGGCAGGTGGCGATGGGGCCGGTGATGGCGGAGGTCAGGATGGGCGCGATCCAGATGCGGGGGTTCTTGACGATGTTGCCCATCTGCAGCATGGAGGTTCCGATGCCCTGGGAGATCAGGCCGCTCCAGCGGTTTTCCGCGAAGCTCATGACGGCGAAGCCGATCATCTGGGCGGAGCATCCGGCCACGGCTGCGCCCCCGGCCAGTCCCGTCAGACCCAGAGCCGCGCAGATGGCGGCGGAGGAGATGGGGAGGGTCAGGGCGATTCCCATGACCACGGAGACCAGGATCCCCATCAGGAAGGGCTGGAGGTTGGTGGCCCACATGATGACACTGCCCACCTTCATGGCGGCTGCGCCCAGGGCCGGGGCCCACCAAGCCGACAGGGCCACGCCGACGCCGATGGTCACAAGGGGCGTCACCAGAATGTCCACCTTGGTCTCCTTGGAGACCGCCTTGCCGATCTCTGCGGCGATGATCGCCACGAACAGCACGGCCAGGGGGCCGCCTGCGCCGCCCAGGGCGTTGGAGGCGAAGCCCACGGTGATCAGGGAGAACAGCACCAGCGGCGGCGACTTCAGGGCGTAGCCGATGGCCACTGCCATGGCCGGGCCGCTCATGGCGGACGCCAGCCCGCCCACGGTGTATTCCACGCCGCTGACCGT
>CACYXZ010000159.1 GCA_902778525.1 Oscillospiraceae bacterium | reverse complement strand
CATCCTGGGCGGGGAGAAGACCGCGGAGGTCCTGACTCCGGGCACCCACGCCACCACCTTCGGCGGAAACCCCGTGTGCTGCGCCGGGGCCCTGAGCGTGCTGGAGCAGCTGGACGACGATATGCTCTCTGAAGTGAAGGAAAAGGGCGAATATCTTCGGAGCCTGCTTCTGGAGCTGCCCGGCGTAGTGGAGGTCCGCGGTATGGGCCTGATGCTTGGCGCCGGACTCCGGGAAGGCTGCAACGCTGGCGCACTGGTCAAGGCCATGGTGGAATCCGGCGTCCTGTGCCTGACGGCGGGCCACAATACCATTCGTCTGCTGCCGCCGCTGACCATCTCCCGGGAGGAGATCGATCAGGGCGTTGCGGTGATGCGCCGGGTGATGGAGGAGGCTCTGTGAAAAAAGATCTGCTGAAGCTGACGGAGCTGAGCCGGGAGGAGATCTTTACGATCCTGGATCTGGCGGATCAGCTGAAATACGACGTGAAGAACGGCATTCCCCACCGGCAGCTGGAGGGCAAGGTGCTGGCCATGGTGTTCGCCAAGAACTCCACCCGGACCCGGGCCTCCTTTGAGACCGGAATGTTCCAGCTGGGGGGCCATGCCATCTACCTCACCGCTGCGGATACCCAGGCGGGCCGGGGAGAGCCGGTCAAGGATACCGCCCGGGCTCTGAGCCGGTACTGCGACGGGATCATGGTCCGGACCTTCGACCAGCGGGAGCTGGAGGAGCTGGCGCGCTACGCCACCGTGCCGGTGATCAACGGCATGACCGATTCCGCCCACCCCTGTCAGGCCCTCAGCGCGCTGATGACGATCCGGGAGGAAAAGGCGCTGCTGGACGGCCTGAAGCTCTGCTATGTGGGAGACGGCAACAACGTCTGCTCCAGTCTCATCGTGGGCTGCCTGAAGGTGGGCATGGAAGTCTCCGTGGCCTGCCCGGAGGGATATGAGCCGCCCCGGGAAGTGCTGGAATTCGCAGAGGATTTCGGAGATCGGTTCCGGATGTTCCGGGATCCCCGGGAAGCGGTCCGGAACGCGGATGTGGTGTACACGGACGTATGGGTTTCCATGGGCAAGGAGGACGAGGCCGCGGAGCGGGACCGGGTGTTCTCCGGAACCTACCAGCTCAGCGAAGAACTGCTCTCCGGCGCGAAGGAAAACGCCATGGTCCTGCACTGTCTGCCGGCGCACCGGGGACAGGAGATCACCGATGCGGTGATGGAGGCCCACGCGAAGGAAATCTTTGAGGAGGCGGAGAATCGGCTTCATGCACAAAAAGCCGTGCTGTGCCTGCTGATGGGTGCGTGAGGTTGCATAAAAAAGTGAATATTCGCAAGAATATTTGAATATTTCTTGATTTTATACACAAATAGTGGTATTATTGTGAATGTAAATACAAAGACTCATTTGGAGGAATGATTACGATGAAAAAGTATCTTGCGATTCTGCTGGCTCTTTGCCTGTGCCTCAGCATGGCCGCCTGCGGCAGCAGCGCCGCTTCTTCCGCTGCCCCCGCTTCTGAGGCCGCTGCGTCCGAGGCTGCGCCCGCTGAGGCTGCCGCTTCGGAAGCCGCCCCTGCGGACGGCGCCCTGACCACCGTCAACGCCGGCAAGCTGACGATCTCCACCAGCCCCGACTTCCCGCCCTTCGAGTTCACTGACGACAGCGGCGCGGTGGTGGGCATTGAGCCGGAGATCATGGAGCTGATCTGCCAGAAGATCGGTCTGGAGCTGGATATTCAGGCCATGGACTTTGACGGCGCCCTTCTGGCTGCCGAACAGGGCAAGGTGGACGCTGTGGTTTCCGGCGTCACCGTCACCGAGGAACGGAAGCTGGTCATGGACTTCGCTGACAGCTACACCACCATCACCCAGGCCATCGTCTCCAAGGAGGGCTCCGGCATCACCATGGAGAATCTGGGCGACTACACCATCGGCGTCCAGCGGGGCACCACCGGCCATATCTATACCGAGGAGGACTTCGGCGAAAAGGTCGTGGCCTATGACACCTACTCCATGGTCTTCCAGGCCCTGAACAACGGCCAGGTGGACTGCATCGTCATGGACGACGCCGTGGCCAAATCCTATCTGGAGACGAACCCCGGTCTGGAGATGGGTACCACCACCTATGAGCCGGAAAACTACGCCTTCGGCTTCTTCAAGGGCAACGAGGCGCTGGTGACTGCGGTCAACGGCGCGCTGCAGGAGCTCATCGCAGACGGTACCGTCCAGAGCATCCTGGACAAGTACATGAGCGAGTAAAAATATGCGATCGGACCGGAAAAGGGCGGCCATTACCGCCCTTTTCCGTTTCCCGTTTTCTTTGAGAGGAGCTGAGAGCCTTGGAGCAACTCTATACCCAGTGGAAGCCGGTCCTGTCCTCCGGGGGGGATCTGAGCTTCTGGCAGGAGTTTTTCGTCAAATTTTATCAGGCGTTTATTGAGGGAGACCGCTGGCTGCAGTACATCAAGGGTGTCGGCACCACGCTGTATGTGACCGCCATGGCGCTGATCCTGGGTGTGATCCTGGGCGTGATCGTGGCGGTGGTCCGCACGGCCCACGACCAGCAGCGTCCCGGACACCGCAATCCGATCCTGGGCGTCATCAATGCGATCTTCAAGGTCTATGTGACCGTGATCCGCGGCACGCCCATGATGGTTCAGCTGCTGATCATGGGATTTGTCATCTTCGCCAGCAGCAAGAATTTCTCCCTGGTGGGCGGACTGACCCTCGGCATCAACTCCGGCGCCTACGTCTCGGAGATCATCCGGGGCGGCCTGATGGCGGTGGACGGCGGACAGATGGAGGCCGGCCGAAGCCTGGGCATGAACTATGCCGATACCATGCGCTTTGTGGTGATCCCGCAGGCCATCAAGGCCATTCTGCCTGCGCTGGGCAACGAGTTTATCGTGCTGCTGAAGGACACCTCCCTGATCTCTGTGATCGGCGGCAAGGAGCTGCTTTACGCTGCCCGGGGCGTGGTCAGCCGCACCTATGAGGCCATGTATCCCTTCCTGGGAACGGCGTTTATCTATCTGGTCCTGGTCATGGCATTCACATGGCTGCTGGGCAAACTGGAGAGGAGGCTGCGTCAGAGTGATCGACGTTAAGGATCTGCACAAAAGCTTTGGCGATACCGAGGTGCTCAAGGGCATCAACGAGCATGTAAACCGCGGCGAGAAGGTGGTGGTCATCGGGCCCTCCGGATCCGGCAAATCCACATTTCTGCGGTGCCTGAATCTTCTGGAAACGCCCACCTCCGGAGAGATCGTCTTCGACGGCGTGTCGATGACCGATCCCAAGACGGACATCAACAAGATGCGCCAGAAGATGGGCATGGTGTTCCAGCACTTCAACCTGTTCAACAACCTCAATATCATGGATAATATGACCCTGGCCCCGGTCCGGACCAAGCTCATGACCAAGGCCCAGGCCCAGGAAGAGGCCATCATGCTGCTCAAGCGGGTGGGCCTGGAGGACAAGGCCTATGCCTATCCCGCCCAGCTCTCCGGCGGCCAGAAGCAGCGGATCGCCATTGTCCGGGGACTGGCCATGCATCCCGAGGTGATGCTCTTCGACGAACCCACCTCCGCCCTGGATCCGGAGATGGTGGGCGAGGTGCTGGAGGTCATGCGGAAGCTGGCCGACGACGGCATGACCATGGTGGTGGTCACCCACGAGATGGGCTTTGCCCGGGAGGTGGCCAACCGGGTGCTGTTTATGGACGCCGGCGAGGTCATCGAGCAGGGGACCCCGGAGGAGATCTTCGGCAATCCCCAGAATCCCAGGACCCAGTCCTTCCTGTCCAAAGTTCTGTAAAAAGTTCCGGCGCGCTGCCATGGCAGCGCGCCGGTTTTTTATGCCAGATTCAATCGTTTTTTCAGATTCACCGCGGTCAACGCATAGAACACCGCGCCGATGATCACCTCGATGAGACACAGGGCCAGCACAGTCAGGTGCCACGTTGCCAGCGGGGAGAGATTGTCGAGCCACCGCAGCAGCAGCGAAGCCGACGTGGCGGTTTCTCCGAAGATCATCATCGCAGCGAACACGATCGCAGCCAGGATCTGCATGGCAGCGCTCTGAATGAAGTAGAACACCACAGACCAGAGCACCTTGTGGCCGGAGAAACCGTGGCCGATGGACATGGCGCTGTAGAACTGCAGGCAGCTTGATGCGCAGCCCAGCAGCGTCATCAGGATCGCTTCCAGAATCATCGCCGCCACGGAGATCGCCTCCAGCGCCGTCAGGTCGTTGTTGAACAGGATGCTGAAAAGCATCCGAATGTCGAAGGCCTCATCCGCGGCGCCGATCAGGATGCTCAGCGCGATCACCGCCATGGTGGCCACCAGCCACACCGCCGCAGCGATGAGCTTGGAGATCACCAGCTGGTGGACGTTTGCCGGCAGGGTGAACATCAGATAGCCCTCGTCGGTGAGCAGGTTCTTGTGGAACCGCTTCACCATCAGCACCACCGTG
>CACYXZ010000158.1 GCA_902778525.1 Oscillospiraceae bacterium | reverse complement strand
GGCGCGGGCTTCATCCCCGACACGCTGGACACCGCCATCTACGATGAGATCATCGCCGTGAAGAACGAGGACGCCTTCGCCACGGGCCGGGAAGTGGCAAGAACCGACGGCCTGCTGGTGGGCATCTCCTCCGGCGCTGCCATCTGGACCGCCACTCAGGTTGCAAACCGTCCCGAGAACAAGGGCAAGCGCATCGTCGTCGTGCTGCCGGACACCGGCGAACGGTATCTGTCCACGGCCCTCTTCGCCGACGCATAACAAAAGAGGAAAAGCGGAGCAGTTCTGAACTGCTCCGCTTTTTTATGCCATAATCTCAATCAGATGTTGCTGGCCGCCATGAACGCCGAGAAGTTGGCGTAGCGCATGGAGCCCTTGATATACTCGTCGGGCTTGTTGAGCAGCATCTGGCTCTGCATGCCGTGAGCCCGGGTGATCTGGGCGTCGCCCACCACATAGAACTCCGGCGCGGTGCCGAAGAAGGTCTCCGCCTCCTCCACGCAGGGCCGCACGCCGCCGTTGACCACCACGGAGTCAAAAGGCTCCTCAAAGGTCTGCCCATCCTTCTCGTAGACCGCCTTGCCGCCGTCCACTGAGAGGATCTGGGCGTGGTCGATCTCCCGGATGCCGCTGTACTTCTCCTTGAGATACCGCAGGGTCTGAGGCGCGTCGTGGCCGCCGATGTTGCTTCCCATGGTGCTCCGGGTGATCACGGTGACCTCATGGCCGGTGTCGTGGAGATACATGGCGCACTCCATGGCGGTCATGGTGCCGCCCACCACGACGACCTTGTGGCCCAGCTCAGCCTCCTTGCCGAAGACCTCGATGGGATGGGGCGCCTCCGCGCCGCCGGGGATGCTGAGATGGATGGGCGCAGCGCCGGTGGCGGCGATGACCGCGTTGTAGTTCCCCGCCTCGATCAGCTCCGGGGTTGCTTCCGTGTTCATGCGGAACTCCACGCCCAGCTTTTCACACTGCCGGATCTCCCAGTCCCGGAAGCGTTTGATGCCCCACTTGCCGTAGACATAGTCGGAGTGGTTGGCCTGGCCGCCCAGCTTATTGGATTTCTCAAAGACCGTCACATGATGGCCCCGCTCCGCGCAGACCATGGCCGCCCGGAGGCCCGCGGGCCCGCCGCCGATCACCGCCACGCGCTTGCCGCCCTTGCTGGGCTTGAACATATCGTCATAGACGTTCTCCAGACCGAAGACGGGGTTCACCGCGCAGATGGCGCTGTGGCAGGCGTCGCAGCGCAGGCAGGGGGTGATGTCCTCCGGCCGCTGCTCGATGACCTTCTCCAGATAGTCCGGATCGCAGTTGAAAGTCCGGGCCATAAACACCATATCGCAGGCGCCGTCCTCGATGGCCTTTTCGATGACGTCGGGATCCTGGAAGCCGCAGGCCGCACCCACTACGGCGGTGATACCCGCGTCTTTCATGGCCTTGGTGCCCTTCAGGGCCGGAGGCGTATCCTCGGGGAAGATGTAGGTAGAGGGATGCTCGCCGTAGCTTCTGGGGGGCCGGACGTGGAAGATATCCACATACTCGTCCCAGATCTTGAGCATGTCGATCCACTCGGGATCGAATTCCGCCGTCAGCTGCATGGAGATCAGGAAATGGGGGCCGCAGAGCTCCCGGATCTTCCGGAGCATCTCCGTGGTGGCGCGGCAGCGGTTCTCCAGGCTGCCGCCGTACTGGTCGGTGCGGGTATTGGCCTTTGCGGACACGTCGCCGATGGCGGTGACTTCCACCACGTCGAAGCCCAGGCCGCGATACTCCAGGGCGTCGTTGGCGATGTCCTCGATCCAGGTCCCGATCTCTTCCGCCGTGGCCAGGCGCTTGGGCGCGTTGGGATCGCCGAACATGCCCATGCCGCCCATGCCCCGGGAGGACATGCCGGGCCGTCCCTTGGTGCCGATCTTATGCTTCTTGGGACCGCTGCCGCCGAAGCCGGGAGGAGGTCCCCCGGGACCGCCGGGCCCGAAGGGGAATCCGCCGCCGGGCTTTGGCTCGGAGAAGCTCAGGCCGTCGGGGATCCGCCGGTGACATTGCATCATGCACAGACTGCCGTGGGCGTGGACCCGGTCGATCATGCGGATCACATAGTTGTGGACAAAGGCGTTGTTCATGGGGAACAGCGCCGCGTCGCCCCACAGGTTCCGGTCCATTTCCGTCAGGGTGGCGGAGGGCATGGTGATGACGGAGGCCCCGTTCTTGGCGGCGTCCTCAATGAAGCGGATGGTGCCCTCGGCGGGGAAATTCTCGGGGCCCTGCTGTTCCTGGGAGTTGCATTTGCTCATGCCCATGCGGGTCCGGATGACAATATTCCTTACCCGGATCGGCGTCAGCATCTTTTTATATCTGTGATTCATAGCGATCCTCCTTTGGATTCAGGATTTCTGATCTCATTTTATCAAGACTTCGTACTATTTACAACTACAGGATGATGCTCCGATGTTCTGTTTATCCCCTGCCGCGAAAAAACCGCCGTCCCGAAGGACGGCGGCAGGCTGCCGGTCAGATGCAGAAGAAATAGTTCCCGCCGCAGCAGGCGTTGCACAGGCACCAGGCCATACACATGGGATAGCAGTAATTCCCTCCGGTGGAGAAGCCGTACCGGGTCCCGGTATCGGTATAGGCCCGGCCGCCGGACTGCATGATCTGGTAAAAGCGCTGATAGTCCGGGTTGTCCGGCTCCATCTGCACCGCCCGGCGGATATGCTCCATGGCGGTGACCCGATTGCCCTGACCGTAGTTGGCCCGGGCGCTGCAGTAGTACCATTTGGCGTCCCGGTCCCCCTGGGGGATGGTGGAAAGCACATGCAGCGCCTCCCCGTAGGCTCCGGCGTTGATGTAATGCAGGGCGGACTGGATGTCCACGGAATCCCGGGCCTCATACTGCGTGTTGTACTGCTGCCGCTGCTGGTAGGCGTAGCCGAAGGGATCGAACCCGAAGCCGAAGGGATCGTAATAGCCGCTCTGGCCCTGGGTCTGGCCTCCGCCGTAGCCGCCGTAGGACTGCTGGGGCTGGGGATTCTTGATGGCGTCGTAGGCGGCGTTGATCTCATTCATTTTCCGGGCGCATTCCTCGTCGCCGGGGTGCAGATCCGGATGATACTGCTTGGCCAGCTTCCTGTATGCGGATTTGATCTCGTCCTCTGAGGCGTCCCGCGACACCCCAAGGACCGCATAGGGATCCGTCATGGATTTGTCTCCTTTTCCTCTTCATTTCCTCTCGCACGGCGGCGGGAAAACGCCTGATTGTACTTCTGCCACACGCCGGAATACAGGATATTCCGCATCAGGCCCAGATCCTGCTCCAGAGGAAGCCGCTCAAAGGCCTCTGTCCCCTCGGAGAGCAGCATGCGCAGCAGCGCCTCGTCCCCTTCCCGGTCCCGGTCTCCACAGTCCAGCGCCAGGAGCGGATTGGGCCGGCCCTTCCGCCGGTCCTCCTCGAAGTCGATGCAGGCGTCCATGATATAGATAAACCGCCCCAGGCCCCGGCCCATCTGACGGAGGACCGGAGTCCAGTGGTCATCCTCCTTCACCGCGAAGAGCTCCCCCATCAGCGCGCCGAAGCAGTCGGCCGCCCGGTCCGGACTGGCCTCCTCCCCGGCTTCAAACCGCCTCAGGTTCTGAAGCTGATGCCGGATGGCGGCGGACTGTCTGGGATACTGGAGCTCCAGCCGTTCACAGCGGCCGGAGAGGGCCTTGTACAGCATCCACTGGGGATGCTTCCGCTCGTCCACCCAGTCGTCGAGCAGGTTCCACCAGGCCAGCAGCAGGTTGAGGTCGGCGGCGTAGTCTGTAAATTCCGTGGAAAACCAGGGCCGCCTTTTCAGGGGATGCACCGGGCACCGGTTCATCCCCGCCGTCTCCTCCGGCTCATAGAGGCTCGAGAGCACCAGCACCAGAAACGTCATGTCATAGGTCAGCGTCATCCGGCCCTTGAGTCCGTGCCGCTTCTGAAGGCTCCGGCACAGGCCGCAGTAACACCCGGTATACCGCCGGAGCTGCTCCTCATCCATCCGGGAGCGGTCAGCGGTGAGATATCCGAACATCAGGTGCTCCTCTCGATGACGTTGCCGCAGGATTTACAGGTGACCCGGACCTTCCCCTTCCCCTTGGGGACCCGCAGCACGGTGCCGCACTGGGGACATTTGAAGAACGCGTAGAGATTCCGCTGCCGCCAGCGCAGCTTCCACTGTCTCCACTTCCGGGCAATGGGAGCCGTCCGGGCCAGGAATTTCTGGTTCTCCTCCCGGCGCTTCCAGATGTTCCGGCTGAACATCCGGAAGTAGCTCAGCGCCAGGAACAAAAACGCCAGCGCCCACAGAATACTGCTCACTACGCCCCGGAAAAACATGGACAGGATCAGCAGCAGGCAGGCCACGATACTGGTGGTCTTGGACAGTGCGTCGGACCCGTTGCGTCCGGCAAAAAACGATTGCAGTCGATGCATAAAAATGCTTCCTTTCAGAAAGGAATCAGAGTTTATATTCGTAGTGTATCAGCATTTTGTGAACGGAGTATAAACACGGCCGCTGTTTTCTCTATTTTTTTGAAAAGAACGGGCCGGATGAAT
>CACYXZ010000157.1 GCA_902778525.1 Oscillospiraceae bacterium | reverse complement strand
TGCAGAGGAAGCTCCTGCCGAGGCGGGCGGGCTGATCACCACGGATTACACCTATGATCTGCCCCTGTTCCCGGATGATCCCGACTTCACATTCTCCATGTGGGTCAGCTTCTCCGACAACGCCTCCAACTATATGCCCAACCAGTACGCAGACAACCGGGCGTTCCAGAAGGCCTGCGAGATGACGGGCGTGAACGTGGACATGGTGTGTATCTCCACCAGCTCCAACTCCGAGCAGTTCCAGCTGCGGGTGGCCTCCAACGACCTGCCCAACGTGATCACCAACGTGGCCCAGCTGTGGACCGGCTCCTATGACGCCGCCATTGACGACGAGGTGTTCATCGACCTGACCGATATGATCGAGAACTATATGCCCGCCTATAAGGAGTGCTACGATCAGCTTCCCGAGTCCGTGAAGCTGGATCTGCACACCGACGCAGGCAACATTCCCCGTCTGATCTCCATCAACAACTACCCCACCGGCGCCGGTGAGGGCATGTTCGTCCGGACCGACTACCTGGAAAAGGTTGGTCTGGATGTTCCCAAGACCTATGACCAGCTGGAAGAAGTGCTCTACGCCTTCAAGGACGAGCTGGGTCTGAGCGAGTCCCTGATGGCTGTGGCCGGCCTGGTCCACACCTCCAACGCGCTGGTTTCCGGCCTGGGCGTGTGGGGCGGCTTCTCCACCTTCCCCTTCAACTCCGATCCCTACTACTGTGTGGATAAGGAAGTGAAGTACGGCATCATCGAGGACGGCTACAAAGAGTACATGGAGATGTTCCACAAGTGGTATGCCGACGGCATCATCTCCCCCGACTTCATCTCCAAGAACCAGAACCCCATGGAGTTCGCCGGCACCATCGGCTCCGGCAACACCGGCGTGTTCTTCGGCGAGACCAACATGGTTCCCAGCTACTACTCTGTGGGCCAGTCCAACGATCCCGATTTTGAGATCACACCTGTTCCGCCCATCACCAAGACCGAGGGCGAGGCCACCCATTTCGGCACCTCCAAGTCCCCCATCTCCGGCCGTCTGGCAGGCATTGCCGTGACCACCACCCCCGTGGATCTGGAGAAGCTGGGCACCTATCTGGACTTCTTCTTCACCGAGGAGGGCGCGCTGCTCTCCGCCATGGGCGTGGAGGAGACCGCCGATCAGGAAGGCTCCTATATCTGGGACGAGAACGGTGAGCTGGCTTATTCCGACACCTGGAACAACTCCGAGCTCAACGAGATGGAGAAGCCCACCTACTGGATCTACTCCGTGGTTCCCATGCTCTGCCCCAAGACGCCCACTACCTACTACTATGACGTGCAGTATGAGTGCGCCGACGTCTGGGATCTGAACGCCGACGATGCCTGGAAGCTCCCCGATGTGAAGCTGAACGCCGACGAGCAGTATGAGTGCGACGCCATCTATGCCGACATCCGCACCGTGGTGGAGGAGAACCTCACCAAGTTCGCCGTGGGCGATCGGGATATGGCCGAGTGGGACGACTTCATTGACCAGCTCTATGATCTGGGCATTGAGGACTGCATCGCGCTCTATCAGCAGGCGGTGGACCGCTACTACGCCAGATAAGTTCTGAATACGCCGATCCCGGCAGGCACAGCCTGCCGGGATCCTTTTATGGCTCCAGCGCCCGGCCCAGCAGCGTCAGCAGTGCCTGAAACTGCTGGCGGCACTGCCGGCTCAAAAGCAGCAGCGTCTCCCGGGTCTCCCCGGTGGAGCGGGCCGCCAGGGACTCCAGCCGTCCCATGGACAGCTCCTCCTCCCGGAGAAGGCGCCGGATGCTTTCCGCCGCCGGTTCCCGGGTCGTCCCGGCAGGAGAGGCGGGCGTGAGGGCGGGACGCCGGCCGGTCAGATAGAAGGTAAGCGCGGAGAGCGTGCGAATCAGGGCCTGATTGCGGCGCAGGACTTCCTGCATGCTCTGCCGGAGCTCTCCGCCGGTCCGGTTCCGCAGGGAAAGGTACTGCTGCCGGATCTCCTGCAGCCGCTCCAGCGCGGAGAGCAGCTCCGGCCCGATGGGCCCCGGGGCGGCGGGTTTTTCCGCAGCGTTCCGGGCGGCGGCTGTGACCCGGTCCCAGACAGCGGTTTCGTGGATCGACTCCTGCAAAAGGATCACCTCAATGCAGTGTATGCCGGGGAGCGGAAATGTTGCTTTTCCGGGGCGGGAGCGGTATAATTATTTTATCTGTACTCAGGAGGGGCTGCCTGTGATCACCACGATACTGCTGGACGCGGATGATACGCTGCTGGATTTCCGGCGGGCGGAGTCCGAGGCCATAGGGGCGGCCCTGACGTATCTGGGGGTGGAGCCTACCCCGGCCATTGCGGCGCGCTACAGCGCCATCAACCAATCCCAGTGGGAGCGGCTGGAGCGAAGGGAGATCACCCGGGAACAGGTGCTTCAAAACCGGTTTGACATCCTGTTCGCGGAGCTTGGCGTGGAGCAGGACAGCAGCCGTACCCAGAAGGTCTACGAAAGCCATCTGCGGCGGGGCGGGTTCCTTCTGCCCGGGGCGCTGGAGCTGCTGGAGACGCTGCATGGGCGGTACCGGCTGTATCTGGTGTCCAACGGCTCCGGTGAGATCCAGGACAGCCGGCTGGAGATCGCGGGGATCTGCCGGTATTTCGACGGGATCTTTATCTCCCAGCGCATGGGGGCCGACAAACCCAGCCCGGCGTTTTTTGAGCTCTGCTTCTCCGCCATTCCGGATTTCCGCCGGGAGGAGACGATCATCCTGGGGGACAGCCTGACCTCGGATATTCTGGGCGGGAAAAACGCCGGGATCCGGACCTGCTGGTTCAACGGCCGGGGAAAACCGGCACGGGAAGATATTATACCGGACCATACGATTGAAGCGCTGGAGGAGTTCCCGGCGCTGCTGAAGAGACTATAAGAGTAGGAGTGCTGTATTTGATCTATCTGGACAACGCCGCCACCACAAAACCCTGCCGGGAGGCAGTGGCGGCCATGACCCGGGCGCTGACGGAAAACTGGGGCAATCCCTCCGCGGTCCACGGACTGGGCCTTCGGGCGGAGCAGGCGGTAAAGTCTGCCAGAGGGCAGGTGGCCGAGGCCCTGGGCTGTGCGCCGGAGCGGGTGTTCTTCACCTCCGGCGGCACGGAGGGGGACAATTTTGCCGTATCCTCCGTGGCCCGGCGCCACGGCAAGCGGGGCCGCCACATCATCACCACTGCCGTGGAGCATCACGGCGTTCTGAACCCGGTCCGGGCGCTGGAGGAGCAGGGGTTTGAGGTGACGTACCTGAAGCCCACGCCCGACGGCTCAATCTCCAAAAAGGATCTGCTCGCCGCCCTTCGGTCCGACACCATTCTGGTATCGGTGATGATGGTCAACAACGAGACCGGCGCGGTCAACGACATCGCGGGCATGGCGAAGCTGGTCCACCAGAAATCCCGGGCCGTGTTCCACACGGATGCGGTGCAGGGTTTCCTGAAGGTGCCCTTCCGGGCCTCCTCCCTGGGGGCGGATCTGATCACCGTCAGCGGCCACAAGATCGGCGGCCCCAAGGGTGTTGGCGCCGTGTATATGGCGGACAGCACCCATCTGCCGCCGCTTCTCTATGGAGGCGGACAGGAGAAAAACATGCGGTCCGGAACGGAAAATGTGCCCGGGATCGTGGGATTCGGCGCGGCCTGCGGGGCGTGCAGGAAGGACTGGCGGGAAAAAACCCGCCAAATGGAGGCGCTGAAGAACAGCTGCCTTGCCGGACTTGCGGAGATCCCGGGGGTGGAGGTGATCGGAGCCCACGCCGCCCCGCACATTATCTCCCTGGCGGTGCCCGGCGTCCGGAGTCAGGGCCTGATCGGCGCTCTGGAGCAGCGGGAGATCTATGTATCCGCCGGGTCCGCCTGTTCCCGGGGCCACCGGAGCCACGTGCTGGAGGCCATGGAGGTTCCCGGGCCGGTCATCGACGGCGCTATCCGGGTGAGTCTGGGCTTTGAGACAGGTCCGCAGGATGTGGACGGATTCCTGTCCGGGCTGCGGGAAGCGATCCGGGAGCTGCAGTGAATATATTCACGAAACAATGCATATTAGTGAATATATGTGCATATTACCGAAATAAAACCGTATAAAAAATGACTTTTATGCATATTGGCTCTTGAAAACCGGTGTGGAACGCGGTACAATAACTCCACAATGAATTACAGCGCGCAAATGCGCGATACAGGAGGCAGTTATTATGGCGAAGAAAGAGATCAAAAAAGTGGTATTGGCCTATTCCGGCGGCCTGGATACCTCCATTATCATCCCCTGGCTGAAGGAGAACTACAACGACCCGGAGATCATCGCCGTGTCCGGCGACGTGGGACAGGGAACGGAGCTGGACGGCCTGGAGGAAAAGGCCATCAAGACCGGCGCCTCCAAGCTGTATGTGGAGGACCTGACCGACGAGATGGTGGACGATGTGATCATCCCATCCATGATGATGGGGGCGAAATACGAGGATTACCTGCTGGGCACCGCCTTTGCCCGGCCCATCATCGCAAAGCGGCTGGTGGAGATCGCCAAGGCGGAGGGCGCGGACGCCATCGCCCACGGCTGCACCGGCAAGGGCAACGATCAGGTCCGCTTTGAGCTGGCCATCAAGCGCTT
>CACYXZ010000156.1 GCA_902778525.1 Oscillospiraceae bacterium | reverse complement strand
TTCCCCCTGCTTCTTCGTTGGACCCAACGGCGGGACCGGGGGTTCCGGGTGACCATAGTGGGTCTGGGGGACGTAGGCGGCACCCTGCTCACCGGGCTGGTCCTGCTGGGCCGGGAAATCGAGGAGGTCGCCATCTACGACCCTAACGAGGCCCTGTGCGCCCGTTACGAGATGGAGATGAACCAGATCCTGTCCCCGGAAAACGACGCTCCGCCCCGGGTCAGGGTCGTGGGAAAGGACGCCCTGTTCGACTGCGACCTGCTTGCCTTTACCGCCTCCCGAGGTGTTCCCGGTCCGGACTGCGGGCCGGGGGACGTCCGTATGGCTCAATGGGAGGCCAACCGGGCCCTCATCGCTCCCTATGCCCGACAGGCCAGGGAGACCGGCTTTCAAGGCATATTCTGCCAAATCGCCGACCCGGTGGACCTGCTGGCCCGGGAGGTGTTCCTCCGGAGCAACCGGGTGACTGACGGGAAGACCGACTTCGCGGGACTTCTCCCCGAGCAGGTCCAGGGCTTCGGCCTGGGGGTCATGGCCGCTCGGGCCGCCTATTTCGCCCGGATGGAGGGACGCTCCTTTGACCACGGCCGCGTTTACGGTCCCCATGGCGGAGGGGTGATCGTGGCAAACCACTGGGGAGAGGAGTATGACCCCGCTGTGTCGACCCGTCTGACCGGCCTGACCCGGGACGCCAATCTGCGGGTGCGGGAGCTGGGCTTCAAGCCCTATCTGGCCCCCGGGCTGTCCTCTGCAGCCATCTCTCTGGTGAGGATGCTCCGGGGACAGGAATACTACGGCTCCGTCCCGTTGGGCGGCGTGTATTTCGGCTGCCGAAGCCGTCGAACGTCCTCGGGTCCCCTCCTCCTGCGGGAAGAGATCGCGCCGCCCCTGATGTCCCGCCTGGAGGACACCTACGCCCGCCTCCGGGAGGCGGAGGGGCTATGAGCGCCCCCCTGATCCTGGTCCGGCTGGGAACCACAGACCGGATGGCGGCCGTGCTTTCCGAAGCCCTGGACGGACTGACGACGCAGGAACTGGATGCAGCCGGGCTTCAAGAGACGCCCGTGACCGGGAAAAGGCTGCTGTTTGCCGTTGGAATGGACGCCTATGGGCCGAACCCGGCCTTTTACGAGACGATCCGCTGGCTGCGTCAGAATAAGGGCGCCCTGACCGGCTGCGCGGCTGGCCTTGTGGTGGATGGAAGCGGCGAGCTCTACACCAAGCAGGCAGCCCAGACTTTGGCGCTGGCCGCCGATCTGGCAGACTGTGCCTTTCCGGGAAAGCCCCTGGTGGAGGGAACGGGCTCCCTCTACAACCAGCATATCCTGGCTGGGCGGCTGGGACTGAGCTGGGAAGAAACCTATCGTCGCCGGGTCCGGGAGCTGGCGCTGCGGGTGGCCGGGTTTTCCTTTCCTGTCTTCTCACGCCCCAGGCTCCTGATGCTGCACGCCTCCGATCATGTCCGCTCCAACACGGTCTGGATGGGGCGGGAACTGCTGCGGATGCTTCCTTCCACCGTCCGAACCCGGGAAATCAGCTTGCAGAACGGAACGATCACGGACTGCCGGGGATGTTCCTACAAGGCCTGTCTGCATTACGCCCAGAACGACACCTGCTTTTACGGCGGCGCGATTCCGGAGCAGGTCCTCCCCGCCATCCGGGACTGCGACGCCATGCTGTTCCTCTGTCCCAATTATAACGACGCGGTCAGCGCCAATCTGATGGCCCTGTTCAACCGCATGACCAGCCTGCTGCAGTACCACGATCTGTATGAAAAGTATCTCTTTGGAATCGTGGTCTCCGGCTATTCCGGCAGCGATCTGGTGGCACAGCAGCTTCTGGGGGCGATGTGCTTCAACAAGACGGCCATCCTGCCGCCTCGGTTCTGTCTGGCCCAGACCGCCCACGACCCCGGCTCCGCCCGGCGGATGGCCGGCATTGAAGACAGGCTCCGTCGCTTCGCGGCGCATATCGAACAGGTCCTGATGGGCCGAGAGAAGGCCATGGATGGCAGAGAGGCCGAAGGGAACCGATAATAATAAGCAATACCCCAAACGATTTGGGAAGGAGGTCCTATGCGCTTTACAAAAATGCACGGATTGGGAAACGATTACCTCTACGTCTACGGCCAGGTCCCGCCAAACGCCGCTGCCCTGTCGGTCTTCCTCTCAGAGCGGCATTTCGGGGCCGGGTCCGACGGGATGATCTATATTTCCCCCTCTGATTCCGCAGACTTCAGGATGCGGATCTTCAACGCCGACGGCAGCGAGGCCATGATGTGCGGAAACGGCATCCGATGCGTCGGAAAGTATGTCTACGAGAAAGGCTATACGGACAAGACCCGCCTGACCATCGAAACCCTCGCCGGGCAAAAGACGCTGAAACTCCATGTCGAAGACGGCAAGGTCCGACAGGTCACGGTGGACATGGGACAGGCCGTCATTGAGCCGGAAAAGCATCTGGACATCAACCGGGCCCTTGTCCTCTGCACACCGGTCTCTGTGGGCAATCCCCACGCCGTTCTGTTTGTGGAGGATGCGGAGACGGCGCTGGTGACGACGCTGGGCCCTCTGCTGGAGGGACATCCAGCGTTTCCCGGGGGCGTCAATGTGGAATTCGTCCAGGTCCTCTCCGACACTGCGCTGCGTATGCGGGTGTGGGAACGGGGCAGCGGCGTGACCATGGCCTGCGGCACCGGCGCCTGCGCCAGCGTGGCCGCGGCGACCGAGAAGGGCTATTGCCGATACGACACGCCGGTGTCGGTCCATCTGGACGGCGGCGTTCTGACTGTTCAGGTGTCCTCGGATGGGAGGATCTCCATGACCGGCCCGGCGGAACTGGTGTATGAGGGAGAGGTGTTACTATGATGATCCCCAATCTGCACTATAAAGAACTGGAGACCAGTTACCTCTTCACCCGTATTGCGGAAAAGACCGCGGCTTATCTGGCGGCTCATCCCGGCCAGCGGCTCCTGCATTTGGGCATCGGGGACGTCTCCCTGCCTCTGTGCGGTGCGGTGATCCGAGCGCTCCATGTAGCGGTGGACGATCAGGCGGACAAGGACCGCTTTCAGGGGTATCAGCCGGAGTGCGGCGCGCCGTTTCTGCGGGAGGCCATCGCAGCCCACTACAGAGACAGGGGGATCGCCCTTTCTCCGGAGGAAGTCTTCGTGTCCAGCGGGGCCAGTGACGAGCTGGGAGACCTTCTGGATCTCTTTGACCGCTCCGACACGGCGCTGGTCCTGGAGCCGGCCTACCCCGCTTATGTGGACGCCAATGTCATGGCGGGACGGACGCTCCGGCGGCTGAGCGCCGGAAGGGAGGCAGGCTTTCTGTCCATGCCGGACAAGGGCGTTTGCGCAGATCTGATCTACCTCTGTTCCCCCAACAATCCCACCGGCGCAGTGTTTGACCGGCCGGGACTTCAGCGCTGGGTGGACTTTGCCAATGAAAACGGCTCCATCCTCCTCTTTGACGCGGCCTATGAGGCCTTTGTTCAGGCCCCCGGCATCCCTCGGAGCATCTTCGAGCTGGAGGGGGCGAGGACCTGCGCCATAGAGATCTGTTCCCTGTCCAAGACCGCGGGATTTACCGGGACCCGTCTGGGATACACTGTGATCCCCGGGGAACTGAATCGGTGCGGGATGAACCTCCGGGAAATGTGGGTACGGAACCGAACCACCAAAACCAACGGCGTTTCTTACATTTTGCAGCGAGGAGCCGCCGCCGTCTTTACCCCGGAGGGACAGGAGCAGATCCAGGCGAGCCTGTCCGTATACAGGAAGAATGCCAGGGTCCTGATGGAGGCGCTGGATTCCCTGGGGATCTGGTACTGCGGCGGACGGAACGCGCCCTATCTCTGGCTGGCCTGCCCCGACGGTATGGACAGCTGGACCTTCTTTGACCGCCTGCTCACAGAGATCCAGGTGGTGGGCACGCCCGGCGTGGGCTTTGGGGCCGAGGGGGAAGGATACTTCCGTTTGTCCTCCTTCGGCGACCCTGCGGATACGGAGGAGGCCGCCAGACGACTTGTGACTTTATTCACGGGAAGGAGCGCAACATGAAAAAGCTGGAACAAATCTATGAGGGAAAAGCCAAAAAGGTATATCGGACCGATGATCCGGCACTGTATCTGGTGGAGTATAAGGACGACGCCACCGCCTTTGACGGGCAAAAGAAGGGCACCATCGTCGGGAAGGGCGCCATCAATAACCGCATGACAAATCTGCTGATGGTATTGCTGGAACAGAAGGGCGTACCCACCCACTTTGTGGAGGAGCGCAGCGACCGGGAGACTGTAGTCAGAAAGGTAGATATCATCCCCCTTGAGGTCATTGTGCGGAATGTTTCCGCCGGCCACTTCGCCCAGCGGTATGGCGTAGAGGAGGGGATCGCGTTCGATGAACCCACCGTTGAGTTTTCCTATAAAAACGATGCGTTGGGAGATCCCCTGCTCAATGCCATGCACGCCCGGGCACTGAAGCTGGCCACCGGAGAGGAAATCGACGAGATCATCTGCCGGGCGCTCCAGGTCAACGCAATCCTCCGAGAGTTCTTTCTGACGGTTGGAATCCGGTTGGTGGATTTCAAGCTGGAGTTTGGACGTGCCGATGACGGAACCATCCTTCTGGCAGATGAGATCTCTCCGGACACCTGCCGGCTCTGGGA
>CACYXZ010000155.1 GCA_902778525.1 Oscillospiraceae bacterium | reverse complement strand
GAAGGAGCAGCGGTGCTTCCGCAGGCGCTCAGGACGCCGGCGACCATGGCCAGGCAGAGCAGCAGGGCAAGCAGTTTCTTTCCTTTCATAGCTGAACCTCTTTTCCTAAAAGATGTACGAATCACGCAAAACAGTGTGACTTCGTACTTTCGACTATAGCACAAAAGAAAAAGAACTGCAATACTTTCTTAAAATTTACAAGGGTATATTTGCAGCGCCATCATCCAAATGTTTTCATCAGGCCCGCAGTGTCTCCGAATCCGCCCGGCGGAAATGCCGGCACTGGTGGATCATCAGGCCCAGGGCCGTGGAGGAAGACACCACATCGGCCACAGGCAGCGAATACAGCACGCCGTTCTGACCGAAGATCGAGCCCAGGATCAGCACCATGGGGATCAGGCAGAGCACCTGCCGGCTCAGACTGATGAGGATCGCCTTTTTCGGCTGGCCGATGGACTGGAAGAACCCGGATCCCACATTCGAGAAGGGCACCAGCGGCAAAAGCAGATTGTACACCCGCATGGTGTAGGCGGCGTGCCGCAGATCGTCCCCCTCGGAACCGAAGATCCGGCAGAGCGGCTCGGCAAAGATCAGGATCAGGACCCATCCCACGGTGAGCATGGCAATGGCAAAGGCCGTGGCGGTTTTCAGGGTGTCCACCACCCGGTGGTAGTTTCCCGCGCCGTAGTTATAGCCGATAATGGGCTGAATGGCGGAGGCAATGCCGATGGCGGGCAGCAGGAAAAACAGCCCGATGCTGATCGTGATACCCACAGAGGCCTGGGCCACCGCACCGCTGACCGTCTGGGCCGTGGCGAAGATCGCCAGGCAGGAAAGAAGGATGGACTGACTGAGGCTGCCGGTAAACTGCTGCAGGAACGAGGAAAAACCAAGCTCCGTGGATTTCCGCGTGATGGCCCAGTGCAGCCGCAGCTTGCTCAGCCGCAGCTTCATCGTGCTCCTTTTGCTCAGGGTGAAGTAGTGGATCACCATCAGGCCGGAGACGATCTGGGACGCAGCCGTGGCGACAGCAGCGCCTGCGATCCCCCAGTTGAGCACATAGATGGCCAGCGGATCCAGGATGATATTCAGCACGCAGCCGGTAACGGAGCAGAGCATCATCCGCTTGGGACTGCCGTCCACCCGGACAAACAGGCCGAAGCTGTTGGCTGTGGCGTTGAAGAAGGCGCCGCACAGCACGATCCGGAGATAGGTCAGCGCATAGGGCATCACCGCGTCCTCCGCGCCGAAGGCCCGCAGCAGCGGCACCGGGAACAGATATCCCAGCAGGATCAGGCCGGCGCACAGGACAAGCATCAGCAGAAAGCTGTTGTTCAGGATGTCCTCCGCCTCTTCGCTCTTTCCCTCTCCCAGCCGCAGGGCCAGCAGCGTGGAGCCGCCGGCGCCCACCAGCATGGCAAAGGCGTCCACAAACCGCATGGCCGGATGGGCCACGGTGGTGGCTGTAATGCCGATCTGTCCCACAAAGTTGCCCACAAACACCTTGTCGACGATATTATATAGTGAGCTGATCAGCATCATGGCAATGGCGGGCAGCGCATACTGAAGGATCAGCTTGAAGATCCGCTCTGTTCCCAGCGACTCTGCCCGCTGAGCGGTTTGATCCTTTCCCATGGAGAGGACTCCTTTCTGATGGTGTGTATAGAGACAAATTGGAGTTTGTCGAGGTCTTTCCGGGAAGCCTCCGGCGGCCCATTCCGTGCGATGGGACCCGCTGCGACAGCAGTGGGCGCGCGTTCCCTATTTCTTGATTCGCCAAGCAGTGGGCGCGCGTTCCCTATTTCTTGATTCGCCAAGAAATAGGGGAAAGAATCGACCCAAGGCGTTCCCCCTTGGGGAACCCCCGACGCCAGGGGCAAACTGCGCGGGATCGAGCGCTCGACTGGCAACTTGCCTGCGGACGGCTCGCTACCGGCTCGATGTACGCGCGCCCACCACTTCGTGGCGGGTCCCCTCGCACGGAATCGCTCGCCGCCGCTGTCGGCATACAGCCCGTTTCGTTCCCACGCTCGGGGTGCCGACGAAGGCGCGACGGTGGGGGTAGTTGTCGGTCTCGCCCGAAACGGGGTGGAAACCGCCCCATAGCCGCTCACGAAGTCAAGCGGCGACCACAGTCTTTCTGTCGAGCGCTCGACGGCGTGAAGAGTCACGCCACGCGGGCGGGATTCCAAAGGGCAAGGCCCTTTGGTCACTCTTGCCTACTTCTGGTGAGGCAGAAGTAGGCCCCCGGAGGGAATAAAAAGAATTCTACAAACTCCAATCGATCCATCTCCCGGAAGAGCGCTTACCCGCATCTCCGCCGCCATTCCAGTATACCATATTCAGAATCCAAAGTAAATTGTTTCCTTCCCGTCGGCGGCCCGGCCGTGCCCTCGCAATTCCCCCTTGAAAAATACAATAAAATATAGTATACTGATTGCGCTTTGTTCCGGATTCGGCCCGGGACAAGGCCGCACTAGTCGGGGAGTCAGCGGTGCCTTGTAACCTGCAATCCGCTACAGCAGGGATGAATTCCCGTCCCGAGGAGCGAACTGTGTTGTCTGCCCCATATAAGCGGCGATGAGGAATCGGTCCCGCGCAACGGAATCCCATGAACCATGTCAGGCGGGGAACCGAGCAGCATTAAGTGGATCATTTCGTGTGCCGCGGGCTCGCCGCTTCCGAGCTGGCTGTATGGGTTCCGAGCATATCTTCGTTTTCGAAGGCGGGTGTGCGGTCTTGTCCCGGGCCGAATTCCATTTCTCCGGGCTGCGCCCCGGAACAGGAGGTTTGGATCATGTATCAGGCACTCTATCGCAAATACCGGCCCCAGACCTTCGACGACGTGGCCGGCCAGACCTCTGTCACCCAGACCCTCCGGAACCAGGTCATCACCGGCAAGCTCAGCCACGCCTACCTCTTCACCGGCTCCCGGGGCACCGGCAAGACCACCTGCGCCAAGATCCTGGCCAAGGCGGTCAACTGTGAAAATCCCATTGACGGCAACCCCTGCAACTGCTGCGCCTCGTGTCGGGGCATCGACAGCGGCGCCGTCATGGACGTCCAGGAGATCGACGCCGCCTCCAACAACGGCGTGGACAACGTCCGTTCCATCCGGGACGAGGCGGTCTATCCCCCCGTGGAGGTCAAGAAGCGGGTCTATATCATCGACGAGGTCCACATGCTGTCCATGTCGGCCTTCAACGCTCTGCTCAAAACCATCGAGGAACCGCCGGAGCACCTGATGTTCATTCTGGCCACCACAGAGCTCAATAAAGTTCCGGCCACCATTCTCTCCCGCTGCCAGCGCTACGCCTTCCGGCGGCCCACAGCGGAGGACATCACCGGGCGGATCCGGTATGTGGCCTATCAGGAGGGCATTGATCTGGAGCCCGACGCGGCGGAGCTGCTGGGCCGGCTGGCAGACGGCGCCTTCCGGGACGGCCTGAGCCTTCTGGACCAGTGCGCCAGCGCCGCGGTGGGGACTCTGACTGTGGATCACATCTACCAGACGCTTGGTCTGGCCGGCCAGCAGCAGACGCTGGAGCTGATGACCGCCATCGCCGACCGGAATGCGGGCCGGGCGCTGCAGCTCTTCTCCGAGCTGTACAGTGCCGGAAAGGACGCCGCCGCTCTGCTGGGCGAGCTGTCCACTCTGGCCCGGGATCTGCTGATCCTCAAAACCGCCCCGAAGAGCGGCATCGGCATGATCTCCAGCGTCTGCACCGGAAAAGAGGCCACGGCCCTCTCTCCCCGGTTCACCACCGAGGAGCTGATCCGCATGGTGGACATCCTGCAGCAGACCACGGCCGGCTTCAAGACCAGCGTCAATCAGCGGGTGGACGGGGAGCTTTGCCTGATCCATCTGTGCCAGCCGGAGCTGAGTCTGGACGCCAGAGACCTTTCCGCCCGGATCGCCCGGGTGGAGGGAGAGCTTTCCGACAAGCTGGTTCTGCTGGAGCAGCAGCTGCAGAGCGGCCATTTCACCGTTGCGTCCGCGCCGGCAGCCTCTGCGCCGGAATCCGTTCCGGCACCGGAGCCGCCGTCCCCGGCGGAGGAGCCTGCTCCGGACCCGGTTCCCGTCTCCGACGATACCTGGCTCACCATTGCGGAAAAAGCCAAACCGGAGCTGGAGCCCATGGTCCGTCCGTTTCTGGATCAGCTGACCGGCAAGTTCCGCGGGACCGATCTGCATCTGACGCCCGCAAACGAAATGATGCGGGCCCTTGTAAACAAGCCGGAGGTCATGGAGACCCTGCGGGAAAAAGGCTCCGTGGTCATGGGCCGTCCCATCCGGGTGATCCTGGAGGAGCCCGGCGTCTTCGGCAGCGGAATAGACAACCTGCGCCAGCTCAAGGAGCAGTTCGGCGAACTGGACAACATCACATTTAAATAATGCAAACATATTCATACAGGAGGATACAGTCATGGCAAAGGGATTTCGCGGCGGCAGCCCCATGGGCGGCGCCAACATGAAGAACATGATGAAGCAGGCCCAGCAGATGCAGCAGCAGATGATGCAGATGCAGCAGGAGCTGGAAGAAAAGGAATACGAGGCCACCGCGGGCGGCGGCGTGGTGAAAGCCATCGTCACCGGCAAGAAGCAGGTCAAGGCCGTCGAGATCGACCCGGAGGCCGTGGATCCGGAGGACGTGGAGATGCTCCAGGATCTGGTGGTGGCCGCGGTGAACGAGGCCCTGCGGAAGTGCGAAGAGGACGTGGCCGCGTCCATGAACCGCTTTACCGGCGGCATGAACCTGGGCGGCCTGGGCGGGCTTCTGTAAGATGAAGGCCTATCCGGTAAGTTTGGAACGGCTTGGCGAGCAGTTCGCCAGGCTCCCCGGCATCGGCAGCAAGACGGCCCGCCGGCTGGCTTTCTTCGTGCTGGGTATGAGCGACGAGGACGCGGAGGCCTTCGCCTCCGCCATTCTCGAAGCCCGGAAAACGGTCCACACCTGCCCCGTCTGTCAGAATCTCACGGATCAGGAGACCTGTCCCATCTGCGCTGACGAGACCCGGGACGGCGGGATCATCTGCGTCGTGGCCGACCCCAAGGACGTGATCGCCATGGAAAAGGCCCGGGAGTACCGGGGCAAATACCATGTCCTCCACGGCGTCATCAGCCCCCTGGGCAACGTGGGGCCGGAGGATCTGAAGATCCGGGAGCTGCTGCAGCGGGTGGCGGACGAGGACATCCGGGAGGTCATCATGGCCACCAACCCGGACACCGAGGGCGAAGCCACGGCCATGTATCTGAGCCGTCTTCTGAGGCCCTTCGGCGTGAAGGTCACGCGCCTTGCCTACGGCATCCCCGTGGGCGGCCAGCTGGAATACGCCGACGAGGTGACGCTGACCCGCGCTCTGGAGGGCCGGATCCTCATGGAATGACCGCCGGGACACAAAAAGGGAGGGCTTCCGCCCTCCCTTTTCCGTTTCTTCCGGACGCCCGGGTCAGCCGATCCTCTGCTCTCCCAGGAACGCGACCACCACAATGCTCGGTCCGGTGTGTGTACCGATCATGGGACCCACGTTGCCGATCATGATGTTCTCAAATCCGAACCGGCTCCGGAGCAGTTCCTCCGTAAAGGCCGCGTCCTCCGGCACGTTCCCGTGGTGGATCATCACCATCTGCCGGTTGCGCTCCCGGTAGCTGCCCATGTGCTGCTCCATGTAGTCCGCCAGATAGCAGAGGGCCTTCTTCCGGCCGCGGATCTTTTTGGTCACCTGGAGCTTTCCCTGACTGTCCACGATCAGGAAGGGCTTGATGGAGATCAGCGATCCCAGAACCGCGCTGGACCGGCTGACCCGGCCGCCCCGCCAGAGGTCAAACAGGTTGTCCACCGTGATGGCCAGCAGCACATGCCCGGCGTTTTCCCGTACCCAGGCCGCCGTCTCCTCGAGACTTTTCCCCTCCGACCGGAGGGTGACTGCATAGTACACCAGCAGCGCCTCACCGGGAGAACCGGTCAGGCTGTCCACCACTTCGATCTTCTTCTCCGGATATTTTTCCATGATCTCCTCTGCGGCCGCCCTCACGCTGCCGACGGTGCCGGACAGACCGGAGGACAGACCCACATAGAGGAACTCATCCGCCTCTCCGATGTGCCGCTCAAAATAGGAGTAAGCCTCTTCCGGATTGATCTGAGAGGTGGTTGGCTTGGCGCCGTTTTTCAGCATCTCGTAGAAATCCCGGGCGGGCAGGTCCTTCTCCGCGCCGGCGATCACCTTGCCCTCCAGGATCGTGGAAAGATACATGCATCCGACGTCGTTTTTCTCCAGAAAAGCTCTGTCGAGGTCCGCGCCGTTGTCCGTTAAAATCTTGAACATACTGGGTACTCCTTTTCCGTCGTCTGGGCCGCGCTTTTGCGGCCGGATTGATATCGGCTCTATTATAGCACAAAAATATACCGTAAACAACATCTAATTGTTTACGGTATTTTGTATTATAATTATGAATAT
>CACYXZ010000154.1 GCA_902778525.1 Oscillospiraceae bacterium | reverse complement strand
TGGCCGCCTCTCTGCCCGGAAAGCATGTGACCTTCAAGGAAGGCGCTTTTACCCTCGGCGGCCTGATCGTCGACTGCCCTTCCCGGCTCCTGCGGGCGGACGAGAGCTACGATACCGCGCTGGGCGATCTGGACGGCCACTTTGCGGAGCTGTTCGGCATCAGCCTGGCGGATGACTGAGGAGGCGTATCATGTCTGAGACAAAGTATTATATTGAAGGCGTGAACGGCCCCGTTGTTACCGTCAAGGGCGGCCGAGGTCTGGCTATGATGGACATGGTCGAAGTGGGAACGGAACGCCTCATCGGAGAAGTCGTTTCCGTAGAAGGTGACGTCACCACGGTTCAGGTCTATGAGGATACCACCGGTCTGATGCCGGGAATGCCGGTATTTCCCAAAGGCGCTCCCATGTCCATTACCCTTGGCCCCGGACTTCTCAACAATATCTATGATGGCATCTGCCGTCCCCTCCGCGGAATCGCGGAAGCCTCCGGCGCCTTTATCGGCAGGGGCATTCAGATCCCTGCGCTGGACGAGGAGAAAAAATGGGACGTATCGATCTGTGTGCGGCCCGGAGACGAGCTCGCTCCCGGCGCTGTTTACGCCGAATGCCAGGAAACGCCTGTGATCCGGCACCGCAGCATGATGCGGCCCGATCAGTCCGGAACGGTGCTGACGGTGGTTCCGGACGGAGCATACACCGTTACCGATACGCTTGTCACGGTAAAGAACGCGGCGGGAGAGATTCTGGAGCTGAAGCTGGCGCAGCAGTGGCCGATCCGATCCCCGCGGCCTGTGGAGGCCCGGTGCGCGATCACAAGGCCTCTGATCACCGGCCAGCGGATCATCGACGCGCTTTTTCCGCTGGGAAAGGGAGGCTGCGCCGCCATCCCCGGCCCCTTCGGCGCCGGAAAGACCGTGACGCAGCATCAGCTTGCGAAGTGGTCGGACGCGGATCTGATCGTGTATCTCGGCTGCGGAGAGCGCGGAAACGAGATGACGGAAGTGCTTGACGAGTTCTCCGAGCTCATTGATCCCCATACGAATCAGCCGCTGATGTACCGTACCGTCCTTTTGGCTAACACCTCCAATATGCCGGTTGCGGCTCGTGAAGCGTCCATCTACACCGGCATGACCATAGCGGAGTATTACCGGGACATGGGGTACCATGTGGCGATGATGGCGGACTCTACATCCCGCTGGGCGGAAGCGCTGCGTGAGATCTCCGGACGTCTGGAAGAGATGCCTGCGGAGGAAGGATTCCCCGCGTATCTGTCCTCCCGGCTGGCGGAGTTCTATGAGCGGGCCGGATATATGAAAACCCTTTCCGGAAAGGAAGGCAGCATCACCATTATCGGTGCTGTTTCGCCCCAGGGCGGCGATTTCTCCGAACCGGTGACGCAGAATACCAAACGGTTTATCCGGACCTTCTGGGCGCTGGACCGGTCGTTGGCCTATGCGCGCCACTTCCCTGCCATCAACTGGAATCAGAGCTATTCCGAATACCTGACGGACCTGACGCCCTGGTATAATGAGCAGCTTGGAGAGGATTTCCTGAAGCTACGGGCCCGGCTTCAGGCTGTTATGAAGGAGGAAACCAGCCTCAACGAGATCGTGAAGCTGATCGGCTCCGACATCCTGCCGGAGGATCAGAAGCTGACCATCGAGATCGCCCGGGTGATCCGGCTGGGATTCCTGCAGCAGAATTCGTTCCATGCCATAGACACCTATGTTCCCATGGAGAAGACGAAGCGGATGATGGAAGTCATTTTCCGGCTTTTCGACGGATGCAGAGGTCTGGTCGCCAAATCCGTACCCCTGTCTCAGATCAAGGCCACCGGGATTTTCGAAAAGCTTGTCCGGATGAAATATGAAATCCCCAACGACGATCTTTCTCAGTTCGGACCGTTTGAGCAGGCTGTGCGCACTCTATCAGTAAAGGAGGCGTTCGACAATGAAGTTAGAGTATATTGGTCTTTCTGAAATGGTCGGCTCGCTGATTTTTCTGGATGGAGTCAGCGGCATCGGCTATGACGAGATGGCGGAAATTACGCTCTCAAGCGGTGAAAAACGGTATGGCCGGGTGATCCAGCTGGACGGCAGCCGTGCGGTCCTGCAGGTTTTTGAGGGCACGAAGGGCATTTCTCTGGAAAACGCCCGGACGAATTTCACCGGAAAACCCATGGAGCTGGCGCTCTCCAGCGAGATGCTGGGCCGGGTCTTCAACGGCGCCGGGCGTCCCATTGACGGCCTCGGTGAGCTGTACCCCGAGGAACGCCGGAACATCAATGGGTCGGCCATGAACCCGGTGGCCCGGATATATCCCCGGAACTGCATTTACACCGGCATTTCCGCCATCGACGGTATGTCTACTCTGATCCGGGGACAGAAGCTCCCGATTTTTTCCGGCGCCGGCATGCGGCACAATGACGTTGCCGCGCAGATCGTTCGGCAGGCCAAGGTCGCGGCGGATGACGGAGAATTTGCCATTGTTTTCGCGGCGATGGGCGTGAAAAACGACGTGGCGGATTTCTTCAAAAAGGACTTTGAGGAGGCCGGCGCGCTGCAGCGGGTGGTCATGTTTGTCAATCTGGCGTCCGATCCCATTATCGAGCGTATGCTCACGCCCCGGTGTGCCCTGACGGCAGCGGAATATCTGGCATTCCATCTGGGATATCACGTTCTGGTCATTATGACGGACATGACTTCTTACTGTGAAGCGGTTCGGGAATTCTCCTCCTCCAAGGGTGAGATCCCCTCCAGAAAGGGGTTCCCCTCTTATCTCTACTCCGATCTTGCTTCTCTTTATGAACGGGCGGGGATCTTGAAAGGAAAGTCCGGTTCCGTGACCCAGGTTCCGATTCTGACCATGCCGAATGACGATATTACGCACCCCATCCCCGATCTGACCGGGTATATCACAGAGGGGCAGATCGTTCTGGACCGTGAGCTGGAACAGAAAGGCGTGTATCCCCCCATCTCAGTACTCCCCTCCCTTTCCCGTCTGATGAAGGACGGAATCGGCGAAGGGTATACCAGAGCGGATCACTCCGACGTCTCCAACCAGCTATTTGCCTCGTATTCGAAAGTCCAGGACGCCCGTTCCCTGGCCTCCGTCATCGGCGAGGACGAGCTGAGCGATACCGACAAGCTGTACCTGAAGTTCGGCAATGCGTTTGAAGCCCATTTCCTGACCCAGGGGGTCCGGGAGGACCGGAGCATTGACGATACCCTGGATCTGGGATGGAAGCTCCTCTCTATTCTGCCGAAGTCAGAGCTGGATCGGATCAGCGCCGAGGATATCGAAGCGCATTATGTGGAAGACGTGACGTTCTAAGGAGGAAGCAACGATGGCTGTACTCCCGACCAAAGGCAACCTGATCGCCACAAAGCACTCTCTGGAACTGGCGACCACCGGTTACGAGCTTATGGATCGGAAACGGAATATCCTGACCCGTGAAATGATGGGACTGATTTCTGAAGCGGAGGCGCTGCAGTCGAGAATCGACAGTACCTTCACCGAAGCCTATGACGCGCTGATGCTTGCCAATATCACAATGGGAAAAACCATTCATGTGGCGGAATCCGTCCCCATCGACAACTCTGTGGAGATTAGGTACCGTTCCGTGATGGGGGTCGAAATACCGACGGTATCCGCCGACCCGCCTTCCCAGCGCGTGACGTACGGTCTTTCGGTCACGAATTCCGCATTGGACGAGGCGCTGATGAAGTTCCACAAGGTCAAGGAATTGACGAAAGAACTGGCTGAGATGGAGAATACGATCTACCGGCTTGCCTTTACCATCAAAAAAACGCAAAAACGAGCCAACGCGCTGCGCAATATTGTGATTCCCGGATACCAGAGCACGATCGCTCTGATCACGGAAGCGCTGGAGGAAAAAGAACGCGAGGAGTTCTCCAGGCTGAAAGTGATCAAAGCAAAGAAAAATGCCTGAATAAAAATAACGGTTCCGCCCATAATACTTATGAGCGGAACCATTTTTTTAGGAGGTATGATTATGGACAGAACTGCTCTGACGCTTACCATCATCGGAGCGTTGAACTGGGCCCTTGTGGGCATCTTCCAGTTTGATCTCGTTGCGTGGATCTTTGGCGGACAAACTGCCGTCTGGAGCCGGATTATTTACACCATCGTCGGACTGGCCGGGATCTGGTGCATTTCCCTGCTGTTTCGGGAGCGTCCGGTCCGGACGGAGCATCACACCAGCCAGCAGCCCGGCTGACGCCGCTGCCAATCAGAACAGAAAAACGGCTGCCCGGACGGGCAGCCGTTTAAACTGTCATTATGCAACGACGAAGAACTTCAGGAGGAAGAGCGCGGAGATCACATAAGTCAGAACGGAGACCTCTTTCGCCTTTCCGGTGAAGATCCTTATGATGGTATAGGAGATGAGGCCGAGACCGATGGCATGGCCGATGGATCCGGAGATCGGCATGGCAATCAGCATCAGGGCAACGGGGACAGTCTGTGCAATGTCATCAAAGTTGATGTTCTTCAGACCGGCCAGCATCAGAATGCCTACATAGATCAATGCGGAGGAAGTGGCAGCGGCAGGGATGATCGCGGCAATGGGCGCGATGAAGATGCAGGCCAGGAACATGATTCCGGTGGTCAGCGCAGTCAGGCCGGTGCGGCCGCCTGCCTCCACGCCGGAAGCGGACTCGATGAACGTGGTAACGGTGGAGGTGCCGGAAACGGAACCAGCAACCGTACCGATAGCATCGGCCAGGAGCGCTTCTTTCATGTTGGGCATATTGCCGTTCTCGTCCACCATGCCGGCACGGGAAGCCGTGCCTACCAGCGTGCCGATCGTATCGAACATGTCGATCATGCAGAAGGTAATGATCAGCGTGATGGCGGTAAACCAGCCGATGTTGAAGAAGGTGCTGAAGTCAAATTTGAAAAGGGTCGTAGAGGCCATATCGGCAAACGGAGGAATCCAGGATGCGGTTGCAAGAGACGCGAAGGGATTCGCGTGCAGGAAGATCGCCTCGCCGGCCCAGTACACAACGGAAGCAACCAGCATGCCGATCAGAACGGATGCTTTGATTCCCTTATGTGCGAGAATAATGATCACGAACAGACCGATAAACATTGTCACGACGGTCAGGACCATGGTTGCATACCCCTCAGCGCCCATGCCGCCCTGAATGACCCGGGGCGTCAGCGCACCGAAGAAGTCGCGCATCACATAGAACGGAGAGGCAAAATCATTGCCGGCGGCATAGATGCCGACGTTGGAACCAACGCCGATGTTCATGAGCATCAGTCCGATGGCAGGCGCGATGCCAAGCCGTACGCCCAGCGGGATCGCTTCAACGATCTTCTGGCGAATATTCAGCACGGACAGGATCAGAAAAATGATGCCTTCCACCAGGATGATGACCAGGGCTGCCCGGAAGCCTTCCACATAGGTGATTCCAAGCATGCCGCAGATGTTGGTGACCACAACAGCGAAGAAACTGTTGAGTCCCATACCGGGTGCCATTGCAAAGGGTTTGTTCGCAGCGAATGCCATCACCAGCATACCCACAAAGGAAGCCAGGCAGGTAGCCATAAAGACAGCATTCCACAGTTCGGGGACCATGGTGCCGTCACCGAGGCCGGCGCCGAAGTTCGTCAGGAGATTCGGGTTCAGCGCAATGATGTAGGCCATGGTCATGAAGGTGGTAAGGCCCGCAATGATTTCTGTGCGGACATTCGTACCGTTTTCCTTCAGCTTGAAGAGTTTTTCCATGCTGTGTCCTCCTTACATAAAAAATCACGGAATCATTCTACCATATTCGGCTAAAAAAAGCCACATCATTTTTCGACGATAACTGACTTTTTCAAATTGACAACAATCGGGCGCAATAGTATAATTCATCATGGAAAATTTGATTAGAGGAGTTGTTTTTGGATGACTTACAAGCTTAGGATCGCCGGCCTGGAACGGGATCTTCCCCTTTGCCCGCTGAACGATTCGGCAATGATCGCTGCATTCGTGATTTTCGGCGATGTGGAACTGACCTGCGCTTGCGCGGCGGAGCTGCTGAAAAAGGCGCCTCCGTTTGACTATATGGTTGCGCCCGAGGCCAAGGCGATTCCCCTGATCCACGAAATGGCCCGCCAGAGCGGACGAAACGAGTATTTCCTGGTTCGCAAAGCGAAAAAGCTCTACATGAACGGCGTGTTCGAGGTGGAAGATCAATCTATTACGACCGAGGGAAAGCAGATGCTCTACATGGATGGCGCAGACGCGGCAAAAATGAAGGGCAAACGGATTCTCATCCTGGACGATGTGATCTCCACCGGCGGTTCGATTGCCGCTGTGGAGAATCTGGTGGAGCAGGCGGAAGGCATTGTCGCCGGCCGTATGTCGATCCTGGCCGAGGGCGGCGCTGCCGACCGGAAGGACATCATTTATCTGGAAAAGCTCCCCCTGTTTGACGGAAAAGGAAATCCGATATCCTGAATACGCAAAAGATCCCCCGGCTGTTTAGGCCGGGGGATTTACACTTTATTTGTAAATGGTTAATCACTGGTCCCGCCAGCAAAACCGCCTCCCCGAGTGGGGAGGCGGCAATGGTCACTGTTTCTTATTTGGTTTCCTGCAAGTGATAGGAATCGATGAAGACCAGGGCAACATGGCCT
>CACYXZ010000153.1 GCA_902778525.1 Oscillospiraceae bacterium | reverse complement strand
ATCCAGGAGGCAAAGATCCGGATCGGTCAGGGAGCGTCTCTTGCCGCAGTGGCGGAACAGGTGGGATACAGCAACGCCCTGACCATGTCCCGGGCATTCAAAAAATATGAGGGAACCACACCCGGAAAACTCAAAAACGGATGACAAGGGGAGCGCCGGGCGCTCCCCTTTGTGTCCGATTTTGATGGTTCGGCGTGGCAGAAAAAGAGCGTTGCAAAAGTGTGTCGTCCTGCGTTATGCTGAAGTCGAACCGAAACAAGGAGTGATTTGATGAATCGTCGCTATGAATACCTGCTGCGGCCCCTGCCGGTGGGGAACGTGCTGCTGAAAAACCGTATGGTATCCACCGCGGGCATCCCCCACATGCTTCAGGGTACCGAGGAATGGCCTACGGACCGGCTGATCACCCACCTTGCCAACCGGGCGAAAAACGGCGCAGCGGCGGTGTATCTGAACTTTGCCATGCGGACGGAGGAGGGACCCGGCGGCCCGCCCGCAAGACCAGGCGAGATCCAGATGACCTTTCCGCCCCACGATACCCAGGTGAACATTGCCAAAACCAGCGCTCACAACTATCTCTGTCAGGCCATCGACGCCATTCGGTACTATGAGTCCATCGCCATCACCCAGCCCATGGGCTCCTATTCCCGGGCCGACGGCAAGGGGAGAGAGGGCTCGCCCTTTGCGGTGGGGAAGGGCGAAGGAGAACAGCCCGCCGGTCCCATGCCCATGTCTGACGATCCCATGGAGCAGCTCCGGCAGGAGCAGGAACAGTGCCGGGGCCAGGACGTGGGACATATCACAAAGAAGCAGCTTCAGGAATTCGTCGATTCCACGGTAGAGAGCGCCAAAATCCTCCGGCAGTTCGGCTTTGAGATGTTCTCCTTCCACAACGCCTACCACAACGGCATCATGTCGGAGTTCTGGTCCACCCACACCAACCACCGCTCCGACGAATACGGCGGCTCCGTCTACAACCGCGCCCGGCTGATGCTTGAGGTCATGGACGCCATGAAGCAAACCTTCGGCCGGGATTTCCCCCTGGAGATGCTGATTTCCGTGGACGGACTGGGGGTCAACCGGAGGGACACCTTCGAGCTGGCAAAACTGCTGGAGGGCAAGGTGGACATCCTTCATGTGCGCCACGGGGACAAGGACCCTCAGCATCCCATCGGCTTCACTTCATCCAGAGAAGTCCCCTGCCCCAATCTTGATGCAGCGGCAGCGTTGACCGAGTCCATCCGGGCAAGGGGCGGAAAGATGCTCGTGGGCGTGTCGGCGGGTCTCCAGAATCCGGATTTCAACGAGAAGATCCTCCGGGAGGGAAAGGCGGACATCATCTGCATGTCCCGGGCCTGGATCTGCGACAGCGAGTACGGCAAAAAGATCTACGAGGATCGGGCCGAGGACATCAATCCCTGCATCCGATGCAACAAGTGCCATGTGCCCAACGACTCCGACAAGTTCCGTTCCTTCTGCTCCGTGAACCCGAAGATCGGTGTGGAATTCAAGCTGGATCAGATCATTGAGCCGATCGGCGAAAAGAAAAAGGTAGCCGTAATCGGCGGCGGCCCGGCGGGCATGAAGTGCGCCGTCACCTGTGCGGAGCGGGGCCATGACGTGACCCTGTACGAAAAGCAGGATAAGCTGGGCGGCCAGCTCTTCCACGCGGACTACGCCTCCTTCAAGTGGCCCCTGGCGGACTACAATCACTATCTGATCCGACAGGTGGAGAAATCCGGTGTCAAGGTCCATCTCGGCACGAAGGCCACCAAGGAGCTGCTGGAAGCGGAAGACTACGACCATGTGGTGGTCGCCATCGGCCCGAAGTTCAACACCCCGAGCATTCCCATCTCAGAAGGAACCAACACCATGCTGGCGGTGGACGTATACGGAAAAGAGGCGGAACTGCCCCATGAGATCGTGGTCGTCGGCGGCAGCGAAACCGGCACGGAGACGGGCATGTATCTGGCGGAGCACGGCCATCACGTCACTGTTATGACCCGAAAAGATATGCTGGCGGACGACGCGCCCCACGCCCACTATGTGGTGATGATGATGGACGCGTACCTGAACCAGCAGGGCTTTGACTATGTGCGGAAGGTCCGGAAATACACGAAGGTGGATCCGTCCGGTGTGACCTACCTGGACGAAAACGGAGAAGAACAGTTCATTCCCGCGGATCTGGTGGTGCTCTCCGGCGGAACATCGGCGGTCCCGGACAAATGCGCAGAGTTCTATGGGGCCGGAAAACGTATCCATTTTATCGGCGACTGTTATCGGGCAGGAGATGTGCACAAAGCGGTCACCGCAGGCTGGGCCGTGGCCAATCAGATCTAAGTAAAACGCCCCGCCCGATCCGAACACGGAAATGCTCCATGATTCGATCGGGCGGGGTGTTTTGTATTTATATGGTTTTTAGACTTTGATACTATTCAGGGTCCAGAAATCGGCGTTTTAGGGAAAACCAAAATCAACGCTTCAGGTTGTTATTCTACAGTAATGATCTTTGTAAACCGTCCGGCGGAAACGCCGTCCACGACCACGTCCACATAAACCCGAACGGTCCCTGCTGCAGTTGCGGTGACAGAGGCTGTGCCGTCACCATTGTCGTGCAGCTCTGCAAGATCTGGATCTGCCAGGGACCAGAGCATAGTAACGGCAGGTTCTGTCTCAGACTGTGCTTCCCCGCCCATCCCGGGAGGAGGACCACCGGGGCCGCCGGGAGGAGGACCGCCGGGGCCGCCAAATCCGCCGGAGCTCTCATCCGCTTCACCGGGAAGAGCCTCTTCTCCGTAGACTTGGGCCTGATCCAGCACGCAGTCCGTGTAGTCCGTTCCGTTGATGGTCAGCGTCACGTCCTTGGGCACCACGACTTTGGCGCTGTCGGAAATGGTCAGGGAGTTGATCATGGAGGTGCTCTCCACATTCCAGACGGAGTCGCCGGACAGGGTGACGTTGATGGGGTTGGAGCCGCTGTAGGCGATCTTGTTGGCCACCTGGCCGATGATCCAGTACTGGCTGATGGAGAATTCCGCGGCCTGATACTGCTCGGCGAACTGCGCCGCCTCGTCCTCGTCGTCAAAGGCAACGCCCTTCCGATCCTTGTAGGCCATGGCTCCGTCGTAAGTCACGTGAATGGCGGAGGTGGTGGCGATGGCGCCGTCAAGGGTTGCGTCCTCCAGCGAAATGTTCATGGGAATGCCCTTGAGGCCGCCGTACCAGCCGCCGGCGTTGTAGAGGTTGCCCTGCAGCTCCATATTGCGGAAGGTGAAGTTTCCGGTCTCCGCCCCGGTGCTGGGAACGGAGCCGGGACCCATGTCCGCCGTCTCAGAAGCGAGGGTGCCGTCGGCGGTCTCCGGAGCTGCGGGGAAGCCGGGAGTTTCCGTGTAAGTCTCGTAGAACCCGCCGGAGGCGTCCATGCCCCCCAGAAGGCTGTCGTCGTTGTCCATGAGCTGGACCAGCACACCGTTTCCAGTGTTCAGATGCGCATCGTCAAAGACCGCGTCCAGGGAGGCCCCGGAGGCGCCGGTCTTCATCAGAACGGTGGTGAACGCAGAGTTGACCTCCGTCCCCTCCAGCACGTTCAGGGTATTGGCGTTCTGGTGGATCATAAAGCCCTGGGTGTCGGAGTCAATGACGGTGATCCGGTCTTCTTCCGCGGTGTATTCCAGGTCTGTCTCCCCGGAGCCGCTCTCCAGCGTATAGGTCTCGCCGGCCTTCAGCGCCCCGTAGGTGGCGGCGCCGCCGGTGAAGATGTTGGCCATGGTTCCCACCCGGATGTCCGCGCCCCGGAAGGTCTCCACCGCCGCGCCGATAGTATAGGCCCCATAGCCCGATCCGTAGCGGGTGGTGAAGGGGTTGTCCAGATTCTCCAGCTGTCCGCCCTGGGCCTGGAAGGGAATCTGGGACTCGTCGGCGTGGAGCAGCGTCACATCGGTGTCAAAGACGTTCAGATGCACGTTGGTTCCCGCGTCGGTGGAGAGCCCCGCCCAGGCCCCGGAGGCGGTGTGGGAGCCGATCAGGTTCAGAGTGGAGTTGGTTCCCATGAGATTGGTGCAGCGGGAATTGCCCATGATGCCCAGCACCCAGGGGGGCGAGACCATGACGTTCATCCCGGCGGTGTTGCGGTAGCTCTCATAGAGGGTGCCGCCCCGGGAGGTGAGGCTGGAGTTCTTCACCGTCATGGTGGCGCCGGCATCCACAAAGGCCGCCAGCCGTCCCACGCCGGTCACGTCGATGCTGGAGTCCTCCACTGTCACGTTGGCCGCCGCTCCGGTGGCCATCAGAGCGGTGCCTTTGCCGATGAAGTCGCTGGTATTTTGGCCGTTGTCGATGGAGTCCAAAACAATGTCCGCCCCGGTGACGGCATAGGGAACGCCGTTGATCAAAAGGCCGTTTGTGCCGGAGTTCCGGTTCCGGATTACAACGTCCGCCGCTGCGGTCTCCGTGATCTCTCCGGAATCAGCCAGATCCGGATTGGATCCCTGGGATAGTCCGGTGCTGTCCACAATGGCCGCCGCATAGTAGATATTCTTACCGATGTTGCCTGTGGTGGCCAGGGAAGTATCCGCAAGGCTCTCATAGATCGGGGAAAGGCCGTCTGCCTGCAGGGACAGGGTCTGGGTCTCGCCGGAGCCCATGGAGGTATCTCCCAGCACGATGTCATCATCAGAGGCTTCCTCAACGGCCGGTTCTGTCTCGACTGCGGAGGGTTCTGCAGCAGAATCTGCGGCAGAGGCCTCAGGTTCCTCGGCTTCGGTTTCCTCCTGGGGCGCGGGAGCTTCCTGCTCCTCTGCCGGCGCCTGTACAGAAACCGCCTCAG
>CACYXZ010000152.1 GCA_902778525.1 Oscillospiraceae bacterium | reverse complement strand
TCCGTTTCCGCCGACGGGGCTATCTGGGACCCGCCGGTTTCCGACGCTGCTGCGCCGCACCCGAAAGAGGCCAGCAGGCACAGGGCGAGAATCAGAATCACAAATCGTTTCATTGTCATCGCTCCCCACGCTGTCACAGCGCTTCCTTTGTCACCGGCTTGCCGCACACGATGGTCAGGTTGCCGTTCCGGCAGCGGATCTCGTCGAGGAATTCCTTGGTGCTGTGCTCGTCCTTCAGCACGATCCGGTAGCTCAGCTCATACAGCGTACCCATATTGGTGGTCTTGACCTTCGCAAGCTCGGAGGTGCGGGTGTACTTCTGAAACAGATCGTCGAACAGGCCGTCATAGTCCAGATCCTCCGCGATGGTGATCTTCAGATCCCGTTCGGCGGCATTGCCGCTGCCGAATCCGGCGGCCTGCAGCCCCAGAAGCACCAGCGCAAGTAGCACAAACAGGATCGCCGCCACGCCTACGTAGCCCATTCCGGTGGCCAGGCCGATGGCCATAGACAGGAAGATGAAGCAGATCTCCTTTGCCGATCCCGCTGCGGAGCGGAACCGCACCAGGCTGAAGGCGCCGGCCACGGCCACGCCGGTCCCGATATTGCCGTTGACCATCATAATGACGACCTGGACCACTGTGGGCAGGATCGCCAGAGCCAGCGCAAAGCTCTGGGACGTCTTATTCCTGTAAAGGCTCAGTCCGGCGGTCAGAAGACCCAGGATCAGGGAAACAGCGGTGCAGATGAGAAACGTGTTGATTGTGATTTCGGTGCCTGCAATGATGGAATTAAGCATAGCGGCGTACCTCCTTATGATATTTGCCGTAGGAAGGGACTGCTCCCAACAGCTGTTTGTAGTATGTACCGTACTTGGAGAATGAGGAAGCGAAGATCCCGTTTTCGCTGAGCAGGTGTGCCAGCCACAGAGGCGCGCTTCCGGGGATCTTCAGTTCCATCAGGATCCTGTCCCGGGGGATGATCAGATCCCCGTGGCTGCCCATCCGAAGATCCAGTTCCCGGTTTCTGCCCCGGAGATTCGTATCGAAGGTAACGCGGAGATCCGGGTTTTCCCGGCCGGCGAAGGCCTCCCGGTCATAGCCGATGAAGGCGGCGGGATGGGGCCGGTAGTGGTTCATGAACCAGTCGATCTCGCGGCTGATCTGGCTGGGCTGTCTGAGGGGAGATCCGGACAGATACCTCACCGCCTCTCCGGTCGGGAGCGTGATGCGGCGCTTATAGACCACGCCGTCGTATTTCTTCTTCAGTTCCACGAACACCCTGTCCGTCCCGGTGGGGACGCCGTAGCTGCGGACACGGAGTTTTTCCTTGTATACAGGCTTCTCCAGTGAATTCCGGATCAGATAAAAATCGTCGGTATCATAGTAGATATTGCAAATCGTATAATGGCTGTACGCGTCGGGCTTCACATATTTCTCCATACCCGTCCGCATGGCCTCGTACTGATCATATGTCAGCAGATACTTCTTTTCGATCCGCTGAAAGCAACTCTGAACTTCGCTCAATGCGGTTGCCTCCTTTTCGTTTCTGACATATGATTCGATTTTCATTCGGGAAAAAATGGGGTCGCCGGAAAAAAATTTTACTTAAAAGCAGGACGGCTGAAAACCGCCCTGCTTTCGTCTGACTGATCCGGCGTTACGGCTGCGCCGGCGCCTGAGGGCCATCATGCGGCCCTTCTTCCCGAAACCCCGCAGGCTTTGCGCCGGAGTCCGGACCCCCATTCTGACCCGGACCGCCGCCTTCGCCTCTGGGGCCATCCTGTCCCTGGGGTCCCGCATCGCCGGGTCTGCCGTTTTCCGGCCCGTCCGGCTCAGCATTTCTTTCCTGATCCGGTTCTGTTCCCTGACCGTTATCCTTCGCCGGAGGACGATGCGCGTCATCCTTGATCAGATCGTCCATATCCCCGTTGCGGAAGTCCCCGGTATGACCGGAGTCCTGTTTGACCTGCCAGCGGCCGGTGCTCATCTTCTCGTCTCTTGCGGCCCGCCGTTCCTCGGGAGAGGCGGTTTTCGCATGGAAGTCAAAGGGATGATCCTTCATGGCCCGATCCACGGAATCCGCAAGGTCCCGGGCCTTGGCGTCATTCGGAGAACAAACGGACACCTGGGCATAGCTGTCCTCCTCGCTGTCGAAGGAATCCATCGTACCGGCAATGGCGTCGGAAAGCTCCTGCCGTTTCACCTGACCGAGGATCTCCTCGGCGCTGTCTTCCGAGCTGTCGTTCAGTGCGTTTACCCCGATGACCTGCCCCCGGCGGTTGAGCACATACTCGATGGATGTGCTGCCCACGTCCAGCGTGGCATAGGAGTAAGCCAGCGCATTCTCATAAGTCCATCCGCTGGCGGTCATCACTCCAACGATGGCAACGGCAGCCACCGCAGCCCGCAGTCTTCTAAGGCCCTGCCCTGCCGCGCCATCGGACACCTGGATCTCCTGTCCGACCTCCAGCGCACCCCGCCGCTTGATCACGACACCGTCTTCCCGAAGCAGCGCGGAGTATCCGTTTTTCACTTCAAGGACTATTGCTTTCATCAAAAATCACGCCCATTTCGCAAACGCTTCTGTATCTGCCTTCACATTCTGTCCCGGAATAATGGTTCAGCCATCCTGACGGGCAAGCTCCCGCACATAGGACAAATAGGTCCCCAGGATGGGAAAGTCCCCGCTGAGGATCTCCGCGCAGGCAATGATGTATTTCCGGTGCCGCTCGATCACCTTCCGGGAGACGCCCGACGCCAGACTCAGCTCCCGGATCGGCAGCATTTTGGAGGCCCGCAGCTTTTCCATCAGCGGCGGATGCTCCAGCAGCATGATGACCGCGATCGCCTTGCCGCACTGGTCCTTTGTCTTGCCCGCTTTGGGGGAGCAGTCCGTGAGATCGAAAAAACTGAATCCGTAGTCCCGCAGGATCTGCTGTACCGCCTCGATCTCATCCTTCGCGGCGGAGGTCCCCGGCTGACTGTCCTCGTTTTCGTCGGCCATTTCCGCCGTGACTGACTGGACCTCCAGCTGAAGCGCGGAGGGTTCCTCCTCCAGCTCGCCGCCGAAGGCCTCCGGCGCCACGCTGACTTCATTGGAGTACTTCTGCTGACTGCGCAGATAGTCGATCGTCCGGCGGCGGATGACCGTCGCCGCGAACGACAGGAACCCGCCCTTGTCCTCCTCGTAGGCCTGCACCGCCTCACTGAACGCCATCAGCCCAACAGACCATTCGTCGTCGCTGTCCGTGAGGAATCTTCCCGCCTCTTTGGACGCGCAGCGGAGAATGAAGCTCTTCTGCTCCGCAATCAGATCCTCAAGAGCCGATTCGTTATTCTTAGCCAGCAGGGCCTGCTGATCTATATGATCCATTTGACCGGCTCCTTTCCTCAGAATCTTCATCATTTGGTCCGCTTCTACGGGTCGGGTCAGTATTCCCCTTTGAGCTCCAGGCGAAACACGAAATCATCCATGAAGAAGCCTTCCCCGATGTCGTTCTTTTCCGTGCGGATCATCTGAAATCCCAGCTTTTCGTAGGCGCGGACGGCGCTGTTGTCCCGGTTTACGTTCAGCTCAATGGCGGGAAGTCCCGCATTCCGGGCTTTCCCGGCCACAAAGTCCACCATCTGCCGGGAGTAGCCTTTCCCCCGCTCTGTTTTGTAGAGGTACAGTTTGCTCAGGTACATGACATCTTCCTTAGGGTAGAACGCAAGAAAGCCGACCGTTCGGCCATCTTCAGAGACAAAGTAATACTGATAGCCGTGAATCAGCTGGTTGCGGATCAGGCCGACCGTCTGGAACTTCTGCAGCATGTAGTCGTTCTGTGCCTTGCCGATGATGGGATCAAAGTGTTCCCGAACAATTTCCGTCGCCATGGCGGACATATTCGCGATGCCCTCTTCATCCTCCAACCTTAGGCGTTCAAATACCATGCTAACCCACTCCCAACTGTCGTTCCTTTCATGTCTGACGCGCGTGACTTTTGCTCATTAGTATAGCAAAGAAGTTCTCGGATTTCAATCTTCTGTGACAGGATCAATTTCTTCCTGATCTTCTGCCGGAGATTTCGGGCCATCCTCTACCGCTGCACCGGACTCCATTGCGTCGATGCGCTGCTGCAGCCGCTGGTTCTGTTCCTTCAGCTCCGCATTCTGCTGTATGATCTGTTCCAGCTGCGCCTTAATCGGCTCCAACTGCCTTTTGATCTGCCTGGACACGGCGGTCTGATAGGAAAGCTCCCGGCTGATTGCGCTGACCAGCTTGATCCCGCAGGCCGCGCCGACTGCGATCAGCGCATACTGCTTCACCTTCCGATGATCCAGTCGTCTGATCAGTTGTCTGACCACCTCCACTTCGTTCGGCACTGCAACCGGCGTCACGGGAATCAGCGCCTTCCATTCAAAATTTTTAAGACTTGTTTTCATCTATGTATCCTCCAAATCGCAGCTTATTTACCTGGGACCTTTCAGTCTCCGTCCGTTTCATACCGTATCATACACGAAACGACTCCCGGAAACAATCCTTTTCGTCACAGAAAATGCGGATCTGCCGCAACAGCTGTTCCTTTCGCAGCAATATCAGCCTGCTGTGAAAGAGAGGGTCCGTTGCAAAATAGACTCTAGAAAAAACGCGGAGACTGTAGCCCCAAAGGGGTTGGCAGTCTCCGTGTTTTGCGTTATGCTGTAGGTGTGAAAAAACAAACAAAAACGCAAGAACAGTTTACGACATATGAGCGGAATGGTCAACTGTTTCTTGCAATGAATTTGGAATTTTCATTATCGGAGAACGAACCCGTCCGACTGGCCAGCGCCCAGCTTGAGGAACTGGATTATACGAATCTGTATAAAGCGTATTCGTCCAAGGGACGGAAA
>CACYXZ010000151.1 GCA_902778525.1 Oscillospiraceae bacterium | reverse complement strand
TTTTTTTGCAAAACACGCTCCGGACTATAATCTGAGCGCTTTCTGTTTATTTAGATTATTTACCGATTTTATTATAACACATTGTAATCAAAAAGCCAAACATTTGTTTCTTTTTTCTATGTTTTTTCGTTTTTTGCAGAACCGGAAAATCCGGCCGGAAACCGAGGATTCTCTCGGTTTCCAGCCGGATTCATGCGATCTTAACAGCCGGTGACGCTTCTCTGGTTTCCCGATGATCGAAACGGTCTCTGCTCATTTCTTCTGCTTCTCCGGCAGCTCCGGCTCCATCGCCTCCAGCAGATCCCGCAGGAATTCCCGGTCCTCCACTTCCTCCACCAGAAGCATCTCCTTCGCTCCCGCATAGGGCAGCTCTCTCGCCGCTGTCTCCAGCCGCTCCAGTGCCGCCGGGACGGGCTTGACCAGCAGCCGGTCGTCGTAGATCCCGCCGAATACCTTCCCCCGGTAATACAGGACGTATTCCCCCATCATGGCCCGGCAGGTCACCTCCGGCGGCAGCTGTTCCAGGATGAAGTCCCGGTAGGATTTTGTGGACGGCATGGTCACTCCTCCTTCTTTTTCTGCGGCAGCTGCACCCACACGATGGCCGCGAACATCAGGCCGCAGCCCAGCAGTTCCCAGCCTGACAGGCGCTGGCCGAGGATCAGCCATCCCGCGATCAGGCTGAACACCGCCTCCAGACTCATCAGCAGGGACGCCACCGTGGGATCCGTGTCCTTCTGGGCGATGATCTGCAGCGTGTATCCCACGCCGCTGGACATCACGCCCGCATAGGCGATGGGGAGCCACGCCGCCAGAATATCGCTCCAGGACGGGGTCTCAAACACCAGCATGCACACAAAGCTCAGCGCGCCGCAGACGAAGAACTGGATGCAGCTCATCTTGACTCCGTCCACCCGGCCGGCAAACCGGTCGACGACCAGAATGTGGACGGTAAAGCACAGGGCACAGAAAAGCTCCAGCAGGTCGCCCCGGTTGATGCGCTCCAGGCCGTTTCCATGCAGGCACAGGAAGTACATCCCCGCCACAGCCACCGCCACGGCGCTAAAGACCCGGAATCCGATCCGGCGGCGGAGAAAGATCCCGCTCAGGGGGATCAGTACGATATACATGGCGGTGAGGAACCCCGCTTTGCCCACGGAGGTGTACTGGATGCCGATCTGCTGCAGCGCGCTGGCCACAAACAGCGCCGCGCCGCACAGCACCCCTCCCAGGATCAGCTGTCTGCCCGCCCCGGGCACCGGAGCCTCCCCGGGGATCTTCCCGGAGAACACGGCGATCAGCGGCAGCAGCACCACGCCCCCGAGCAGGGACCGGCTGCACAGGAAGGTGAAGGGGCCGATATAGTCCATACTGACCCGCTGGGACACGAAGGCCGCGCCCCAGATCAGCGCTGTCAGCAGAAGCAGCAGGTTCGCCCGGATCCGTCTGGCCGTCACAGTTTTTTTCTCCATCGGACCAGCGCATCCACCAGATAGCTGTAGATCGTGCCTGCCGTCAGGCCGCACAGGGCCAGCAGGATCCATTTTTTCCAGCCGCCGACCCCGAAATACAGCCCGATCTCATAGATGAGGATATGGCACAGGTAGATCTCAAAGGATTTCCCGCCCAGGAATTCCAAGCCCCGGTTCACCTTGGCTGTGGGCTTCCAGGCGTCCATTTTCTGAAGGATCCAGGTGGTCATATACAGGCATCCGGGGGTGGACAGCAGGAAGGGATGCCACCAGAAGCCGTAGGCGCTGAGGCCGTCGGGCCAGCGCACGCACAGGAAATAGTAGGCCACCATGCTCACCACCATCAGCACCCAGGAGATCACAAGATGGCGCCGGGTGGGATGCTTCCCCGCCGCGGCCTCATATCCCAGATACATGCCGAGGAAATAGACCGGGAAGCGGCTGACGCCCATCATCAAACTGGTGTTGACGCAGGCCACGTCCGCCAGGAACAGCACCGGGAACACCCACAGAGCGCGCTTCCCGTACCGGTCGATGATCTGATAGAGCAGCGGGGAGATCACATAGGCCGCGATCTGAATGGGAATATACCAGTTGAACTGGCCCCCCATTCTGGTCCACCAGCCGAAGGTGGTCAGGTTCCCCAGCGCCTGAAAGACGTCGATCTGCCGGCTCCAGAGCATAAAGGCGCAGTACACCACGATAAACGGCAGATAGGAGGGCAGAATCCGGGACATCCGCCGCTGCATGAACTGCAGCGGGTCCCCGTTCTTTTTCAGGGAAAAGCTGATGCCGAAGCCGGAGAGGAACAGGAAAATATCCACGGAACCGACGGTATACCACTCCTCCGGCCCCAGAAACTGATAGAGCTGGCAGCCGCTGTGGTAGTACAGCAGATGCCCGTAGACTACGATCAGGATCATAATCCCCATCAGGGCACCCTTGTACCGGCTGATGCGGTCGTATGCTTGCATAGAAATCACTTCCCTTACCGGATCATTATAGCAAATCCCCCCGGGAAATGCAAAACAATACAAAGCGTGGAAAAGCGGCGCCGGAGGGCGCCGCTTGGTCACGCTGTTTTTCTCTGTTTCCACCATTTCAGGCACCGCTCCACCACCTCATGGAAGGCGATGCCGATCCCGGTGCCAAGGCAGGCGATCAGAATCCACTTTTTCCAGCCCTGGATCCCCATCTTCAGGCAGCTGTCGTACAGGGCCAGATGGCACAGATAGATCTCAAAGGACCGGGCGCCCAGGAAGGACCACGCTTTGTTGACCCAGCGGCCCGGCGCGATCCGGTCCTGCCACTCCAGCAGTTTTGTGATCCCGTACATCCAGAAGGGCGAGGCGATCACAAACAGATTCCAGTACAGGCCGTAGTACCACAGATACCACCGCCGCAGCTGGAACACCGGCACCACCACGATCATGGCGATGACGCCGACCACATAGGACACGATCAGGTTCCGCTTGCCCGGTGCTCTTCCGGCGGCATACTCCGCGCCGAAGATCATGCCGAGGAAATAGGTGGGGAACCGGGTCACCGCCATCAGCACGTTGGACCGCCAGCCCGCCACATAGACGATCACCAGCGCCGCCATGGCCCATCCCGCCTTTTTCTTCTGAATGGCGTCAAAGAGCAGCGGGCTCAGAAGATACAGGATCAGGATCGCCGGCACATACCAGTTGAACTGATTGGCCGTCTGGAACCAGTAGCCCATGGCGGTCAGATTGCCCACCGCCTCGCTGGGCAGCATGCGGCCCTTGATGACGTTGACCGCACACCAGGCCAGCATCACCGGAATGTAGGACGGAAGCAGCCGCCCCAGCCGCCGGCCGTAGAAGGTCCAGGCGTCCCGGTTCTTCAGCAGGGACTGGTAGATCCCGAAGCCGGATACGAACATAAACATCTCCACCGAACCCAGCGTGTACCACTCGGTCCAGTGGTTTTCCTCATAGGGAATCAGATTTCCGTGATAATACAGCAGATGGCCGTAGACCACGATCATGATGGCAATGCCCATCAGGTGTGACTTGTAGTGGCTGATGCGCTGATAACCGTTCATGAAAAATCACCTCCGGAACAGCTTCCAGAGGTGATTATATCAGGATTACGGTGTTTTCGCAACTGTTGCGTGCGTTTTGTGCGGATCAGGCGTCCTGATTCCCGCAGAAGGCCTTCCGATAGGCCGTGGGCGTGATGCCCTCATAGCGCTTGAACACCCGGGCCAGGGTCCAGCCGGAATAGTATCCCACCCGGGAGGCGATCTCCGAGATGCCCAAATCCGTCTCGTTGAGGAGCTTCTTGGCCTCCGTCAGCCGGGTGGTGTGCAGGTAGTCCAGCAGGTTCATGCCCGTGTTCTCCTTGAACATCCGGCTGAGATAGCTCCGGGACTTGCCCAGGCAGTCGCAGATCATCTCCACGGAGAGGTCCGGCTCCATATACTTCTTGCTGATCAGGTGAATGACCTTGCCGGTGGTTCCGGTATAGTCCGACGGGACGGTGTTATAGCGCCGGTCCAGCCGGTCAAAGATCTCCCGGAGCACCGCCTCCAGCTCTTCGAGGGAATTGCAGGCCTCCACCTTCATGCTGCCGGAGCCGGGCGCCCCCTGTTCCTCCAGCAGCTCGCCCATGGGAAGGGCCAGCACGCTGCCGGTGGTCTGCATCCGCATGTTGAGGAACCGTTTTGCCCGCTCCAGTCCGCCCTGGCTGGGGGCTGCCAGCTCCCGCACCTTTTCGATGCTCAGCTGCCGGGCCATATCAAAGTCCTGGGTCACCAGGGCGTTGAGGTACTGCTTCTCGATGGTGGGCTCCATTCTCGGTCCGCCGGGAGGGGCGCCGCCCTCTGCCCGGGCGCAGACTCCGTCCTTGTATACCGTGCCCGGATCCACCGCCACCATTTCCGTTTCCCGGAAGGCCTCATGAAGGGACCGGAGGGAATCGCAGGCGGCGCTGACGCAGGCCCGCAGTTCCAGATCGAAGTTGTCCCGGATAAACTTCACCGCGTCCCGGCTGATCTCCGCCACCTGGCGGGAGAGCTCCGCATCGTCCGTCCGGTCGAAGTTCAGGAGAAAGGCATACCTGTCCTCCAGATTGGCCGGGTAGCAGGAGAACCGCTCCCCCAGCAGTTCCGAAAAAATAGAGGAAACGATCAGTCCCACCTGGCCGCCGTCCCGCAGATCGCTGTCATAGCCGGAGAACATGGTGTCGTTCCCCGCGGGACATACCAGCACCACCAGATACCTGGGCGCGGAAAAATCCAGATCAAACATATGCAGCTTCCGCTCCAGGGCCTTTTCATCCACGAAGTGTCCCCGGAGCAGCTTTTCCACCATCAGCTCCTGGGCCTGATAGGTCCGATGCCGGTATTTCCGTTCCAGATCCTGGTAGGTCGGTTTCTCCTCCTCCGGGGGAGGACCGAAAACAGAGATTCAAATCGTCCCACATTCTGAGCCATTGACTCAAACCACCTTTGTGTTACTCCAAATCGCAGAAACCTACAAAATGTGCTGTTTTTATTATAGCACAAACGGCTCATTTGTAAAGGGGCATTCAATTCGTGACTTTTTTACGAAAAAACAGCAGATTGTTTTTCCCCTCTTTTCAAATCGGGCCCTTTGTTGTACAATGACGTCTGACAAAATGTTCATGAGGTGGTCAAAATGAAGCTGCTGCTGCATATCTGCTGCGCTCCCTGCAGCAACATGTGCATTGAGACCCTGCGGGGCGACGGGATCGAGCCGGTGGGATTCTGGTACAACCCCAACATCCACCCCTTTACCGAGTACCGCGCCCGGCGGAACTGTCTCCGGGAATACGCGAAGAACATCGATCTGAAGCTGCTGGAGCAGAACGACTACGGCCTCCGGCCCTTTGTCCGGGAGGTGGCCGGGGACATCGACGGCCGGTGCGTCAAATGCTATGAGATGCGTCTGGGCCGAACGGCCCAATACGCTGCGGAAATGGGGTACGACGCCTTCACCTCCTCCCTGTTCATCTCCCCCTACCAGAAGCACGACCTGATGCGTCAGGTGGCGGAGGACGCCGCCGCCCGGTTCGGGGTGCAGTTCCTATATCGGGATTTCCGGCCCTACTTCAAGGCCGGGCAGGAACGGGCCAGAGCCCTCGGCTTCTATATGCAGAAGTACTGCGGCTGCGTGTTCTCCGAAGAGGAGCGCTATCTCAAGGCCAACAAGATCCTGCGCTGAGCCTCATTTTGCCACAGCTCCATAAAAATCAACACTGTCCCCGCCCGGCTCGATATGGTATAATATCTCCATCGAAAGAAAGGGAGGTATTCCTGTGAAAGACGCCATGATCGT
>CACYXZ010000150.1 GCA_902778525.1 Oscillospiraceae bacterium | reverse complement strand
TCAGCACGTCAATTGTACACTATAAAAAGGCAGAAACTGGTGTTTCCAACAAGCTGAATGCCTATTACTTCGGAAATAGGTCAGTTTTTAGAGGTGCCCTTATGTTATCACAGTTCCAGGAAAAAATCACGCAGTTTCTTTGTCCGGTCTTGCGGCATCCGGGAAAAGATATTATAATAACAAAAAAACAGGGAGGATTGCATGATGCTGATTACATGTCCCGAGTGTGGAAAACAGGTTTCCGATCAGGCCGAGTTTTGTCCCCATTGCGGCTGTCCGAAGGATGTGCTTCTGAAACGGTATCGAATGACGGTATTTGATCCGGAGACAATGACTGGAAAAACGCCTGCAGATGATGTGGCGATCGAGGTTGCCATGGACTTTTACGGGGAGCTGCTGGTCTCCGGAGACGGGAGAGTCTGGAATTCCGGCGGCCAGATCGTTGCAGAAATGAAATACAAATAAGGAAACTGCCATGACGGATCTGATCAATCGTATATTGCCTCGTGTACAAAAACCCGCCCGCTATACCGGGGGAGAGTATAACGAGATCATCAAAGATAAGGCCTCGACGGAAGTGCGGATCGCGTTCTGTTTTCCGGACACCTACGAGATCGGCATGTCCAATATCGGCATGCGGATCCTCTACGGGATCCTGAACGAAATGGACGGCGTATGGTGTGAACGCATGTTCGCCCCCTGGGGAGACATGGAGGAGGAAATGCGCAGGCACGATCTGCCGCTGTGGGCGCTGGAAAGCCACGACCCCATGGAGGATTTCGACCTGATTGCCTTTTCCATCGGCTATGAGATGGCTTACTCCAACGTGCTCAACATGCTGGAGCTGGGACATATTCCGCTGAAATCCTGTGATCGGGGCGATGATCTGAAGCATATCGTCTTTGCCGGCGGCACCAGTGTCTACAATGCCGAACCCATGGCGGACTTCCTGGATTTCTGCGCAGTGGGCGAAGGGGAAGATCTGGACGTGGAAATCGTCGAGTGCTACCGATCCGCCAAACGAAGAGGTCTGTCACGCCGGGAGTTTCTGCGGGAGGTCTCCAAAATCCCGGGGGTCTACGTGCCATCATTTTACCGGCACACCTATCACGAGGACGGAACGATCCGGGAGATCATTCCGCTGGACGGCGCGCCGGAAACCGTCACAAAACGGATCGTACAGGATATGGACGGCGCGTATTATCCCACAAAGACCATCGTTCCGTCCACGCAGATTGTACATGACCGGACGGTGCTGGAGCTGTTCCGGGGCTGTATCCGGGGCTGCCGGTTCTGCCAGGCCGGTTTCTGCTACCGGCCGGTCCGTCCCAAGAGCCCGGACCGGCTCTATGAGCTGGCGGTGGCGTCTCTGGAAAACTCCGGCTACGACGAGATGACGCTATCGAGTCTGTCAACCTCCGACTACAAAAAACTCGGGGAATTTGCCGACCGCATGCTGGACTACTGCATCCCGCGGGGGATCAACCTGAGCCTGCCGTCGCTGCGGGCCGACAACTTCTCCGTAGAGCTGATGGAAAAAGTCCAGAAGGTGCGAAAAAGCGGACTGACCTTTGCGCCGGAGGCCGGAACACAGCGGCTTCGGGACGCCATCAACAAGAACGTGACGGAGGAGGATATCCTCAGATCGTGCTCCGTGGCGTTTGCCGGCGGCTGGAATAAAGTGAAGCTCTACTTCATGCTTGGCTTGCCCACTGAGACGGACGAAGACGTGATCGGGATCGCGGAGCTGACCTACAAGGTCCTGAAGGCGTGGAAAGAGCACAGTCCGAACAAGTCAAGAGGCTGCACCATCACGGTATCCACCGCATTCTTTGTCCCAAAGAACGGAACGCCCTTCCAGTGGGAGGCCCAGATCACGCCAGAGGAATATCTGCGGCGCTGCGCGCTGCTCAAGTCCAAAATGCCCAGCAAATCCATCCGCTACGCCTATCACCCCTCAGATCTGAGCATGCTGGAAGCCGTATTGTGCCGGGGAGACCGCAAGCTGTGCGACGTACTGCTCCGTGCCCATGAGCTTGGCTGCAAAATGGACGGATGGACAGATTATTTCCAGATGGACAAATGGATGCAGGCCTTTTCCGACTGCGGCGTAGACCCCGCCTGGTATGCGCAGCGGGAACGGGGGAGAGATGAGGTATTTCCCTGGGAGACCGTTTCGATCGGTATTTCAAAAAAGTTCTTCTGGCGGGAAAGGGAAGCGGCTTACCGTTCGGAGATCACCCCGGACTGCCGCCGGCAGTGTACCGGCTGCGGCGCAGACAGGCTGTATCAGGGAGGACCCTGCGATGAATAGACTTCTGTTTGAAAAGACCGGGAAAGCCATCTACATTTCACATCTGGATACCATGGCCATGTTCCCGCGGATTTTCCTCCGGGCCGGACTGCACGTTAAATTCACCCGGGGAATGAGTCCCCACGCCTATGTCTCAATCGCGCTTCCCTTGAGCGTTGGCACGAGCAGCTGCTGTGAATTGCTCGATTTCACGCTGGAAGAGGACAATGTACCGCTGGAAACCCTGCCTGCGCGGCTCAATCCGTATTTTCCGGCAGGGATCCGGGTACTTTCGGCCTACGACAGTGACAGGAAGATCAAGGAACTCCGGTACCTGCGCTGCACCGTCACTTTGGAATACGATCAGGGGATCTCCGACGACGGGTGCCGCGATATCGAAGCGCTGTTTCGTCAGGATCAGATTCTGGTGGAAAAAAAGACAAAAAAGGGGCTTGCGGAGACCGATATCCGTCCCATGATCGAGTCGGTTCACGTTTCCCGGATCAGTTCCGGAGAGCTTGCGCTGGAATCGCTGATCTGCGCCCAGAATCCGTCTCTGAACCCGCAGCTTCTGGTTGGGGCAATCGAACGGTATCTGCCGGAATTGGCGCCGGACTTTGCCAAGGCACATCGAACGGAAGTTTTTGACGAATCATTTCAGGTATTTCGATAGGACGAGTATATGAAAGAAAAAAGACTGGATTATGAGTTGTTGCGCCTTCTGGCGATCTTCTGCGTGGTATTCAACCACAGTCAGGAGCGCGGGTTTGAACTGTATATGCTCGATGGCGTCAGCAGGGTCAACTACTGCGGATCGCTGGTCCTTGGGATCCTGTGTAAAATCGCCGTGCCTCTGTTTTTCCTGATCTCAGGCGGTCTGCTTCTCCACCGGGAAGAGCCCATCCGGGTCACGCTGAAAAAACGGGTGCTTCGAATCTTTGCGGTCCTGATCGTGTTCTCGGGGATCCTGTACCTGTTCTGGATCCGGTGGGACTATGCGGAGACTCCGGGAATCGGCGACTTTCTCAAAAGACTCTGGTCCGAGGGCATCTCTGCGCCTTACTGGTACCTGTATACCTATCTCGGCCTGATGATCCTCCTTCCGGTGCTTCGGCCTCTGGCGCAGAACCTCAGCAACCGGGGATATCAATATCTCATTGCCATCCATTTTGTAATGTTTGGGATCGCGCCCTCTGTGGGGCTTCTCAGCGGCTGGGGGCCCCTCAATGCCAATTTGCAGCTTACGCTGATGGAACCGGAACTGTTTTATTTTCTGATGGGATATTATCTGGCGCACCGATTCCCCTGGGAAAAGATCGGCCGCAAGGTACTCGGGATCTGCTGGATGCTCGCCGCGCTGTCCGCTGCAGTCATGTATGTGATGGCAGACGTTTCCGTCCGACAGACCGGAAGCTCCGGGATTGGCTACCACAACGGGTGGATGCTGTTCCTGGTATTTGCGATCTATGCCTCCGCCCGGAGCTTTTTTACCGGCCGGGAGGTATCCGGGCGGACTGCAGGCGTATTGTCCTCGCTTGGGGGCTGTGTCTTCGGGACGTATCTTCTCGAGGGGATCCTCCGGCATTATCTCGGTCCGCTTTACGAAGCGCTGGAACCGAGAATTCATGTGCTTCCGTCCTGTATTATCTGGGTCATCGCTGTTGTTCTGTCCGGATTGGCAATCACCTGGCTTCTGCGCAGAATTCCCGGTGTAAAGCGTTTTCTGTAAACAAACACCCGCTCGCTGATCACGAGCGGGTGTTTTCAGACAATAGATCAATGAATTCAGCTGCGCTGTAGCCGAACGCCGAGGACAGCGCGCAGATGCAGCGGGTACTGATCGCCTTGGACCGTCCGGTCAGGATCCCGCGCAGAACAGCAGGGGAGACTGCCGTTTTTTCCGACAGCAGATCGAGGGTATAGCCGCATCGAACCATTTCGATTTTGATGATCTCTCCGGCGTGCTCATAGGTCCTCATGCCTTTGTCTCCTGCTGGCTGGAGGATTCGATCGCCAGATCCAGATTGGTTTTATACAGCAGATCAGCCTGCTTCTTCAGGTTTGCCGCCATGCGCCCGGCAAGCTCTTCGTTGGGCGCCATCAGAGAAAGACGCATCATCGGCATACCGTCATCGCGATAGTTGAGCGTCGCGATCCAGAACCCGTCATCATCCTGGGAAACAGAGGTCGTGATAAAGCCGTCTCTCCGAAGCTGAATCTGCTTTTCCGCAATGGAAACAGAGACCTTCTGCACCACGGGCACGGCCAGGGAGTCTTCTACGTCCGCCCCCTGCTGACGGCCTTTTTCCGTGATGGAAAAACGGCCCTTTTCATCTGTCTTTAAGTGACCGGTCTCCACCAGCTCAGGAAGACTTTCCGCAAGAACAAAATAGTTCAGGCTGTCGTCCTGATAGGCAACTTCAAAGATTTCCTGTGTGGAAAGCGGCGTATCGATCCTGGCCAGAATAAACAGGATCAGCACCTTCACATCCACTTTATCGTGCAGATATCCTCTCGGTTCCACTGCCATAAGGATCTCTCCTTTATCTGTTATTACATGAATTATACAGGATAACAATCAAAAAAACAAGGATAACGGCGGAGAAACAGCAAATGCAAAAAACGAAAAAAAGACCTACTACAATGTATTTGGTAGATCTCCCTGGCATCCAGTCAGGCGATCTTCCATCTCGTTGCTCAAGCTGATAGAATGAGGATGCAATCGGTCTGGC
>CACYXZ010000149.1 GCA_902778525.1 Oscillospiraceae bacterium | reverse complement strand
AAGGCGTCCATGCCGAACTGGTTGGGATTGATCACGCAGACGTCGTCGGGGACCCGGCGGGCCATCCAGTGGTGTCCGCCGATGGTCTCCATCCACCAGACCTCGTTTTCATCCTGAAAGGCGATGCCGTTGGATTCGTAGGTGCCGTACTGCTCCAGCAGCGCCGCCAGCCGCTCCACGCCCTCCCGGGCGGTGTGGATGTAGGGCAGCACGAGGACCACGATATCCTCCTCGCCGATACCGCCGGGAATGTCCTTTTCCCGTCTGGTTTTGGCCTTCCGGTATTCCACCAGAGGATCCGCCGCCAGGACCCGGGGATTGGAGGTGATGGTTTCCGTGGCGGTCATACCCACGTTGGCGGTGTTGATGCCGGTGGCGGCCCAGATCCCGTGGCTGGGATCCACGCTGGGGCAGGCGGTGTAGCGCATGGGGTTTTCCGGCAGCGGGATCTCCAGATGAGAGATCACGCTTTTGTAGACCCGGGGCTGGTCCTTGGGCTTCACCACAAGGAGCTTCTTGGTGTCAAAATGGCCGTCATCCGTGCGGGCGATCAGGGTGGAACGGTCGTTGGTGGCGTTTTTCCCCACCAGAATGGTCGTGCAGGGCATTGTGGTATTCTCTCCTTTTCTCGTAAGGACAGTCCCACGGAAGGTTTTTCCGTGGGACTGTGTGTGTCAGATGATTACGGATTGATCCGCTTCGCGATGGTTTTCAGGTTCTCCGGCGGGACGGGGACGTTCTCCGCTGTGAAATACTCCACCTTGGAGACCTTGCCGGTGATGGGGGTCTCACTGTCGTCCACGGGGATGGAGACCCGGTCTCCCACGCGGATGGAATCGTCCTCCGTGAGGAAGTAGCCCCGGTTCCGGGTGGTGTTGTCATAGACGGTGCAGTAGATGTATTCATCCGTCCGGCGGCCGTACTGAATGAGCTTGTCGCTGAGCAGGTCGCCCCGGGTGTTGTAGAAGTCGAATTTGACCTTGACGTCTGTGGCAAACCGGCTCCAGTTTTTGGGCAGGTAGCGGCGGTCAAAGTTGCACAGATAGGTGACCACCTCGCCGCTCTTGTAGGTGAGCTTCAGGTGGACGGTGGGTGCCTCCTCGTCCAGCTCCGGTGCAGGCAGCTCCGCCACCTCTGCGAAGGACTCCGTCAGCTCCCGAAGGAGGAAGTCCGTCTCTTTGGTTTTGAGCGTGTGGGTGGCCAGTGCCTCATAGCCGAAGGCCCGCTTGTAGCAGATCTCATAGGAGGCGGCGTCGATCTCCACCTCCTCCCGGTAGATGGAACGGTTCTGCTCCGGATCATCAAAGTAGGAGAAGTCGCGGATACCGAGCGTGTCGAGCACATAGATGGCTCTTACGTTCACAAGATAGTCATCAGAACTGATTTTACGCATAGTGAATCCCTCTTTCTCATGTTATTCGGGATGAACACCCGGTGGATACCTCTATTATCCTCAAAAGCGGGCCGAATGTCAAGCGGTGAGGGAATTTCGGACCGGAAGAAATGCACTTGACAACCGGAACCGGAGGTGCTATACTTGTCTGAGGTTAGGGGCGTATAACTTATTTTTTTGACCGTTGGTTAGATAACCCTAATCCAAGAAAGAAACAACTAACCAAGCAAAAGAGAGAACCGGAGGGAGAGATATGATGCCGCTGATGCTGGCTAAGCCCGGAGAGGAAAACATCATAAGGAAGGTGAGCGGAAACCCGGAGGTCAAGCGCCATCTGGAGGATCTCGGATTTGTTGCGGGCGGAAGCGTGACGCTGGTGAGCGTACTGGGCGGAAATGTGATCGTCCGGGTGAAGGAATCCCGGGTGGCGATCAATGAGGAACTGGCAAGAAAAATCATGATTTAACAGGAGGGCAGGAAGCATGAACACATTGAAACAAGTCAAGATCGGACAGACCGTCCGGATCGTCAAGCTCCATGGCGAAGGCGCGGTGAAGCGCCGGATCATGGATATGGGCCTGACCAAGGGCACAGAGGTCTATGTCCGCAAAGTGGCGCCGCTGGGAGATCCCGTGGAGATCACTGTGCGGGGCTATGAGCTTTCCATCCGCAAGGCGGATGCGGAAATGATCGAGGTGGAGTAAACATCTCCGGCGCCGCGCTTTTTTTGAGCCGCGCGGTTAGCCATTTCTAATATTTGAAAGGAGAACAAGACATGGACATTCGCATTGCCCTGGCGGGCAACCCGAACAGTGGTAAAACGACCTTGTTTAACGCGCTGACCGGATCCAATCAGTTCGTGGGAAACTGGCCGGGCGTCACTGTGGAGAAAAAAGAAGGCAAACTGAAAAAGCATGACGGCGTGACCATCACCGATCTGCCCGGCATCTACTCCCTGTCCCCCTACACGCTGGAGGAAGTGGTGGCCCGGAACTACCTGATCGGAGAGCGGCCCGACGCCATTCTGAACATCGTGGACGGCACCAACTTGGAGCGAAACCTCTACCTGACCACCCAGCTCACGGAGCTGGGGATCCCGGTGGTGGTGGCCATCAACATGATCGACGTGGTCCGGAAGAACGGCGACAAGATCAACACTGAGGAACTGGCCAGGCAGCTGGGCTGCAAGGTCGTGGAGATCTCCGCCCTGAAGGGCGACGGCGTCATGGATGCCGCGGAGTCCGCCGTCAAGGCGGCCAAGGGCGCAAAAACCGTTCCCATGCACAAGTTCTCCGGCCCCGTGGAGCACGCACTGGCCCATATCGAGGAGGCCGTGGTCCACAGCATGCCGGAGGAACAGCAGCGCTGGTACGCCATCAAGGTGTTCGAGCGGGACGACAAGGTCCTCCAGCAGCTGAAGATCGACCGGACGACGCTGGAGCACATTGAAAGCGACATCCGCTCCGCGGAGGCGGAGATGGACGATGACGCGGAGAGCATCATCACCAACGAGCGCTACGTGTACATCGCGGAGGTGATCCGGGCTTGCTACAAGAAAAAGAGCGCGGGAAACCTTTCCTCCTCCGACAAGATCGACCGGATCGTGACCAACCGCTGGCTGGGCCTGCCCATCTTCGCGCTGGTGATGTTCCTGGTCTACTGGATCTCCATGGTGGGCGTGGGCGCTGCCGCCACGGACTGGGCCAACGACGGCCTGTTCGGCGACGGATGGCACCTGTTCGGCATCGGAACCGGCGACTATGAAGAGGCCGCAGAGGAATACGGCGCCGCCATGAACGCCCTCAGCGCTTTCGGCGTAGAGATCGATACAGAGGACGAAGCCTTTGACGCCGACGCCGCTCTGGCGGAGATCAAGGCCGTCACCCCCGAGGGGGAGACCGCCGTGATCACCGTAGAGGACGAGGAGACCCTGGCGGAGTCCGAGCTGACCGTCTACTTTGACGCAGTCCCTGCGGACGCCGACGAGGAAGAGGTCAACGCCATGAGCTTCACGGACGCGGCGGCGTATGTGGAGGAGAAGGGCTTCGATGCGCCCGATCCTGCGGATTACGGCGTCTGGGTCCCCGGCGTTCCCGTCCTGATCGGGAACCTGCTGGAGGCAGTGGGCGCGGCGGATTGGCTCCAGGGCCTGATCCTGGACGGCATCGTGGCCGGCGTCGGCGCGGTGCTGGGCTTCGTGCCCCAGATGCTGGTGCTGTTCCTGCTGCTGGCCTTCCTGGAGTCCTGCGGCTACATGGCTCGGATCGCCTTCGTGCTGGACCGGATCTTCCGGAAGTTCGGCCTGTCCGGCAAGTCCTTCATTCCCATGCTGGTGGGCACCGGCTGCGGCGTGCCCGGCATCATGGCGTCCCGTACGATTGAAAACGAGCGGGACCGCCGCATGACCATCATGACCACCACCTTCATCCCCTGCGGCGCAAAGGTCCCCTTCATCGCCATGATCGCCGGCGCGATCTTCGGCGGGTCCGCCTGGGTGGCCACCTCCGCCTACTTTGTGGGCATGGCCGCCATCGTGATCTCCGGCATCATGCTGAAGAAGACCAGAATGTTCGCTGGAGAGCCGGCTCCCTTCGTCATGGAGCTGCCCCCCTATCACATGCCCACTCTGGGCAACGTGCTCCGCTCCATGTGGGAGCGCGGCTGGTCCTTCATCAAGAAGGCCGGTACCATCATCCTGCTGTCCACCATCCTGGTCTGGTTCACCTCCTACTTCGGCTGGGTGGACGGCACCTTCCGGATGCTGTCCGAGGATGAGCTGGACGCCTCCATCCTTGCGGCCATCGGCGGCGCCATCGCCTGGATCTTCGCACCTCTGGGCTGGGGCAACTGGCAGGCGGCTGTGGCCTCCATCACCGGCCTTGTGGCCAAGGAGAACATCGTCGGCACCATGGGCATCCTCTACGGCGGCGGGGAGGTTTCCACCTACGCCACCCTGGCGGCTGCCTTTACCGGCGTGACCGGCTATTCCTTCCTGGTGTTCAATCTGCTCTGCGCCCCCTGCTTCGCGGCCATCGGCGCCATCAAGCGGGAGATGAACAACGCCAAGTGGACCTGGTTCGCCATCGGTTATCAGTGCGGCTTTGCCTATGTGATCGCGCTGATGGTCAACCAGTTCGGCGGCCTGTTTACCGGAAACGTCAATGTCATCGGACTGATCTTCGCCCTGGCGTTCCTGGCGGGCATGATCTATATGCTGTTCTTCAAAAAGTATCGGGAGGCCACGACGCTGACGGAAAAAGTCCGGGTGTGATCTCCCTAAGGAGCTGTTTTTATGGCTGTATGGCTGACGCAGAATCTATCTACCATCGTGATCTCCGTCCTGCTGCTGTTGCTGGTGGGATGGATCATCCGGGGTATGGCGAAAACAAAAAAACAGGGAGGGTCCTCCTGCGGGGGTTCCTGCGGAAGCTGCCCGATGGGCGGAAGCTGCCATAAACACTGAAGGACCGGGGGACAGGTTTGCCTGTCCCCCGGATCGACCGGAAAGAGGGAATACAGATGTACAAAACCACGCTGACCATCGAGGGGATGGCCTGCAGCATGTGCGAGGCCCATGTGTGCGACGCCATCCGGCAGAATATCCCCGTGAAAAAAGTGACTGCCTCCCACAAACGGGGAACGGCGGAG
>CACYXZ010000148.1 GCA_902778525.1 Oscillospiraceae bacterium | reverse complement strand
GCCGCCTGCTATCTGGTCCGGGACGGACAGATGAAGGGCGAAATGATCCACGTTCTGGAGAAGGACCCGGTGGCCGGCGGCGCTTGCGATGGTCTTTACTACAGTGATGTGGGTTACGTTATGCGGGGCGGCCGGGAGATGGACAACCACTTCGAGTGCATGTGGGACCTGTTTCGCTCCATCCCCTCCATCGAGACTGAGGGCGTCAGCGTTTTGGACGAGTATTACTGGTTGAACAAGGCCGACCCCAACTACTCCCTGTGCCGTGCCACGGAGAAGCAGGGTCAGGACGCCCACACCGACAAGAAGTTCGGCCTGTCCGACAAGGGGGCCATGGAGCTGATGAAGCTGTACCTGACCCCGGAGGAGGACCTCTACAACAAGCGGATCACCGACGTCTTTGACGAAGAAGTGCTGGATACAAACTTCTGGATGTACTGGCGCACCATGTTCGCCTTTGAAAACTGGCACTCCGCTGTGGAAATGAAGCGGTATATGCAGCGGTTCGTCCACCACATCGGCGGCCTGCCGGACTTTACGGCCCTGCGGTTCACCAAGTACAACCAGTACGAGTCCATGATCCTGCCTATGACAAAATATCTGGAGGATCACGGCGTCCAGTTCCACTACGGTGTGAAGGTCGTGAACGTCCGCTTCGACATCCAGGGAGGACGGAAGCAGGCCGTGGCCATTGACACCATCGTGGACGGCGAGGAGGAGGTCATCGGGCTCACTGAGGACGACCTGGTGTTCATCACAAACGGCGGCTGCGTGGAGAACTCCACCATGGGTTCCCAGACCGAGGCGGCTCCATACAACACGGAGCTGAAGCCCGGCGGCGGTTGGGATATGTGGAAAAAAATCGCCGCCCAGGACCCGTCCTTCGGTCACCCCGAGAAGTTCTGCTCTGACCCGGAGCAGACCAATTGGATGAGCGCCACAGTGACCACCTTGGATGACAAGGTGATCCCCTATATCAAGTCCATTTGCAAGCGGGACCCCTTCAGCGGCAAGGTGGTCACCGGCGGCATCGTCACCTGCCGGGATTCCGGCTGGCTCCTGAGCTGGACCATCAACCGTCAGCCCCAGTTCCGGTCTCAGCCCAAGAATCAGTGTCTGGTGTGGGTCTATGGCCTGTTCACTGACAAGCCCGGCGACTATGTGAAAAAGCCCATGCGGGACTGTACCGGCGAGGAGATCTGCCAGGAATGGTTGTACCATCTGGGCGTTCCCATTCATGACATTCCCGAGCTGGCTGCCAATAGCTGCAACACGGTCCCGGTGATGATGCCTTATATCACGGCCTTCTTCATGCCCAGAGAAGCAGGAGACCGGCCACAGGTGGTGCCGGAGGGCGCGGTGAACTTCGCATTTCTGGGACAGTTTGCAGAAACCGAACGGGACACCATCTTCACCACGGAATACTCCATCCGCACCGGCATGGAGGCTGTGTACACCCTTTTGGACGTGGACCGGGGTGTACCGGAGGTCTGGGGCAGCACCTATGACGTGCGGGATCTGCTGAACGCCACCATCGCCCTGCGGGACGGAAAGCCTCTGACGGACAGTGAGATGAACCCCGCCGTCCGCAAGGCCGTGGAGCTTGGTCTCAAGAAGCTTGAGCATACGGACATTGAAAAGCTCCTGCGCCAGTACAATGTCATCGGAGAGTTGCCGGAAAGGACGCCAGTGACCGTAAGGGCCCAGGCGGTTCGGGAAACTGTACAGGATAACCGGAAAGCCGTCGGGATCGCGGGCGGCGCGGTGGCAACAGCAGCGGTGGCCACCGCGATCATCAAAGCAATTCACGGCAAGGGAAATTGAGCCATGAGGCAAATACACCGGCTGTTGGCACTGGCGCTGGTTCTCTCCCTGCTGTGTGCATGCGGCGCACAGCAGGGAGCTGAAGATATCCTCTGCTCAGAGCGGTCCATACAATCTATCCTCCGGCGCATCCCAGGTGCGGGACGGTGCATCTGCGCTCTCCCAGAGCATTGATACAGCGTCCAGCGGGGCCGCAGGCCTGGCGGATGGCGTCAGTCGGGCGGCGGATGGTGCCTCTGCTCTGACCGACGGTATCAGCCAGGTTGCCTCCGGAACCGCCTCGCTGACATTGGGGATCGACAATGCCTCCGGCGGTGCGGGTTCGCTTTCTTCGGGAATCAGCCAAGTTGCCTCCGGAGCATCTGACCTCTCCAGTGGAATGGACAGTGCTGCCACCGGGGTGAAAGCCCTGGATGAAGGCTTGGGCAGTGCTGCCAGCGGTGCTGCCGCACTGAGCGAAGGACTGAATACGGCAGTTTCCGGCGGAGAACAGCTTTCAAAGGGCGCATGGACGCTTGCAAGCGGGGCAAGCACACTACATGCAGGCACCACATCGTTGGCCAGCGGAGCATCCAGTCTCCAAAGCGGCGCAAATTCGTTGTCCACGGGAAGCGGAACCCTTGCGGACGGCACGGAGACACTGCTCGAAGGCGCTACCGCCCTGCGTGACGGCATTCAGCAGTTCCATGACGGGGCCACTGAGCTGCGGGATGGCGCGCAGGAACTCCATGACGGTATGGAGGAATTCCAGAAGGAGGGCATTTCCAGACTGACGAATCTGTACCGGGACAGCATTCCGCTGCTCCATGACCGGCTGGCGGCGCTCCAGGCCCTTGGCCGTGGGTATAACAGCTACTCCGATCTGCCTGCCGGAGCTGACGGCAGCGTGAAATTCCTGATCCAGACAAAAGGACTGACCGACGAATCGTGAGCATAAAGATCGCGTAATGGGATGGGGCGGATTCCGACGGAATCCACCATATTATAATCGGAGGACTGGAGCCGCCTAGCTTCAGTCCTCCGATCAACTTCATCATCTTATTCCCACTGAATCGCTTAGCCTCAATGCTTTGTCATCGTTGTATTCTGCTTTTGAATGGACAATGTTCGTGAAATGACTAAAAACGGCGCTAATTCTGTGAATATAGGCATTCGGGCTGTTTTGCCCATTGTGTGCGGGCGTGTGTCAGAATATGATGGGAATGAAACACAAGAACGCCATGATACTAATCTCATGAAAGAAGGTGCAGGCATGGATGATCGAAAAAACAAAGTGCCCACAGTGGACAGCTCCCTCCGGCATATTCTTCGGATGCCGAAGGAGTGCTTTGAGTGCAGCGGTATTGTGATCAATGGAAGGCGCATCAAATCCATGGTGTTTACCACGGATCTCGCAATTATCAAAAACTGCGACGCTGATGCAGTGTTCGCGGTCTATCCCTTTACACCCCAGCAGTCCATCTCCGCCGCCATCATCAATGCGGCTCATGTTCCGGTATTCTGCGGCGTGGGCGGCGGCACCACCAAGGGCCTGCGGACGGTCTCTCTGGCAAAGGACGTGGAGTGTCAGGGAGCTATGGGTGTGGTGCTCAATGCTCCGGTGTCCGACGTGAATCTGCTGGCAGTCAGTCGGGCCGTGGACATTCCGGTGATCATCACCGTGGTCAACGATCATACAGACATTCGTGCCCGCCTTCGGGCCGGGGCCAACATTCTCAATGTGGCTGGCGGTCCGGACACAGCGGAGATCGTTCGGGGAATCCGGAGAAGCTACCCGGATGTTGCCATCATCGCCAGCGGCGGCAACAAACCGGATTCCATCCGAAAGACCATTGAAGCAGGTGCCAACGCCATCACTTATACGCCGCCCTCCACCAAGGAACTGTTTTCCTCCATGATGGCAAAGTATCGAGAAATGTAATGATTCAGGACAAAGGAGTGACGCCCGATGGAGACAGAACTGAAGTATTATCTACTCCTGTTCTTTGTTTCTGCGATCCTGGGATGGTGTCTGGAGGTTGTCTGCAAACAGGTTCAGCTGCATCGATTTATCAACCGTGGATTTCTGATCGGTCCCTACTGCCCGATCTATGGCGTTGGTGCAGTCAGTGTAACGATGCTGCTATCCCGATATGAGGATTCACCGTTCGCCGTTTTTGGCCTTGCAATTTTAATCTGTGGAACACTGGAGTATGTCACCAGTTTCCTGATGGAAAAACTGTTTCATGCCCGCTGGTGGGACTATACAGGGCGGCGATTTCAACTCAATGGTCGGGTCAGTGCAGATACATTGGTTCCATTTGGACTGTTGGGACTAGTCATGATCTATTGCCTGAAACCATGGTTTTTCAATCTGCTTTCCAAGGTCTCAATATCTGTTTTGGATTACCTGTGCGTGATCCTGTGTGTGATGATGATCACAGATACAGGCATTTCCAGCTGGGCCCTTATTCGTATCCGAGTCCGGGCAGAACATGTTGAGGGGGATAGCACCGAAGCAATTACCGCTGCTGTTCATACACTTTTGCAGAAAGAATCCGCTGTCGTGCGCCGTGCGCTTTATGCATTTCCCGATGCCCGGATCTATAACAGCAAGCTTGTAAAGAGTTTGAAAGAAAAGCGACTGTTAAATAAAGCTGAATGATTTCAGGAGGACAAGACATGAGAATCGGAGTTGTAGATGTGGGCGGCGGCCTCCGGGGCGTCTATGCCGCAGGCATTTTTGACCGCTGCCTGGATGAAAAGATCCACTTTGACGTGTGCATAGGCGTGTCCGCCGGGAGCGCCAACTGTACCTCCTATATGGCCGGGCAGAAGAAACGGAATTATCCGTTCTATACGGATTATCCCTTCCGAAAGGAATATATGAGTCCGGGGAATTTCATCCGCAAGAAATCCTATCTGGATCTGGACTATGTATACGAGACGCTCAGTAATGCCGATGGGGAAAACCCACTGGATTATCCCGCCCTGATGGCAAATCCGGCGGAGCTGATCGTGGTCGCCACGGACGCCGTTTCCGGCAAGCCCTGGTATTTTACCAAGGCGGACATGGCTCAGGATGACTACAGCATTCTGAAGGCCTCCTCCGCGATTCCATTTGTCTGTCACCCATATTGGGTAAAGGGCGTCTGTTATTACGTCGGGGCACTGGGTGATCCGATCCCGATCCAGAAGGCTTTCGAGCTGGGCTGCGACAAGGTGGTACTGATCCTGACAAAGCCCGGGGGCGTTCTGTGGGAGCCGGGAAAGGACCCGCTGTTTGCCCGATTCATCCGCCGGGAGTACCC
>CACYXZ010000147.1 GCA_902778525.1 Oscillospiraceae bacterium | reverse complement strand
CCGCCGATGATCAGCACCTGGCTCTCCGGTGTCACGGCCTGCATCAGCCCTCTGGCGTCGGCAAGGGTCATAAAGGTGAACTTCTTCTCCTGCGGGACGGTATCCAATCCGGCAAAGGGCGGCACAAAGGGGCCCGAGCCCGCCGCTACGCACAGGGCGTCATAGGGGAGAGTCTGCCCGTCGGACAGGGTTACGGCCTTTGCCGCGGGGTTCAGCTTCTCAGCGGAGACGCCGTGGATGACTGTGACACCGTTTCTTTCATAGAAGTCATTTCCCCGGTAGGACATCTTCTCCTCGTCCGTGGCCCCCTCCAGATAGTAGGAAATCAGAGGACGGCCGTAGTTGGAATCGGCTTCAGCGGAGATCAGCGTGATGCTGCCCGACCGGTCCACGCTGCGGATCCCCTCAATGCAGTGGATGCCTGCGATGCCGCCGCCCACGATCACATAGCGCTTCATGCCGATACCTCCTCTCGTTCCTCATAGACGATTGCGTTGTTGGGACACCCCGCCGCGCAGGCCGGGGCGCCGCAGGCGTTCTGCAGGCAGAGCTCGCATTTCGTGGCCGCACCGTCCGGTCCCTGCGCCACCGCTCCATAGGGACACACCAGTACACAGGTCAGGCAGCCCACGCATTTGTCGTGGTCGATCTTCACCGTTCCGTCCTGGATGGACAGCGCCCCGGAGATGCAGCTCCTGACGCACAGCGGGTCGCTGCAGTGCCGGCAGGACACGGCGTAGTGGATCTCTCCCTGCTCCTCGATATGGATGCGGGGATGGATGACCTTCCCCCGCAGGGCCTTGGCCATGTCCGTCTCTCCGGAGTTGGCAAAGGCGCAGTTGTATTCGCACAGATGGCACCCCAGGCACCATTTCTCGTTCACATACACTCGTTTCATGTCGTTCCCCCTATTCCCCCGCGTGGGAGATGCCCAGAATCCGCAGCTCCGCATCCGTGAGGCCCACGCCCCGGAGCATCAGACGGTTGCCCCGCAGAGCCATGGAGTTGATGCCCATGCCGCCCATGAGCTCCTTGATTTCGTGGTTCCATGCGGTCATGAGATTGACCAGCCGCTTGTAGCCCAGGTCCGGGTTCAGCCGCTTCACCAGTTCCGGTTTCTGAGTGGCGATGCCCCAGTTGCAGTTGCCGGTCTGACAGGTACGGCAGAGGTGACAGCCCAGAGCCAGCAGGGCCGCCGTGGCGATATAGCAGGCGTCGGCTCCCAGGGCGATGGCCTTTACCACGTCCGCCGACGACCGGATAGAACCGCCCACCACCAGGGAGACGTTTCCGCGGATGCCCTCGTCCCGGAGCCGCTGATCCACCGCCGCCAGAGCCAGTTCAATGGGAATACCCACGCTGTCCCGGATCCGGGTGGGTGCCGCGCCGGTGCCGCCCCGGAAGCCGTCGATGGCGATGATGTCTGCTCCGGACCGGGCGATGCCGCTGGCAATGGCCGCGATATTGTGAACTGCCGCCACCTTGACGATGACGGGCTTCTTATGGCCGGTGGCCTCCTTGATGGAGTAGACCAGCTGCCGTAGGTCCTCGATGGAGTAGATGTCGTGATGGGGGGCGGGGGAGATGGCGTCGGAGCCCTCCGGGATCATACGGGTACGGGATACATCCGGACCGACCTTGGTGCCGGGCAGATGCCCGCCGATGCCCGGCTTGGCCCCCTGACCCATCTTAATCTCCACCGCGGCGCCCGCCTCCATATAGTCCCGGTGGACGCCGAAGCGTCCGGAGGCCACCTGCACGATGGTGTTGGGACCGTAGACATAGAAGTCCTCGTGGAGACCGCCCTCGCCGGTATTGTAGTAGATGCCCAACTCCTTTGAGGCCCGGGCCAGAGACTCGTGGGCGTTGTAGCTGATGGAGCCGTAGCTCATGGCGGAGAACATCACCGGCATACTGAGCTCCAGCTGGGGCGTCAGCTCGCATTTGAGGTTGCCGTTTTCGTCCCGCTCCAGCTTCTCCGGCTTCTTTCCCAGGAACACCCGGGTCTCCATGGGCTCCCGGAGGGGATCGATGGAGGGGTTGGTCACCTGAGAGGCGTTGATGAGGATCTTATCCCAATAGACCGGATAGTTTTTCGGATTGCCCATGGAGGAGAGCAGCACGCCGCCGGAAAGAGCCTGTTTGTAGACCTCCCGGATGGTGTCGCCTTCCCAGTTGGCGTTCTCCCGCAGACGGCAGTCGGATTTGACGATCTTCAGCGCCCGGGTAGGGCAGAGGGATACGCACCTTTGACAGTTGACGCACTTGCTCTCGTCGCTGAGCATCAGGTCCCGCTCCGGGTCATAGGAATGGACCTCGTTGGCGCACTGTCGGGCGCAGACCTGACAGCGGATGCACCGGGCGTCATTCCGCACCACTTCGAACTCCGGGTAAAAATAGTTGATTCCAGGCATCAGTAACACCCCTCTTTCACGGTCACGATCACCGGCTCTCCGCCGGCTGGGGACCAGATGTTCTCGGCCTCCGGCTCCATGGCACGGATGGCGGCCTCCTCGCTGGCGATGAAGGTCAGATCGTCCTTTTCTCCCACAACCATGCTTCTGAGCTTCAGCCGGTCGTTGAGGGCCATCAGTCCGCCCTCAAAGCCCAGAATGATGGAGAAGGGGCCGGTGATCAGCAGACTGGGATAAACCTTCCGGAGAAAGCTCAGATTCAAGCGCTCCTCCTCCGTGGGCTTCCGCTTGATGGTGGACCAGAAGGGCGCCGCGATCACCGAGGCAAGCTCCGTCAGGGAGAGGCCCTGCTTCCGCTGGAGGAAGTCGGCGATATAGGTGATGACCTCCGTGTCTGTCTGGAGGGTACATTTGTAGCCGAACATCTCGATGTACCGCCGGTTGGCGTCGTAGGAGGAGATCTCTCCGTTGTGGACGATGGTCCGGTCCAGCAGCGCAAAGGGATGGGCCCCGCCCCACCAGCCGGGGGTGTTGGTGGGGTATCTTCCGTGAGCGGTCCAGCAGTAGGCCTCATATTCCTCCAGACGGTAGAACGCTCCAACATCCTCTGGGAAGCCCACCGCCTTGAAGACCCCCATGTTCTTTCCCGAGGAAAACACATAGGTCCCCTGTAAATGGGTGTTGATGTGCATGACAATCCGGGCGAGGAACTCGTTTTCATCCAGCTGCCGGGAGGCCAGCACGGAACGGAGCGGAGTCACGAAGTAGCGCCAGATCAGCGGCTCGTCGGTGATGTTGGGGATCTTCCGGGTGGGGATGATCTCCCCCTTGACGATCTCCAGATGATCCCGGAGATAGGCCTCGCACGCTGCCCGGCAGAGCTCCCCGTCATAGAAGATGTGCAAGGCAAACAGGTCCTTGTATTCCGGGTAGATGCCGTAGCCTGCAAACCCGCCGCCCAGACCATTGGACCGTTCGTGCATGGGACGCATGCTCTCGATGATCTTCTCCCCGGTCATGCGTCGTCCCTCTCTGGAGATTACAGCGGAGATGGCGCAGCCCGAGGGAATCCGAATCCGGCCTTCCAGCATACTCATACGATCAACTCCAATCACATACATATAAAAAGGGAACGGCGGCGTCCCTCGGCAGGGTATACTTACCCCGCGGAGAACGCCGTCGTTCCTGCCCACATCATACAATATGCAAGTGATAGTTGTCAATCTTGCATTTTGCACAAAGTATTCCCTGCTTTTGCATCAAAATTTGAAGGATTGCCGCTTGACTGATTTCTTTCTGTGGTGTATGATGTAGGCGTTGAGACATTGGCGTCTCAGAGGGGTTTTTGCCCCCTGACGCCGATGTCTCTTTTTTGTTTTGTCAATTCAAAGAAAGGGTGAACAATATGAGCGTACCGGAAATCTTTGCGAGTATGGTATTTGACGATCAGGTCATGCGGGCCAGGCTGCCCGGGAAGGTGTACAATTCCCTGAAACAGACCATCGAGGGCGGCGCACCTCTGGATCCGAATGTGGCCAGCGCTGTGGCCTCCGCCATGCGGGACTGGGCGGTGGAGAAGGGCGCAACCCACTTTACCCACTGGTTCCAGCCCCTCACCGGCACCTCCGCCGAGAAGCACGACAGCTTTATCTCCCCCTCCCCGGACGGAAGGGTGATCATGGAATTCTCCGGCAAAGAGCTGATTCAGGGAGAGCCGGACGCGTCCTCCTTCCCCTCCGGCGGCCTGCGGGCCACCTTTGAAGCCAGAGGCTACACCGCCTGGGACCCCACCAGCTACGCCTTCATCAAGGGAAAGACCCTGTGCATCCCCACGGCCTTCTGCTCCTACGGTGGTGAAGCGCTGGACAAGAAGACGCCGCTGCTGCGGTCCATGGACGCCATCAACAGGCAGGCCCTGCGGATCCTTCGGCTCTTCGGAAAGACGAACGTCAAACGGGTCACCACTTCCGTGGGCCCGGAACAGGAATACTTCCTGGTGGACGAGGAGACCTTCAAGCAGCGCCCGGACCTTCTCTATACAGGCCGGACCCTGTTCGGCGCCAAGCCTCCCAAGGGCCAGGAACTGGATGACCACTACTTCGGCTCCATCAAGCCCAGAGTGCAGGCCTATATGGACGACCTGAACCAGGAGCTCTGGAAGCTGGGTATCCTGGCCAAGACCGAGCACAATGAGGTAGCCCCGGCCCAGCATGAGCTGGCTCCCATCTACACCACCACCAACATCGCCACGGACCACAACCAGCTGACCATGGAGATCATGCGGAAGGTGGCAACCCGCCACGGGCTGGTGTGTCTGCTCCACGAGAAGCCCTTTGCGGGCGTCAACGGCTCCGGCAAGCACAACAACTGGTCCATGGCCACGGACACCGGGGTGAACCTGCTGTCCCCCGGAGACACGCCCCATGAGAACGTCCAGTTCCTGCTGTTCCTGGTGGCGGTGATCCGGGCGGTGGACGAGTATCAGAGCCTGCTGCGGCTTTCCGTCGCCACCGCCGGGAACGACCACCGTCTGGGCGCCAACGAAGCGCCCCCCGCGGTCATCTCCATTTTCCTCGGAGAGGAGCTGCAGGCCATCCTGGACGCCATTGAGGCCGACGCACCCTATGCGGGCACGGAGAGAAAGCGCATCAAGCTGGGCGTGGACGCCCTGCCCCGGTTCACCCGGGACACCACCGACCGGAACCGCACCTCGCCCTTTGCCTTTACGGGAAACAAGTTTGAGTTCCGTATGGTGGGCTCCTCCAACTCCATCGCCTGCGCCAACATCATGCTCAACGCCGCTGTGGCGGCCGTGCTGGGGGATATGGCCGACCAGCTGGAGAAGGCGGAGGACTTTGACTCCGCCCTCCACGACCTGATCCGGACTACCATCACGGCCCACAAGCGCATCATCTTCAACGGCAACGGCTATGACGACGCCTGGATCGCTGAGGCCACGGAACAGCGGGGCCTGCTGAACCTGAAGACCACCCCGGACGCCATGGCTTACCTGCTGGACAAAAAGAACATGGAGATGCTCATGGGCCAGAAGGTATTCCAGGAGGCGGAGCTCCGGTCTCGCTACGAGATCCAGCTGGAGAACTACTGCAAATCCGTCCGCATCGAGGCCCTGACCATGGTGGATATGGCCCGGAAGCTGATCCTTCCCGCCGTCTCCGGCTACGGCGCGGCACTGGCTTCCGCTCTGACCGGAAAGCAGGCCCTGGGAGTCTCCTGCGGCTATGAGACGAAGCTGGTGAAGAAGCTCTCCGGATTGGCGGATCAGATCGACGAGGCCACAGACGTTCTGGCGCTTCTCACGGAGCAGTTTGACACCATGGAGGACATCACAGAGGAGGCCTGCTTCATCCGGGATCAGATTCTTCCCGCCATGGATGTGCTCCGCGCCCCCTGCGACGAGGCGGAGGGCTGCACCTCCTCGGAATACTGGCCCTTCCCCACCTATGGGGACCTGCTCTTCGGCGTCGTGTAAACATATCAAATCTGAAACGAGATCAATGGCGCTTTCGTTTCGATCTATAAAAATCTGAACGAAAGAAGGAATTTATTATGACAGTGGAATTTTGGTTTTTGATCGGTGCGGCATTGGTGTTTTGGATGCAGGCGGGCTTCGCCATGGTGGAAACCGGCTTCACCCGGGCAAAGAACGCGGGCAACATCATTATGAAGAACCTGATGGAC
>CACYXZ010000146.1 GCA_902778525.1 Oscillospiraceae bacterium | reverse complement strand
CGCGGTCTCGGACCTGACCAATTATATCCGGGTGTACCAGATCCCGCTGATGACCTTTTCCCTGGCGGTGTTCCTTAAAAGAGCAGAAAACGGCCGGAGATCCATGTATCTGGGCCTGACGGCGTCCTTCTTCCTCATTGCGGCGGTGGAGCTTCTCAGCGTCCTCACCGGAACGGACCCCCACACCTACGCCAACAAGGGGATCGGCGTCCTCGGCTGGTTTTATCTGCCCAGCGCCCAGAGCGCGGTCCTCACCATGCTGTTTCCTCCGGTAATGTGCTTTGCCATGGAGGAGGAGAAACTTTGGAAAACGGCCCTTGTGGCGGCGGTGGGGTTCGCGGAGCTGTATCTCTTTGCCACCCGGCTCTCCTATCTGGCCATCTTTCTGACGGGGTTCGGTCTTGCGGCGGCGTTTCTACTGTGGGAACGGAAGAGAAAAAAGCAGGCAGCGGTGGTGGTGCTGTGCGTTCTTTTCTGCGGCGCCGGCTTCTTCGTGTCGCCCATGAAGCAGAACCGGGACCGGATGGCGGAGAACGCGGCGGCCCGGCAGGAGCGGTATGAAGCGCTGACCCTGCAGGGCATCGAGGAATTCGGCACCGAGGGCAGCGAATATCTGACTTATGTGTATGACGACCGGCTGAACGGCCTGGTGGACCGGTTCGGACTGGACACCGTGGCGGAGTACTTTGACTATACCACCGACGCCGCCGTTTTGGCGGACGTGCGGCTGGTCAAGCGCAGCTACTGCGAGCTGCTGCTGCGGGAGAGCCCCGGGACCTCCCGGTGGTTCGGTCTGAGCTATCCGGAGATGATCTGGAAGGGGCAGACCTTCGACGTGGAAAATGACCTCTATGGGATCCTGTATCTCTATGGTTATGCAGGACTGGGCCTGATGGTCCTGTATCTGGGGTGGTTTGCCTGGCGGCTGTTTCGGGCCCTTTTCCGGGATTTCCGCCGGTATGCCTGCCCGGAAACCGCCGCCGTATGCATCATGCTTGCCTGCGGATTCCTGCACGCGCTGTTCACTGCCGGCCTGCTGCGCCGGCCCAACGCCTCCTTCTATCTGTCGGCGGCGCTGGCGCTGCTGTGGTGGTATACCCGCTGGGATTCAGAAACGGAGATGCGTATCGTATGAACAATGCCGGAAACATTTCAACGATCAAAGCGCGGCTTTCGGCAAATCCGGAACCGGCCGTCTATGTGCTTTTCGCGCTGCAGCCGCTGCTGAATATCCTGTCCTACTGGACGGCCCGGACGGGCGGGGGGAACACCCTGACTCTGCTTCTTCGTTTCGGCGTGCTGGCCGTGGTGGTGCTGGCGGGATTTCTGCTGTCCGGGCGGAAGCGGCTCTGGATCTTCGGCGGCGCGGCCTGCGGGCTGTTCTGGCTGTGCCATATGGCGGTGTGCGCCTCGGTGGGCTATGAAGACCGGATCTCCGACCTGACCAACTTTGTCCGGGTGCTCCAGATGCCGCTGTTTACCTGCTGTTTTGTGGTGTTCCTCCGGCGGAAGCCCGCGCTGCTCCGGACCATGGAACGGGCGCTGATCCTGAACTTCTGGCTGATCTCCGCCGGCGTGCTTTTGAGCGTCGTGACGGGGACCTCCGCCATGACCTACAGCTACAACCAGTACGGGATCATGGGCTGGGCGGCGAATTCCAACGCCCAGAGCGCGATCCTCAGCGCCCTGACGCCGGTGGCGGTGCTCTACGCCTGCCGCCGGGAGCGGCTGCCGCTTCTGATCCTCACCACCGCAGCCGGATTTCTCCAGCTGTACTTCCTTGGGACCCGGCTGGCCTTCGGCGCCATACTGGTCACGGCGGCCGGCGCGATCCTGACGATGATCCTCACCAAAAAGTTTACGATCCCCAGGGCGGCGGTTCTTCTGGCCGGGGTGATCCTGTGCGTCGCGGCGGTGCGCCTGTCGCCCATGTATCTCAATCAGCACACCTACAACAGCGAGATGGATCTCAAGCAGGGGTGGGAAGCGGGCATCTATGAAAAAGCGAAGCAGGAGGCGGAGGAGGAGCTCACCTCCGATCCCGAGACGGATTCCGGACGGATAGAAGCCGATCAGAAGGCGCTCCAGTATATCTATGAGTTCTACGCGCCGAAGATCTGCGCCCGGTTCGGCACGGAGCGGGTGATGGAGGCCTACGGCTATACCCGGGACGTGCGGACCATCACCGCGGCCCGGCCCCAGAAGGTCCTCTACTGCAGGCTCCTGATGGAGGAGTATCCCTTTGCCGCAAAACTGTTCGGCACGGAGCTGTCCCGGATGACCTACGACGGTGAGATATTCGATGTGGAAAACGATTTCCCCGGGATTTTCTTCCTCTACGGCGCCGTGGGCCTTGCGGCTATGGCGGGCTTCCTGCTGTACTTTGTCTGGCGGGTCCTCCGGTGCCTGATCCGGGATTTCCGGCGGTACTTCACCATGAGAGCCGCGGCGGCGGGCATGGCCTTCTGCCTGCTGATGGCGTACTGTGTGTTTACGGCTGGCGTTCTGCGCCGGCCGGAGGCGTCCTTTTACCTGTCGGCTGTTCTGGCGCTGATCTGGCGTCTGAGCGGCCGGGACTATGTTGACGAAGGAGCGGAGCAATGAAGCTGAGCATTGTGGTTCCGGTGTATAACGTGGCGGAATACCTGCCGAAGTGCGTGGATTCCCTGCTGGCCCAGGAACTGGCGGACTGCGAGATCCTGCTGGTGGACGACGGTTCCACCGACGGGAAAAGCGGAGCCCTCTGCGACGGGTATGCCGCGGCCCATCCGGAGGTGATCCTGGTCCTCCACTAGCCCAACGGCGGTCTGGGCTACGCCCGGAACGCGGGCCTGGAGGCCGCGGCAGGGGAATATGTGCTGTTTGTGGACAGCGACGACTATCTTGCGCCGGATACGGTCCGGACCCTGCGGCCCTTTATGGAACAGGGGATCGACCTGACTGTGTTCGGCTATCTCGTGGATTCCGGCGGGACCATTACCCGGCCGCCGGAGGACCGGCTTCCCCTGGGACAGGTGACGGATCTGGCGCATTTTCCGGAGCTGCTGCTGGCGTCGCCCAACGCCTGGAACAAGCTCTGGCGGCGCGCCCTGTTCCTCGAGCACGGGATCCGCTATCCGGAGAGGATCTGGTATGAGGATCTGGCCACTACGGGGAAGCTGCTGGCCGTGGCGCGGACCATCACCGCCACGGACGCGGAGCTGTATTATTATGTGGTTCGGGAGGGGTCTATCACCCGGAATGCCGACACGTCCCGGAATCTGGAGATCATCGATGCGGTGGAGCGCCTGCGGACGTGGTTCTCCTCGGAGACGGACGGCAGATTCGACACGGAGCTGGAGGCGGTGGCGGTCAAGCACCTGCTGCTGACCGCGTCGGTCCGGGTCCTGCGGACCGACTGCCGCAGCCCGGTCCTTCGGGAGCTGCGGGAATACATGGAGCGGACGTTTCCCCGCTGGGCGGACAATCCCCGGGTGCGGCAGTTTCCCCGGCGGCACCGGCTTCTTCTGGCGCTGCTGCAGCGCAGGCAGTACCGGATGATCCGATGGCTCTTCATGATCAAGGACGGGAGGTTCTGAGTGCGGTGAGAAAGCTTCAACTGAGCGGGAAAAAAGGCGTGCTGCTGAAGAATACGGTCATGCTCTATATCCTGACTTTCTCCACCTATGTCATGAGCTTTATCGTGGTGCCCTATGAGACCCGGGTGCTGCAGCCGGAGAAGTACGGGCTCCTGGGCGTTGCCGCGTCCATCATGGTCTACTTCCAGCTGGTCATCGACTTCGGGTTCATCCTGTCGGCGACGGAGGAGGTCTCCGCCTTCCGGGAGGACCGGAAGCGGCTGTCCCGGATCTTTACCGCGGTGACGCTGAACAAGCTGCTGCTGACGGCGGTCTCCGGCGCGGTATTGCTGGCGCTGTGCCGTCTGGTGCCCCGATGGACGGAGCACACCCTGTTTTTCGGCCTGTTCTTCCTGGCCACGGCGGTCAATTCCCTGATCCCGGACTACCTGTACCGGGGGATCGAGCAGATGGGCGCCATCACCCTGCGGACGGTGCTGATCAAGCTGTTCTTCACGGTGATGATCTTCCTGCTGCTTCGGGGGCCGGAGGACTATTATCTTGTGCCCCTGCTCAACATCATCGGGAACACCGCCGCTCTTTTGGGCGTCTACATCCACCTGTTCCGGCGCCTGGGGATCCGGTTTGTCCGGTGCAGTCCCCGGGAGGTCTGGCGGAATCTGCGCCGGTCCATGACCTTCTTCCTGTCCCGGATCGCCACCACCGCCTATACGGCGGCCAACACGATCATCCTGGATATCCTCTCCGCCGGCACGGTCACGGCCTTCTACGTGGGGGCGGACAAGCTGGTGACCACCGCCAAGAACGGCCTGTCCCCCGTCTCCGACAGCCTCTATCCCTACATGACCAGAAACCGGGATTTCAGGCTGGTCAAGCGGGTGCTGATGGTGATGGAGCCGGTGATCCTGCTGGGCTGCGCGGTGGTGTTTATCTGGGCGGAGCCCCTGTGCATCTGGTTCTTCGGGCCGGAATACGGGCCGGTGGCGCCGGTGCTGCGGGCCATGCTGCCGGTGGTGGCCGTGATCCTGCCCAGCTATATCCTGGGGTTCCCGATGCTGGGCGCCATGGGACTGAGCCGGTACGCCAACTATTCGGTGGTGTTCGGCTCCTGCCTGCACATTTTCAATCTTGTGGCGCTGTATTTCACCGGCCATCTCAGCATGGTCACCCTGGGGGCGCTGGTCTCCGTGGCGGAGACGGCGATCCTGCTGTTCCGGATCGCGGTGATCGTCCGGTACCGGGACCGGCTGAAAAACCCGAAGGAGGAGAATCAGGAATGGGACAGCTGAAGCAGCTGGGCGTCAAGGCCGGGTGGATTTTGGGCCGCCTGCTGCCTGTGGACCCGAAGAAGATCGTTTTTTCCAGCTTTTACGGAATACTCACTGAAATACCGCATATGGTCTTTCAGTTCGGATCTGCCCGGTGCGTTCAGATAAAAGATCAATTCTGCTTTTGAATGAGCCTTTAAAGTCATCTTTATATAATGACTCCCAGACGCCGCAAAAGGAGCATGTCTAGGCATACTGACAATGTTTCCATTTACAT
>CACYXZ010000145.1 GCA_902778525.1 Oscillospiraceae bacterium | reverse complement strand
TCGCACAGCTTGTCGCGGACATGGCTCTGCTTGGCGATGTCGTTGACCTCGGCCACCAGAGCGGCCTGGGAGGCGATGCACTCGGACACGGCGGTCTTACAGCCGGTGTAGGAATGTCTGTGATAGTGGGCGAACATCAGGGCCAGGTAGCCGGCATAGCGGCAAACGCCCTCGTTCTCCAGGCCGTTCATGAAGACGCGGCTGTTGGGAACGAACACATCGTCAAAGATGGTCAGGGATTCCACATCGCCGATCTTGGCGAAGGGAGCCTCGATGAAATGACGCTTGTGATGCTGGCCGGGCAGAGCCATGAGCTTGATGCCGTCCCAGTCGGCGGGCAGGGCGAAGGCAACGGCGTACTCGGCGTCTTCGCTGTCCATGAACTTGGTGGGGTTGACGATGATCTCGTCCACATAGGGAGCGTTGGAGTTGCAGATCTTGGCGCCCCGGACGATGATGCCCTTGGTGGGGGTGCCGTCGATGTCCACGCCGTCCACGTCAGTGGCAACAATGTGCACGAACTGATCGGGGTCGGGCTGCTGGTGCGCTCTCTTGTACTTGGGGTTACGGGAGCCCTTCACGTCGGTCTGGGCGCAGTTGCAGACCAGATCATACTCCTGGCAGTACTTGATGTAAGCCTGGAGACGCTTGTGGTACTCGGTGCCGCAGGCCTCGTCGCAGTCATAGGTGACGGAGAACAGAGCGTTCATGGCGTCAGTGCCCATGCAGCGCTGCATGCAGCCGCCCACCCGGTGACAGATCAGACGGGTCATGAGCTGCTTCTTCAGCAGGTCATCCACGCTCTGGTTGATGTGGGTGCAGCGGTTGTGAACGGAGCCGTCGGGATCCTTGACCACGCACACATCAGCATACTCGGGATCGTTGGCGGTGTCGTAGCACTGCTTCATGACATAGGTGCCGCCCACGATCCAGTCGGCCAGGTCACGCTCTGCGCCCTCCTTGCCGTTGGAACGGTCGATCTTCTTGCCGTTCAGGTAGACGTTGGGCTTCATTTTCAGGAGCCGCTCTTTGTACTGTTCATAAGTTCCGATTGCCATAAGGTTACCTCCAAAACATTTTTCATTGGGGAATCCCCGGTTTATTATTCAAAACGGCTGACGCCGCCTTGTCCAGTTTGGGTTCCTTCCGAAGAAGGGAGGCAGAACGGGCGTGCCGCCCTGCCGGAAATGTTGATCAGTTGATGGTCATGCCGCCATCCACAGGGATCAGCACGCCGGTGATGTAGGCCGCGGCGGGGGAGGCCAGGAAGGCGGCCACGGTGGCCATCTCCACAGGCATGGCGTAGCGCCGCAGGGAGATCATCTTGGTGACGGCAGCCACGTTCTTCTCGTCGGCCATAACGTCCTTGGTCATGTCGGTGAGCACATAGCCGGGAGCGATGGCGTTGCAGGTGATGCCGTAGCGGGCAAGCTCGTTGGCCATGATCCGGGTCAGGTGGGTCACAGCAGCCTTGGCGGCGCCGTAGACCGTGTCGCCCCGGGGGCTCTTGATGCCGGCGGCGGAGGACATGTTGATGATACGATAGGGATCCACGCCGGGCTCACGGCCCTGCTCCTTCATCTGACGGGCCACCAGCTGGGACATAAAGTAGACAGCCTTCAGGTCGGCGTTCATGATGTTGTCATAGAAAGCCTCGTCCATGTCCAGCATGTTCCTGGGCTGTCCGCCCACGCCGGCGTTGTTGACAAGGATGTCGATGCGGCCGAGCTTCTCCACGGTGGTCTTGACCAGATTCTCCCGGGAAGCGGGATCGTCCACGGAAGTGGCCACGCCGATGGCCTTGCCGCCTGCAGCGACAATCTCCTCTGCGACCTTGTCGCAGGCCTCCTGCTTCCGGCCGGTGATGACTACGGCGGCGCCGTTCTCCGCCATGAGCTTGGCAATGGCGTTGCCGATGCCGCGGGTGGAGCCGGTGATGATGGCGACCTTGCCGGTCAGATCATACATTTTCGTATCCATTGAAACACAATCCTCCATATGTAATTAATGTATAGGGTGCAGTCACGCACGTTTCTAATCTATTATAGTGTATCATCTCGGATTTCGCAATGTAAAAAAACGACAATTTAATCTTTTTGTTTCCTTTTGCCAGGTTATTTTAGCATAGAGGCTATTGGATTTCAACTGCAGACAACTGGAAAAGCGCCAAAGTGTTCCAAAACGTCGGAAACGCCGGCGGAGCACTCGGAAAAACGGGGACTTTGAACTGGAAGTTTTTTTAAAAATTCGAAATATCAACTTGAAAAACACGGATGCCTGTGCTACTATTTGTATATTGGATGGCACGATACAAACCTTGGCAAAAAACTATGACTTGGAGGGTTCCGTATGTTAGACATGAATAACCTGCGGAAAGAAAAGCACGAGGACCTCTGCAAGATCCTGGATCTGGTGCTCGTGGTTGTTTTCGCGGTGTTTTTCATCCTTTCTCTGTTCCCGTACTATTCCGTTGCTGAGGGTGACCTGATCTCGTCCCGTGGATATGGTGACGGCACTCAACTCAACGCGAAAGGCAAGCCAATTGAGGTTGAGGCAAAGGAGGATGACTCCTGGTCTCTGCTTGGTTATGTGGGATTCCCCTATAACCACTCCTCCGTGGAGCATTGGCAGGCCGATTTGTACAAGGACAACAAAAGTACCATCAAGAAGAACGATGAGAACGGTTATAAGGGTCTTGTCTGGGGCACCCTGGGCATGCTTGGCGTTGAACGGACTGTGAAAGACAAGAAGGGCAACGAAACCAAGGAGCCGTACCAGGATCTCGCGATCCCCGGTATTACCACCAAAACCGTTTCCATCAAGCAGGTCGGCGCGATCCTGTTCCTGGACGTTTTCGCCCTGGTCGGAATTGCCCTGCTCCTGCTGAAAAAGGGAATCGGCCGCGCGCTGTTCGGCATCATCTGGGGTGTGATCGGTGTGCTGGCGTTCCAGTTCAACTATCTGCTGAACATGGGCACCACATTTGTAAAGCCTGTCATGATGGTCCTGACGATCGTCGTGCTGGTGGTCTCTGTGGTTGATTTCGTTTTCTACTTCATTGATGGACGCTCCAGAGCCGCTTACCTGAGATCGATCAGCGCTGCCTACGCTTAAGATCTCAACTGTATTGTGCAAGTAAAATCCCCGCGTCTTGCCTGACGCGGGGATTTTTCTGTTTAAATCCGGGCTGCAGCGGGCATCATTTCTGCGGGAGGGATCATGATGATCGTTGCAGACTGTATGACAGCGCATGTACTTTCTGTCCGGACGGACGAGACGGCGGACGTGGCGGCCCGGCTGCTCAGCCGGGGGAATATCGGCGCGGTGCCGGTGCTCGACGGCAGGGAGCAGGTGGTGGGCATGCTGACGGACCGGGATCTGGTGACCCGGTGCATGGCGGCGGGGAAACGTCCTGCCGATGTACCCGTGGAGCAGATCATGACTGCAGGGGCGGTGACCGCCGGGGAGCGGGAGCCGGTCTCCGCAGCGGCCCGGCGGATGGGACAGGCCCAGATCCGGCGGATGCCCGTGGTGCGGGAAGGCCGCCTGGTGGGGATCGTGTCCCTGACCGATCTGGCGCGCTCCGGTGTGGAGGGTGCGGCCCAGGCGCTGACCGCCATCAGCAGCAATATCTCCAGAAGGTAACAAGGACGGCAGACCGGAATTCCGGTCTGCCGTCCGTTTTGTTCACAGGGGACGGTCGTGGACGGAGACGTGCCTGATCACACGATAGACCAGCACGTACATCACCGCGACGAAGATGAAAAACAGCATGGTTGCGCGGCCGGTTCCCGTCATGGCGCAGGCGTCGTAGAAGCCGTGGAGCAGCACTGCGATGACATAACCCAGGATCAGGAATGACTTCCTGCCGGCCTCGTTTCCCCGATGGGCGCAGCGCCGGGCATAGCCATAGCAGATTCCCATGAATACGGAGAAGCCAAGATGCCCGGGGATGGCCAGCAGGGCCCGGGGGATCGCCACGCCCAGCCCATAGGAGAACACGTACTTGATGTTCTCGAAGGCCGCGAATCCCAGCGAGACAAAGGCCGAATAGACAACGCCGTCAAACAGGTGGGAGAAATTGCTGTTGTTCCAGGTGAACCGGTACAGGAAAAAGAGCTTTGCACCCTCCTCCGCCACGGCCACCACCAGAAAGGCCAGAACGATGACATAGATGGGAGAGCTGGAATCCAGCGTGAAGGACAGGGCCCACATGCCGATCCGCTCCAGAATCCCGGCGCACAGCGCGGCCAGCACGCCGCCGAAGATCAGCAGGAGCAGGAGTCCCGCAGGTTCCTTTTCCATCGTGTCGTGCCGGTAAATATACCGCAGCAGAAACGCCGCCGGGAGGACTGCCGCCAGAACATACAGCAGCAGAACCAGGTTCATGGACATCGGGAAGAAGAGCATTATCATCATCCTTTGAGCGGCTCGGCTTCCCGGGAAGCCGCCCGCCTTTGATACAAATATTATACCACGGTGTGCAAGTAGTCCCGGACAAGCTCCGCGATGTGGTATCCGCTGGCCCAGGAGCCGGCAAGACCGCCGCACAGGCCAACCGGACCGATGTTTTCCGTCCAGCTGTAGGTGGCCGCGTCGCCGCTGGCGTAGATGCCGGGGATCACGCTGCCGTCGGGCCGGAGCACGCGGAAGTCCTCGTCGATGGAGATGCCGCCCCGGGAGGCGCCGTTGTCGAAGTTGCGGACGGCAAAGGCGTAGAAGGGAGGCTGCTGGATGGGCCGGAGATATTTGGCCGCCTTGCCGAAGTCCTGATCCAGTCCTCCGGCGCAGATGCCGTTGTACCGGCGCACCGTGGCAGACAGCACCTCCGGATCCATGCCCAGTTTTTCAGCGAGGGCGGGGATCGTATCGGCCTTCCGCCCGGGCACGTCCTCCAGGGCCACTTCGGTCTCCACTTCCTCCCGCCAGGGGCAGGGGCGGCCGTTGTCCAGGGGCCGGGTGAGCCGGGAGCCGAACAGCTCCAGCATGTTTTTGTCCATGAGCAGATAGCAAAGACCGGATTTCTGCCGGAGAATGATCTCGCTGGCGGGGCAGTTGGGGCCCGTGACGGGTGCGCCGCCGCCCATGCGGTCGTTGCTCAGGTCGAAGCACCGGACGCCGGTCTCGTCCACATATACGGCCTCCGGGTTCATCAGCATC
>CACYXZ010000144.1 GCA_902778525.1 Oscillospiraceae bacterium | reverse complement strand
CCGATGGTGACGATGGGGATGGAGGTACCGGAGGCCTTGATGGCCGCCGCGTATTGAACGTTGGGGGTATCCGGCAGGAAGCCGGAGGGATGGGTGGTGGTAAAGTACCGTGCATTGTTCATGCCGCAGGAGCAGTGGAGCAGATCCACCCGGCCCTCCAGCAGCTTTACAAGCTCGATGGAGTCCTCCACGGTGATGCCCTCCGGATCCACCTCCGAGGCGGAGAAGCGCAGCTCGATGAGAAAATCCTTTCCGCACTTCTCCCGGATGGCGTCCAGCGTCATGGTCAGATACCTTGCCCGGTTTTCCAGACACCCGCCGAACTCGTCGGTGCGCCTGTTGAACCGCTCCGACAGGAACTGGGCGTTGTCCGTGGCGTGGCCGAAGTGGACCATGCACATGTCGAAGCCCGCCTTCTTGCAGAGCGCCGCCGCCTCGGCGTACATCCGGGCCTTTTTCTCGATCAGTTCCCTCGGCATCTCCACGCTGTCCCGGCCCATCTTCCTGAGGCCCGGGCTCACCGCGTAATACCGGTCGTAGAAAAACTGGTCACTGAGCTGCATGGAGGCCACGGCGCCGAAGTGGTGGACCCGGGCCGCCATCTCATAGAGGCTCCGCAGGCCGGCGGTAGTGTAGGGGTTGATGTGCAGGTGGCTGCCGTCAGACTTCATGTCCGGGTTGATCTGAACCCCGGTGCAAGTGACCATGGCGGGGCCGCCCCGGGCACGGTTTCCAAAGTGGGTGATGACAGATTCCTGAAAGGAAAGCTCCCCGTTTTGCAGCGCATGGACCCCTGTGGGGGCGGTGAAAATGCGGTTTTTGAACAGGATATTCCCCACCTTTTTGGGGGACAGCAGATTCGGATAATTGCTCATTTCGTTTACCTCAATATGCAACGTAATCAGGCTTACCGCAGCGATACTTCTCACACAGCGCGTCCCAATTCTTCGGCAGCTCGATCTTCGCGCAGGAGGGGCCGCCGTGGTCGCCGCCGCCGCCCAGCACCGTCACCATGCAGCCTGCCTGGCCGCCGGCCACCGTCAGGAACATGTGTTCCGTGGACCAGAAGGTCCGGGTGGAGGCATCCATGTCCAGAGGCAGGTCCACGGTCTTGGGCGGGTGGTTGTTCTGGATCAGCCACTGGAGATCCACCTCACGGGCAGGCTTCCGGGCGTATTCCACGATGTATTCGAGGATCCGCTGCTTGGTCCAGCCCGCGTCGGCCATCATTCTGGCGCACTTGGGCGTTAGGATGACGGCGAGACCCGGATCCCAGCCGTAGGGGTCCATTTTGCACAGGGCTTTGAGCACGGCGGGAACGGTGGTGCAGGTGGAGACCCGGTGCTCCTGGGGCCAGAACATGGTCACGCAGGAGTCGTCCTTTTCAAAGCCAAAGTCCTCGTGGACCGGGCCCCAGGGGTTGTTCTCCAGGCTGTCGCCCATGGCGAAGCCCTCCCGGAACTCGTGGCCCATTTCGGATAAATCCTCCACGCCGGGCCGGACGCCGCCGATGTTCATCATGATGTAGCCGAAGGCTCTGGCGATGGTGGTGTTGGCCCGGAAGGCCGGGGTCAGGGCATGGTCGGCGGTGTTGAAGCCGATATCCTCGGCCACCCTGCCGGAGAGGGTCAGGACAGGCCCCCAGGTACTCTGAGAGCAGCACCAGCCCTCCAGATAGATCTTCGGATCCATGGCGCCCTTCACCGCGGCGATCAAAACCGGCAGATAGGTGGGCAGGCACCCGGCCATCACCGCGTTGACGGCGATCTTCTCGACGGTGGCCAGGCCCATCATCGGAGGGATCTTCGCCACCACATAGTCGGCGGGATAGTCCGTGCCCCGCATCATCTCATCCACAGCCTCCCGGGTTGGCATTTTGACGGGGGTGCCGTTGGTCCAGCCGTAGGAGTAGAACAGGTCGGAGATCTGGTCCGGGGTCCCTTCAAAGGTCCGGGTGGCAAGGCTCTGGTCCGCAGGAGAGGGGTTCTTTTCCTCCTCGGTCAGAGGGGCGGTCAGACCTTCGACCAGCTCCTGGACGAACTGCGCCGTGCCTGCGCCCATGTTCTTCTCCGTCTGCTCCAGATCCGAGCGGCCGAAGATGTCCAGCACCTCCGGCTGGAAGGGTACGATCCGGAGACCCGGCACGCACCGGGCTTTCACGCCCCGCTGTCCCGCGGAGAAGGTCCGGGGCACCACCGCCATGACGGCAGGCTTGCCGCACTTTTCCATGAAGGCTGCGTTGTATCCCAGAAACAGGGAGCTGGAGGGCACCGCGCCGTAGAACACCATAACACAGTCTACGCTCTGAAGCCAGGGCCGGAAGGTGGCCAGCGCCGCTTCATCCTTTGCGATGTCCGTGGTCTCCGTCTTGTACTCGTAGTAGGAGAACTTCGCCTCCGGATACTGTTTTTTGACGTGCTTCTCCACCACCTGAAGCATATAGGTGGCGATCTTCATAAAGTCGCCGAACATGCCGATGGTTTTTCCGTTCAGATCCGGCAGGCGGGGACTCAGACCGTAGAGCGCAGACTGGTCCACCTCCGCCCAGGGGGAAAGAACCGTATATTTCATACAAAAACCTCCTGTGATAAGATTGCGATGATTCAGCGGACCCGCCGGCGGGAACTCTCCCGCTTTCGCCCGGATGCGGTCGGAAGGCCCATCTCCGCCCGATATTTGGCCACGGCCCGCCGGGACAGACGGATATGGCGCCGATCCAGCTCTTCGGCGATCCGCTCGTCGCTGAGGGGGTGCGCCGGATCCTCTCCGCGAATGATCTCCGCGATCAGCTCCTGCACGGACCCGCGGCTGACCCCCGGATTCTGCCCGGCCTCCCGGCTGAAGAACGCAGACATGGGAAGCATGCCCCGGCTGCACTGGACGTATTTGTGCCGGACCGCCCGGCTGACGGTGGATTCGTGGAGCTCCAGCTCCTCCGCCACGTCCTGAAGGGTCAGAGCGCAGAGGGCGCCGCCCCGCAGGAACTCCGCCTGCCGGGCCGCGATCACCTCGCCGCAGCGCTGGAGCGTGGTGTTCCGGCGGCTGAGATTCCCCATGACCTGCCGGACCTGCTGGAATTTTTCCCGCAGATAGGTCTGCACAGCTTCGTCCTGCTCCGTCTCCAGCATCCGGAGATAGGCGCCGCTGATGTGGACCCTGGGGAGATAGGCCTCCTCCACGGTGACGGTCAGACTGCCGTCGAGCTCAGTGATGCTGAGATCCGGCGTCACATACAGGGTCTTTTCCTTCGACGCAAAGCCTCCCGAGGGGTAGGGACTGAGGGAAGCGATCACGGCCTTTGCCGCGGCAACGGCCTCCTCGGAGACACCCATGGCCCTTGCGATCCGCCGGTCTGACCAGGCGCCGAGGTGGTCATAGTGTTCCGCCAGCATCCGAAGAGCGACGGGCTTGTCCAGCCGTTCCAGCTGGAGAAGCAGCGCGCTGCGTACACTGTCCGCCGCCACGCCCACAGGCTCCAGACAGCGGACCCGGTGGAGGGCTTCCTCCGCCTCCTCCGCGGTGCATCCGGTGATGGAGGCGATCTCCAGAGAGGAGCCGGGGAACAGACCCCGCTCGTCCAGCAGATCCGCTGCAGTTTCCATGGCGGTCCGGATGGCCGGCGGCACGTCCAGGGTGAGGATCTGCTCCTTTAGGAAGTCGCTCAGGTATTCCCCCGTTTCCGCAGGGAGGTACTGATCCGGATGGTCATGTCCCTCGGAACTGTAATAGGTGCGGTTCTGTCGGTCGCCGGCCCGGAGCCACCGGAGCAGATCGGCCGCCGCTTGACCGGCCGGAGAAACGTCCTGACGTTCCGGCTCCTCCAGCTCCACCACAGGGTTCTCATAGCTCAGATTTTCCAGGTACTCCGACAGTTCCTGATTCCCGTACTGCAGGATCCGGACCGCGGCAATGGTATGGGGAGAGACAGACTGCAGCGTCTGTACGCCGGCCGTCATTCTCATGGTGCTCACCACGCTTTCTGCAGAAAATGCCGGAACTGTGTGCCGGCGGTGTTTCAGAGGGCGCTCCAGCGGAGCGCCCTCCGGAAAAAGAACAATCAGGTCAGGCGCCCTTGATGACCTGGCCCCGGTTCATCACGAACTCCACATGGGAAAGCGCCTCAAAGGTCTCGTCAATGGGATCCCTCACGGCGATGATGTTGGCCTGCTTGCCCACCGCGATGGAGCCCGCCTGATCGTCGATCTTGCAGAGCTTTGCGGCGGTGATGGTGGCCGCGTCGATGACCTGGGGAACGCTGAGCCCCGCCTTGTAGAGAAGCTGCAGCTCCCGGACCGGCATGCAGGCCACGTGAGGCTGGGACTCCATCCGCATGGTGTCGGTTCCCACCGCCACCGTGCCGCCGAATTCCACGAACCGTCTGACGTTGTCCACGCAGATGCCCTCCTGCTCCCGGGGATCCTTCATCATCATGGGCGGAGGGCCGCCGGGACCGCCCGGACCGCCGGGCATAGGCGGCATCTTCGCGCCCTTCGGCAGCGGAGGCCGCGGCGCGTTGATGGACATGAGGGTGGGGGTACAGGTCACGCCCGCCTCTGCCATGGCCCGGAGCAGCTCGTCGGAGACATAGTCCGTGGGCATGTGGGCAAACTCCGGCATGCCCGCCTCCAGCAGCGCCGGGATGAACTCCGCGTCCAGAATGTGGCAGGTGACCCAGACGCCCCGGGCTTTGGCGGTGTCGGCGATGGCCTTGAGCTTTTCGGTTTCGATGGGGATCTGATCGCCCCCCATGCCCCGGCCGATGGAGGTCTTGATGCCGTCGCAGCCCATGTCGATGAGCTCGTTGACGGCGGCTGCCGCGTCCTCCGGGGTCCGGCAGCCGTAGCCGGTCTCCGCACCGTCGGACATGACGTGGTTCAGTCCGTGGTACTGGGCCACGAACCGTCCTGCCGTCAGACAGTGGGCGCACTCCGGCACCTCGACGGTCTCCCGGTAGCGGAGGAATTCCTCTGTGGGATGGTCGTTTTTGTCATTTCCCATACCAAGATCCCGGACGGTGGTGACGCCGGCCTGAGCCCAGGCCCGGAGAGCCCGGTCGTTGTATTCGATGTCCCCGGTGACGATGTGCATATGGGCGTCGATGACGCCGGGCAGAACGGCGGAGAAGCCTGACATATCGTGGATTTCGTCGGCAGCGTCAAAAGAGCCGATTCCGGTGATCCTGCCGTCCTCCACCAGAATGTCGGCGGTTTCGCCGCC
>CACYXZ010000143.1 GCA_902778525.1 Oscillospiraceae bacterium | reverse complement strand
AATATGAAATTAGGTATCGTGGGTCTGCCCAACGTGGGAAAAAGCACCCTCTTCAACGCCATTACCAACGCCGGCATCGAGGCGGCCAACTACCCCTTCTGCACCATCGAACCCAACGTGGGCGTGGTGACCGTTCCCGACGAGCGGCTGGAGGGACTGCGGGATATGTACAATCCCAAGAAATTCACCCCTGCCGTCATTGAATTCGTGGACATTGCAGGTCTGGTGAAGGGCGCCTCCAAGGGCGAGGGTCTGGGCAACAAATTCCTGAGCAACATCCGCTCCACCGACGCTATCGTCCATGTGGTGCGCTGTTTTGAAGACAGCAACATCACCCATGTGGAGGGCACCACCGATCCGCTCCGGGATATTGACATCATCAACCTGGAACTGGTGATGGCGGACATCGAGATGGTGGAGCGGCGCATCGACAAGGCGAAAAAGGCCGCCAAGGGCGACAAGAAATTTGCCCGGGAGGCGGAGATCTTTGAGGGCCTGCTGGCGCACCTGAATGAAGGGCAGACCGCCCGGACCTACGAGTGCTCCGAGGAGGAGCTGGCCGTGCTGCAGACCTCGGATCTGCTGTCTCTCAAGCGCGTGATCTACGCCGCCAATGTGGGGGAGGACGATGTGGCCGATCCCTCGGGCAACGTCTTTTACAACCAGGTGGCGGAGCTGGCGGCCCGGGAGAACGCCCAGGTGCTGCCCATCTGCGCCAAGCTGGAGGCGGACATCGCCGAGCTGGACGATCCGGAGGAGCGGCAGATGTTCATGGAGGAGCTGGGCATTGCCGAGTCCGGCCTGGACAAGCTCATCAAATGCTCCTACGCCCTGCTGGGGCTGATCTCCTTCCTGACCGGCGGCGCCGACGAGTGCCGGGCCTGGACCATCAAGAAGGGCACCAAGGCGCCCCAGGCCGCCGGAAAGATCCACTCGGACTTCGAACGGGGCTTCATCCGGGCCGAGGTGGTGGCCTACACCGATCTGGCTGAGTGCGGCTCCCTGGCGGAGGCTCGGAGCCGGGGCCTGCTCCGCTCCGAGGGCAAGGAATACGTGATGCAGGACGGCGACGTGGTGAATTTCCTGTTTAATGTGTGAGGTGTTGCCATGCCCTTCGACTTCAAAAAAGAGTACAGAGAGTTCTACCTCCCCAAGGACAGGCCGGAGATCGTCACAGTCCCGCCCATGAATTATCTGGCAGTCCGGGGCGCGGGGGACCCCAATGCGGAAGGCAGCGAATACAAAGCCTCCATCGCCCTGCTCTATGGGGTCGCCTATACCATCAAAATGAGCCGGAAGGCCGGCCGCCGGATCGAAGGTTTCTTTGACTATGTGGTCCCTCCGCTGGAAGGCTTCTGGTGGCAGAAGGGCACAGATGGCGTGGACTACACCCGCAAGGAGGCCTTTGAGTTCCTGTCTGTAATTCGCCTGCCCGACTTCGTCCGGTCATCGGACGTCCAATGGGCCGTAGAAACTGCGTCAGTCAAGAAAAAGGCGGATTATTCCCCGGTTCAGTTCCTGACCGTGGAGGAAGGACTGTGCGTGCAGTGCATGCACCTGGGCCCATATGACGACGAGCCCGCCACCGTGGCGCGCATGCATGGTTTTATCGCGGAAAAGGGCTTTATTCCGGACTTTTCCGACTCCCGGCTGCACCATGAGATCTATCTGAGCGACGCCAGGAAGGTGCCGCCGGAACGGTGTAAAACCGTAATCCGGCATCCCATCCGGCCGGTCTCCTCCTGAAAAAACAACGGACAGGCGAATTCGCCTGTCCGTTTTCTGTATGGGTAATCAATCCTGCATGGCAGCGACTTCATCGAACTCCTGCTCGACATCCTGCTGGGTCTGGCCCATGTTGTGCTTGCTGGTGAGCAGGCTGACGGCCACGTTCACCACAATGGCGATCAGGAACGCAGGCAGCAGCTCATAGATATCCAGCGCGCCGCCCAGCGGACGCACCGCGTACTTCCAGATGAACACCATGGCGCCGCCGGTGACCATGCCGCAGATCGCGCCGTATTTGTTGCTCTTCTTCCAGAACAGGGCCAGGAGCATCACCGGTCCGAAAGCCGCGCCGAAGCCGGCCCAGGCAAAGGAGACGATGGTAAAGACGCTGCCCTCGTTTCTGGCCCAGATCACACCGATCAGGGCGATGACGATCACCGTGCAGCGGGCCAGGATCATGGCGGTCCGGTCAGAGAGTTTGATGCCGAGGGTATCCCGGGCGATGTCCTGGGATACGCTGGACGCCGCAGCCAGCAGCTGGGAATCCGCCGTGGACATGGTGGCGGCCAGAATACCCGCCAGAATCACGCCGCCGATGACGGCAGGCAGGAAACCGAAGGTGGACAGCAGCTCCGCGATCTTAATGATGATCCGCTGGGAGTTGGCCGAGGAGAGCTCCTCGATGGCGCCGGCGTGCATCATGGCGTTGCCCACCACACCGATGAGGACGGCGATTCCCATGGAGATCACCACCCAGATGGAGGCCACCCGGCGGGAGGTCTTGAGCTTCTTCACGTCCTCAATGGCCATGAACCGGAGGAGGATGTGGGGCATTCCGAAATAGCCCAGACCCCAGGCCATGGTGGAGATCACCGTGATGGGGCCGTAGGAGGCCGCCGTGCCCGTGGCAGCGTCAAACCCCTGGCTGAGATTCAGATATCCGGGAATGGACTGGGCATTGGCCACCACAGCATCCCAGCCGCCGGCGGCATGGATCCCGAAGAACACCACCACAATCAGCGCAATGGTCATGATCACAGACTGGATCAGATCCGTGGTGGAAGCCGCCAGAAATCCGCCCAGCGTGGTGTAGGCCACAATGACAACGGCGGAGATGATCATGGCGGTGAAATAGTTGGTGCCGAAGAGGCTGGAAAACAGCGTTCCGCAGGCGTTGAAGCCCGATGCGGTATAGGGGATGAAGAACACGATGATCACCAGCGCCGCGATCACGGACAGGATATGCTTATCATCGTGATACCGGCGGGAGAAGAAATCCGGGATCGTCACAGCGCCGATCTTCTGGGAGTAGCGGCGGATGCGCTTGGCCACAATGAGCCAGTTGAGATACGTACCGATGGCCAGACCGATGGCGGTCCAGGTAGCCTCCGGCAGACCGGCCAGCAGCGCCACGCCGGGCAGGCCCATCAGCAGATAAGCGCTCATATCGGAGGCCTCGGCGCTCATGGCTGTCACCAGGGGACCGAGCTTCCGGCCGCCGAGATAGAAATCATCCGTGGACTTGTTCCGGCGGGAATAAAACACGCCGATGCCCACCATGCTCAGCAGATATACCGCGATGGTGACCACAAGAATGATATTGCCAGAATTCATGGGATTCAACACCTTCCTTTATTCAGTAAAAGTGATTATACACCGACATTTATTAGACTGCAACGCAGAATCAAGTTTGTATGATTTCAAAAGCAAAAAGCCGCCTGTGATCAATTTTCATTGAAAACACAGGCGGTATTTATTAGACTATAGTCTATACTTTTTATAAATCAATAATATTAACTTTTAAAATAAGACAAAAACAGCGGCATCTGATGGGATCCGTATTGACTCAGCGAATAGTTCCCGCCGCAGATACACCAGTCATACAGCAGCGCCCGCTCCTGGAGCGCGTAGCTCCGGACCATCTCATTGATGGAGATATCCGCCCGCAGCTCGCCCCGCTGCTGTCCCTCCGTGCAGATCCGCCGCAGCAGCCGGAAATAGTAGCGGTTGTGATCCATGAGATGCTTTTCGCTGCTGGTGGTCAGCTGGGTGGAGAGCAGACGTGCCAAAAGCTCCAGGGAGATCGAGTTCTCGATCATGAAAAACAGCTCGTGATTGAGATAAATGAGCTTGTCAAAGCTGTCCATCTCCGGCGGGATGGTCTCCGTGAGCGTCTGGTACTTCTCATCGAACAGCGTGGACAGGGAGGACAGCAGGGCGTCTTTCCCGGCAAAATAGTGATAAAAGGATCCCTTGGACGTGCCGGAGCGTTCCACGATGTCATCCACAGTGGTGTCGTCATATCCGTTTTCGTAGAACAGCTCCCATGCAGCGGTGACGATCCTGCTGCGGGTGTTCCGCGCGCTGCGCCGTGCCATAGCCGCACCCCCCCTTGCTTTCCCATTATACTGTACCTTCCCGGAAAACACAAGCAAAAGGGCTCCCCGAAGGGAGCCCTTTTGCCCGTTTCGGGGAGTCCAGCCCGAAACGGAGGTGAAAGAAAGAAGGTAAACCAGCATTCGCCGGTGAGACGAGCATCTTCACAGAATCTTCACATTTGAAGTATACCATTTCCGATCCGCTCTGTCAACTCCCGAAGCATTTTTTCCTGCCGCCGGCGAGTTGATTTTCCCGTCGTTGTGTGCTACTATGCAATAAAATACGAAGGGAGGGACTCCTATGGAAGAACGATCCCGGCGGATCGCCGGTCTGGATCTGATGAAGGTTCTGGGACTGTATCTGGTGGTGCTCTATCACATGACCTTCCGGCAGGCGCCGGAGGTGCTGCCTCACGGGCTGCGAACCATGGCGCTGTACTTCCCGGTTCCCCTGCTGAGCATCTGCGTGCCCCTGTTCTTTCTCTCCAGCGGCGCCCTTTCTCTGACCCGGCCTCTGGATCTCAGGAAGACAGTGTTTCGCGCACTGCACCTGACGGTGCTGCTGCTGATCTGGACCGGGGTTTCCCTGTTCGCGGTGCTGGCCATCCGGGGAGAGCGCGTCAGCTTCGGGGAGTTTGTGGCCATCGCGTCCGAGATGCGGATCGGCTACATTCAGCATCTGTGGTATCTGCCCACATTCATCTTTCTGACACTGTTCCTGCCCGTTCTGCACAGCCTCAAGCATCAGGCCCGCAAAATCTACCGGTATCTGTTTGTTCTGCTGGCCATCTTCACCTTCGGCAACTCTCTGCTCAACGACATCGAGTATTTTGTCCGCTGGCGGCTGGGGCTGCATATGGGCGACGAACGGCAGTTTTTCTGGTTCATCAATTTCTTCCGCTACCACTTCTGGTACTCCATGTGCTATCTGATCCTGGGCGGTGCGCTGCTGGAACACCGGGATCAGCTGCCGGACCGGCGCTGGGCGTTCCTGACGGTTCCGGTGTGCATTCTGATGCTGTTCCTGTTCGGCGTGGCCAGGAGCCGCTGCACCGGCGAGTTTTTTGACCCGGCCTTTTACAACTATGACGACCCCTTTACGCTGATCCTGGCTCTGACCGTCCCGGATCGCCGCCTCCATCTCCAACTGCTCGCTGGGCATCTATCTGGTCCACTGGCTGATCATCGAAGTCCTGATGACCCACCTGCCCAGGCTGACCGGCAGCATCATCGGCGCGCCGCTGGCGGCCCTCCCCGTGCTGCTTCTGAGCTGGGGCGTCACTTGGCTTTGCCTGAAGATCCCGGTGCTGCGGAATCTGTTCACCGCCAATCCCTCCTGGCTCCGAACCCTGAAAAAAACATCCTGAGGAAACTCAGGATGTTTTTTTTGTCCGATATTCAGGATCGATCGCGCACAGCTCCTCAAAGCTGTCGATCTCCACCAGGCTGCCCGTCTCTATGGACCGGACGCCCAGCCGGTACTCTGCCGGATAGCAGAACAGTGCCACGTCGTCCCAGTAGATCTGCCGGTTTCCAGCCTCGTACTCCCGCTCCAGATGTTTCCGGAGCTTCTTCCCGTCCTCCGCGGACCAGAAGGAAACGCTGTGGAGCTCCCATCCTTTTTCCCCGCCGGTGCGGCTGCACCGGGTCACCACGCCGTCCTCCACCGTGAGCAGCCACTCCGCGGTGGGCTCCTCCGTCCACCGGCAGCAGTAGCCGGACCGGTTGAACGCCGGCGCCAGGATCTCCGGATCCAGAATGATCTGATCCCCGTCCAGAATGACCGTGTCCTCCAGATGGGCTCTGGCATAGTACAGGGAGGAGATGTTGTTGGCCCGGTCGTAGTCGGGATTTTCAATCAGCGTCAGGCCGGGATACTCCTCCGGCAGTTTTTGGAACTGCTCCTTCAGGTAGCCCACCACCACGTAGATCTCTGTGATCCCGTGCTGCCGGAGCGCTGTGATGATGGTGTCGATCATACGTCTGCCGCGGACCGGCACCAGCGGCTTGGGCGTATGCTCCGTCACCGGGTGCATCCGTTCTCCCTTGCCCGCCGCCATAATGATGGCTCGTTTGGCCTGATACATTCCTTACTGCTTGTCCTCCGCCAGGGGATCCACCACGTCGTCCATGGGGTTCACCACATCATCCATGGTCTCCGTCGCGGTCTGCTCGCCCTCCTGCTTTTTCTTGCCGAGGTTCTGGAAGAACAGCTTGATCTTCCGGCGGAAAATGGCGATGGCCGCGCCGCCGGCGATGAATAATCCGGCGATCATGCTGATCACATAGCTCAGCGTTCCGGGATCGAGATAAGCAAAGGCCGGCGCCGCGAACAGCACCATCATCAGCAGCGCGAAATAGCACCGGCTCATCAGCTTCATACGTTTCATGTTTCATTTCCTCCTAATTTGACTTGGCCTGGGCTTCCAGATCTTCGATCCGCCGGACCAGATACCGGCCGGCCGCTTCCGCGCCCCGTCCAAGATTATAGATTTCCTTTTCCTTGACCGACTGGATGATGTCCCGGTATTTCTCCGGATGGCTCAGCAGCTCCTCCGCCACGGCCCCCGCCCGGTCCAGCTCCGTCAGCTCCAGTTCTCCGCCCAGCTGGGCCCGGATGCGGATGTCAAAGGGTTTGACGTCGATCCTGTCGTATTCCGGGTTCATGACCTTCATGGGCGTATTGATATACAGCACCGGTTTTAAGGTGGAGAGCGCAAATTCATATCCCACGTTGGACCAGTCCGTCACCAGCAGGTCCGCGCTGTAGACCGTATCCGTGGAGGAGAAATCCGTCTGGATCACGAAATCCTCCCCGATCCGGTCCTGATACCGCTGGATCAGCGCCTCGATCCGGTCTCCGTAGAGCCGCACATACTGGGGATGGGGCCGGATGATGATCCGGCAGTCAAGCCGGGAGAACTGCTCCACCAGCGCGTCGATGCAGGAGTCCATGATGTTGTCCTTCTGCCAGGAAGGACCGATCAGGATCGTCTTTTTCGCATTGGCGGTGTGCTCCGTCTGTTCCCACGCCTCGGTCATCTCGTCCAGCAGGCCGTAGCCCACCTGAACGCAGCGCCGGGCCTTCAGGCCGTAGAGCTTCTCGATGGCCCGGGCCTCCTCCATCTGGTGGGGGCCCACGCAGAACAGGGTGTCAAAATGATCCAGCGCGTGGGTGCGAAGCGTCAGGTTATCCGATGATACGCCGTGGTCCGTGTAGATATACTCGATATCCTTCCGCACCAGGCTGCGCTTGATGTGGTAGGTCTCCAGATCGGGCATGGTCATGACCACCATGTCCGCGTCCATCTTCATCATCAGGGTGATGAGCTTCATGTCCCCGATGTAGTATCCCACGATCCGGGGTTCTCCCATGGTAAAGACCGGGTCCTCCGGGTCGGAGGTGATATAGTGGATCGTCACGTCGGAATGGGCCAGGGTATACTCGATCATGCCCTTGAAATATTTGTAAAAGCCGCCGCCCTCGCTGTAAAACACCAGCCGCTTGGGCTCCTTGCCCCTGAGGAACCGGTCGTAGTCCGCTTTCTCCTTCTGCTTATAGGGCTCCAGCCGCTTCTTCTGGGCGGCCTCCCGGGCCTTGATCTCGCTGAGGTCCTTTTTGCTCTCCTCCAGGGCCTCATAGTCGATGGATTTGGCCGGCGGATAGAGGAAGTTCATAAAGTACAGGTTCCCGATGGCAAAGACGTTGCTGATGATCCAGTAGATGCCTACGCCGGCAGGGACCAGGAAGGTAAAGTAGGTGGAAAAGGCCACCGTAAACAGGCTCACGCCCCACTGGCTCCAGAAGCTCTGCTCCCGCTGGAGCACGTTGTCCCGGTTCTGGGCCCAGCACAGGGCGAAGGTGGAAAGGCAGGACAGGATCGGCACCAGGCCCAGCAGGGAAAATAGCTGCGTCACCTTCGGCACTGCACCCAGATCGATCCCCAGGAAGTGCATGTCCACCGTCCGGGTCTGGGCGATCACGTCCTCCAGGCCGGGGATCCCGAGACCCATGAAGTAGTCATAATTGGCCGGATCCGCCAGCATCTGCATGGTCTTGAGCTGGGCGCCGCTGCCCAGATGCTCCACACCCCGCAGGGCCGTGGCCGCATTCACCAGCGTATCGCAGAGGTCCGGCGCAATATGCAGAAGATGCTGCATGGGATTGTAGATCACCTGAATGAGGCCGAGCACCAGCAGGATCTGAATGATCATCGGCACCATACCCAGCACGGGGGAATATTTTTCCCGCTTGTACAGGACCATGGTCGCGTCCGTGATGGCGTCCTTGTCCCCGTAATGGGCGGCGGTGATCCGGTTGATCTCCGGCTGGAGCCGGATCATCTTGATGGAGTTCTTCTGCACCACAATGGACAGGGGCAAAAGGATGATCTTGCTGAGAAAGGTGAACAGCAGGATGGCGATCCCGTAGTCCCGGACCAGCCGGTAGCACAGATACATGATCCATCCCAGCGGCGTGCCGATATAGGTGTTGATGAAGGACATAGAGCGGCGTGCCGATATAGGTGTTGATGAAGGACATAGGTTCAGTTCTCTTCTTTCGCGTTGTAATACTCCGGCAGGATATAGCCTGTTTTCGCCGGGACGGTTCCAAAGCTTGTTCCGAAAACAGCGTCCAGCGTCTTTCGGGTGGCATTGATCGCGGTGTCGCCCTCAATGTCGATGCGCTGTCCCGGGATATACACACACAACAGCATGTTCTGCATCACGGCGGTCTCCGCCGCGGCGTCGAACCGGGGCCCTCCGAACTGCTCCACCATGTGAAGGCTCACCCGTGCGCCGTGATCGCTCAGCAGCAGGATCACCGCGTCAGGATCCTCCCGCTGGATATTGTCCACCGTCTCCAGGATCACGGAATTGATATACTGGAGCTGCCCGGGGTACAGGCTGTGATCCCGCCAGTACCATCCCGTGGACAGATCCCGGGTGGTGCCGTCCGCATTGTAGACAAAGGGCGCGTGGGGGCACTGAATATAGCTCACCGTCAGCGTCGGGCCGTCGGTTTTCTCCGCGCAGGACCGCAGTGCGGTCAGGGCGTTT
>CACYXZ010000142.1 GCA_902778525.1 Oscillospiraceae bacterium | reverse complement strand
CACACCTGCGCCGTGAACCCGAAGCTGGGCCGGAAGCGGAATCTTTTCCCGGAAAGCACAGAGCCCAAAAAGCTGGCAGTCATCGGCGCCGGACCTGCGGGGATGCAGGCGGCCATCACCGCCGCAGGGCGGGGCCACACCGTGGATCTCTACGAAAAGGCGGACCGGCTGGGCGGCCAGCTGGTGGCGGCGGGAACGCCAGACTACAAGTGGCCCATCCGGGAATACGTGGACTATCAGATCCGGCAGCTTAAAAAGGCCGGCGTCGCGGTCCATACCGGCGTGGAGGTCACGCCGGAGCTGCTCCAGAACAAGGGATACGACGCCATCTTCGCGGCGGTGGGATCCGAGCCGGTGCGGCCCCCGGTGAAGGGTGCGGACCGGAAAGAAGTCTGGCTGGCGGAGAACGTGTTCGGCCGGGAAGACGAGCTGGGCAGGAATGTGGTGGTCATTGGCGGCGCCGATACCGGCCGGGACGTGAGCCTGTATCTGGCCCGGAACGGCCATCAGGTCACCATGGTCACCCGGAAGCAGATCCAGCTCTCCGGGGACATGCACACCGAGCGGCTGGAGCGGGAGTCCTTTGAGAAGAACCCCAACTTCTCCTATGTGGACTTTGCCGAGACCCTGGAGATCGGCGATCATCAGGTGACGCTGAAGGTCCAGACCAACGGGGTCCGGGGTTTCATCCCCCTGATGCTGCCCCAGAACGATGAGGACGCCTACTATCAGGATCAGCACGCAGGCGGCCCCGGCGGCCCGGGAGAGGGCCCGGGCGGTCCCGGCGGTCCCGGTGGTCCTGGCGGCCCGGGCGGTCCCGGCGGTCCGGGCGGCCCCGGCGGTCCCTTCGGTAATCCCTGCCCTGCGCCGGATCCGGTTTACGAGACCCGCGTTTTGCCCTTTGACGACATCGTGGTCTCCGGCGGACGAAAGGGCCGGAGGGAGGTTGCGGCCCAATTTGAAGGGCTGGCGCCCGTGGTCCGGATCCTTGGCGACACCGTGGAGGTGTCCAACATCAAGCGGGCCGTCTATTCCGGCTATAAAGCGGCCATGCTGCTGTAATCTGTTTGAGGACCTGCCTGATGTGTTTCGGGCAGGTCCTTTTCCCGCGTGCAGAAAAGGACACGGGGAAAACCCTGATCTAACAAGGCTTTGGAGGGAATGTGTCACAGGCAACAGAAAATAGCACTTCCGTCTCTCAACCGAATCCTGCTATAATGCAAACATAATAATCCACAAGGAGGAACGGAAATGAAACGTATTTTTGCGATTCTGCTGGCGCTTTGCATGCTGCTTGCACTGATGGCAGGCTGCGGAAGCGCCGCCGGCTCGGAGGCCCCTGCCGCATCCGCTTCGGAAGCAGAGACACAGACGGAAACGGCGGAGGCTCCCGCTGCGGAGGCCCCTGCTGAAGAAGCGCCGGAGGCTGCGGCTTCTGCGGAGGAGATCTCCGCGGAGGAACCTGCTGAGGCGGCGGAGGACGGAGATTTCACCGCGTCCAATGCTAATATGGACTTCGGCCCCTATAAGGAGATGCTGAAGGACCTCACAACGGATCTGCCCATCACCGACGAGGGCGTCACGCTGAGTTATTTCTTCGGCTTTGAAGGCTCCACCCTCAATTATATTGAAGGCGGCGAGATGGAGGGACATCAGGTCTGGAAATGGCTCGAGGAGAACACCGGAGTCGACCTGGATCTGACCGTGGTCAACAAGATGAACGAGTGGGATCAGTTCAACCTGGTCATCGCCTCTGGCGACTACCCGGACATCCTGCCCGCCGCGGACTACATCGCCGGCATCGAGGCGGCCTATGAAGAGGACATCTACATGGATCTGTCCGATCTGCTGGAGGAGAATATGCCCAACTACTGGCAGATCATCCACTCCGACAAAAAGCTGCTCAACGACGTACAGGACGGGGAGAAGTTCCTGGCGATCTACTCGATCAAGGACCAGGTGGCCAACCCCGGCGGCATCGGCACCTTTGTCCGGATGGACTGGCTGGAGGATCTGGGACTGGACGTGCCCCAGACCTATGACGAGCTGACGGACGTGCTCCGGGCCTTCCGGGACGAAAAGGGCGCCGCGGAGCCCATGGCGCTGTTCAACACGGTCAATCTGCAGAACGGCGTGCTGATGGGCGGCTTCGGCTCCATCGCGGAGCTCAGCGCCAACGGCATGGGCACGGACTTCGGCAACTCCTTCTATCAGGAGGACGGCAAGGTCATCTTCGGCGCCACCGCCGAGGGCACCCGGAAATACCTGAGCTGGCTCCACAAGCTCTATACGGAGAACCTGATCGACTTCGAGGCCATGCAGAGCCGGGACGTGAATCCCTTCTCCGAGTGGAACGCGGGCCGCGCGGCGGACGGCACCAACGGCTATATCTTCACCAACCAGCCCTTCGGCGGCGAGTACGGCAACATGTCCGGCGACCCCAGCATGAACTGGTGGCCGGTTCCCGACGTGGCGGAGACCGCTGGCGCGGAGATCCCCTTCTATGAGGAGGTCAACCTCACCGACATGACCACCCTGGCCATCACCACCCAGTGCGAGGAAGTGGAGACGGCGCTGGCGTTCCTGGACTACGGCTACAGCTATGAGGGCAGCCTGCTCTACAACTTCGGCTTCCAGAAGGGCTCCGGCCACGATGTGGAGACCTGGGACTACGACGAGAACGGCGAGCCTCAGTTTGACGAGGCCGCGCTCCTTAACGTGGCGGAGGCCACCAACATCGCCTCCGGCGTGATCTCCACCAAGGATCTGGCCGGCGTGGTATTTGACCGCCGCCTGTCCTTCAGCTTCGGCGAGCGGGAGAACGCCTGCATGGAGGCCTGGAGCACCAACAAGACCACTGCGAACATCCTCGGCTCCGTCACCACCCTGACTGCGGAGGAGACCACCAACGCCTCCGCCATATACTCCGACATCCTGACCTATGTGGCCACCGCCGCCCTGCAGTTCATCAACGGGGATCTGGACGTGGACGGCAAGGACTGGGATGACTATGTGGCGCGGATCGACGGCATGAACATCGATGGCCTGACGGAGATCATTCAGACGGCCTACGACCGGGCCCACGAATAAAGAAAGTCCGGAGGGCGGACCCCCGCCCTCCGATGGAAAAGAATCAAGGAGGTAACACTATGAATTTTGCCGGTACTTACACGTATCTGATGGACACCCCCAGCGGCAAGCGGGAGACCAAAGTGGTCATCCGGAAGGTCGCCCGGGGCTATGAGGGTGAACTGATCTCGTCCCACGGCGGCTGCGAGCTGCTGGAGAACATTCACACCAAAGGCGACAGCATTATCTTCGAGGCCCAGGCCGGCCCCGCCCGGCAGGAGATCACCATTTGCCGGGAACCTCTCGCCGGCTCCGTGGTGGTGTTCCGGGACAGCGGCAACGACGAGGCCGCGCTGGAAGCGCTCACCTACGCCGAACCCAAACGCCGGGCTCTGATCCTCTACGCCACCATGACCAAGAACACCGAGAAGATCGCCCTGGCCATGAAGGAGTCCTTCGAGTACTACAACTGGGAGTGCAACTGCTTCCGGCTGAAGAAGTCCAACAACTGGGCGGAGATGCAGAAGGATCTGTATTTTGACGACTACGACGTGGTGGCGCTGGGCTCTCCCATCGTGGCGGGCTACCCCCTGACCATCATCAACGAGCTGTTCTCCCTGGGCGCCGGCGGGCGGCTGGAGAGCAACGTCCAGAAAATGGTGGATGCGGGCAAGGGCTTCCAGATGAACCATGACACCATGGGCGGCGGCCCCGACGGCGTTTCCGGACCTGCTCCTGAGGGCGGTCCCGGCGGCCCCGGAGGCCCCGGCGGTCCGGGAGGTCCCGGCGGTCCCGGCGGTCCCGGCGGTCCCGGAGGGGATCCCGGCGCGCCCGGTGCCAACGGCAAGCCTGCCTTCCGGCGCAGAGCCTGCTCCTATCCCGGCGGCCCGGTCCGCGACAACTATCAGCCTCTGGGCATCGTCTTTACCACCTACGGCGGCGGCTTCTACGGCTCCGGCGAGTCCAAGGCCACGCTGGCTTCCCTGAAGCTGTTCCTGGAACTGCTGAACGTCTCCGTGATCGGTACCTTCGCCTGCTGCGGCGTGGAGTTCGGCCCCGCCGGCGTCAAGGAGGGCGAAAAACCCCGGGTCATGGGCCCCGGCGAGGTGGCGGATCCGGTCTACTATGAGACCAAGGAAGGCAAAAAGATCCAGGGCTCCTACTTCTTCCACAACCAGATGTGGGGCCATCCCAACGACCGGGATATTCTGAAGGCCAAGTTCCTGGTGGCCGATCTGGTGGAGGACTACTTCCTGACCTACGACGGCCAGAGAGGCTTTGTCCAGAGCGAATACATCTCCATGTCTTAATGCATTGCGCAGGGGCGGTCAGACGATCGCCCCTGCACGAAATAGTTTGAAAGAAAGGATTGATCGATTTGGGAACCGGTAAATTTGTCACCGTCTATCCCGGCGTCTGGACTGAGCGGGAAAAACCCTACGCCGAGGAGTATTTCGCGAAAATCAAAGAGCTGGAGGACCGCGGCCCCATTGATGTGCAGGCGCTGATCTCCGGCAAGATCGAAAAGGGCACCCAGGGCTTCTCCAACGTCCTCGAGGTCAAAGAGGATATGATGCTCTACAACGCCAAAAAGTACGATCCCGACAACAAGCTCTATCAGGACGACGAGTACGCAAAGTCTCTGGGCTACAAGGCCAAGATCGCCATGCCCGCCTTCGCCGCCCATGACGACAGCTTCCTCACCGCCTTCAACGGCAAGGCCCGGGACTTCCTGGCGGTCACCGGTCTCCACCACGAGATCGAGCAGCTTCTTCCTGTCTACGCGGGGGACACCCTCTATCTGGTGAAGGACAAGCTGGAGCTCATCGACCTGACCCCGGAGGAGGGGAGCATCTACCGGAATCTGGTGCTCAAGTGCTACGGCTCCGTGTACAACCAGAACGGGGAAAAGGTCATCGAGGTCCTGTTCTCCGCCCGGGAGAACCTCAAGTCCTACGAGGACCCCGCCGACATGGGAAATCAGCGGGGCTGGGAGAGCCCCGACTGGTGGACCCGGCCGGAGCACTATTACACCGACGAGGAGTGGCAGGAGATCTTCGACACCTGGGCCAAAGAAAACTACCGGGGCGACGAGATCCTCTACTGGGAGGACGTCAATGTGGGCGATATGCCCAACGTCACCATCGACGGCCCCATCCACGCCTCCTGCAA
>CACYXZ010000141.1 GCA_902778525.1 Oscillospiraceae bacterium | reverse complement strand
CTGGTGGACTTTTCCCCCTCCGGCATGGCCCGGCAGCAGTTCCCCTTCGGCATCTGGCGGCGGCTGCTGAAAAACTGCTTCAATGAATACGACGATCAGCTTTTGCTTCGCACGCCGCAGCAGGGTGATCCCGGTCTCCGGGAACAGGTGGCGGAATACCTCTACCGGGTCCGGGGCGTGCAGTGCTCGCCGGAGCAGATCATCATCGGCGCCGGCAGCGACAACCTGCTGTTTATTCTGTCCTACATCCTGCCGGAGGAATACGAACTGGCTGTGGAAAACCCTCTTTACAACCGGGCTCCGAGGCTGTTTTCCCGGATGGGCCACCCCATTTCCGCCGTCCCCGTGATCCCCGGGGGGCTGGATCTGCAGGCGCTGCCGGACCGGGACCGGGTGCTGGTTTACACCACCCCCTCCCATCAGTATCCGCTGGGGTACGCCATGCCCATCGGCCAGCGGACCGCGCTGCTCCGCTGGAGCGCAGAACTGCCGGAGCGATATATCATCGAGGACGATTACGACTCTGAATTCCGGTATTCCTCCCGTCCCATCCCCTCCCTGCAGAGCATCGACTCCGGCGGCCGGGTGATCTATCTGGGCACCTTTTCCCGCAGCGTGGCCCCCGCCCTTCGGATCAGCTATATGGTGCTTCCCCGGCCGCTGCTGGATCTCTTCCACGCCCGTTATCAGGGCTACAGCTCCACCGTCTCCGGCTTTGAGCAGGCGGTCCTCCGGGAATTCATGGCCTCGGGCCATTTTGAGACACATGTGAACCGGATGCGGATCTACTATCGGGCCAGGAGGCAGTGTCTGGTGGACGCGCTGGCGCCCCTGGGGCCTGTTTCGGAGATTCTGGGCGAGCCAGCGGGACACCATCTGACGCTCCGGATCCGCAACGGAATGAACGAATCCGATTTGGTTTCTTCCGCCGCCGGGCACGGGGTCCGGGTCTATCCGGTCTCCCCCTATTTCCTCCGGGATGTGCCCGCCGATTACCGATCCACCGTCCTGCTTGGCTTCGGCGGCCTGCAGGATGACGCGATCCGGCAGGGCGCTGCCCTGCTGTACGAAGCCTGGACCTGAAAGGAGATAATTCCATGGACCCAAACTCCACCCCTGTGATCACCTTCGTCGGTCTCTCCGGCACCGGGAAGACCACGTTTCTGGAGAAGCTCATTCCTTTGCTCAAGGAAAGAGGCCTCCGTCTGGCGGTGCTGAAGCACGACGCCCATCGCTTTGAAATGGACCGTCCCGGAAAGGACACCTATCGCTTCTCCGCGGCAGGCGCCGACGTGGTGGCCATCTCCAACCGGGAAAAATTCGCCATGATCGAGCAGCCGTCCCGGGAGCTTTCCCTGGAGGAGATCATCTCCCGTCTGCCGGAGGTGGATCTGGTGCTGACCGAGGGCTACAAGAAAAATGACCGTCCCAAGATCGAGATCCACCGGGCAGAACTGAACCGGCCCCTGATCGCCGAGCCGGGGGAACTGCTGGCCGTCATGACGGACGAGCCGCTCCCCGTCTCCGTCCCCCAGCTTCCGCTGACGGACGCCGCCGGCTGCGCCGATCTGATCCTCGGGTATCTGCGCCGGTACAGAGGGGAGGCGGAAGGATGACATCGCTTCTGGTCAGCGCCTGTCTGCTGGGCGTCCCCTGCAAATACAGCGGCGGACACAACGGCTGCCCGAAGGTCGCCGCCCTGAAGGACCGGTATCATCTGGTCCCCATCTGTCCCGAGCAGCTGGGCGGTCTTCCCACGCCCAGGCCGCCTGCCGAATGCCGGGACGGGCGGGTGTTCAACCGGGCCGGCGAGGACGTGACGGACCGGTTTGCCGCCGGGGCCGAGGCGGCGCTTCATCTGGCCGGGACGCTGTCCTGTCAGGGCGCAGTCCTCAAGTCCCGCAGTCCCTCCTGCGGCAGCGGAGCGATCTACGACGGGACCTTTACCGGTACACTGACCACCGGAGACGGCGTCACAGCCCGGCTTCTCAAGGACCACGGCTTTCCCGTCTACACGGAGGAGGACGTGGATAAAATCCCCTGAAATCGCCGGTTTTTTCTTGACGGAGCCTGAAATCCGTGCTATATTTGAACGGATTAAGGGAGTAGTCAGCGCCGGCCTCGGCGTGATGGAGCCAACAACCTCGGGCGTCCGCCCTGGCTTCGTATGAAATGACGAGACTTATCTGCAGGCAGATAAGTCTCTTTTCTTATACTGTAAACTGGGGGAATGTACGTGAGTCTGATCGAGCTGCTGATCCTGGCCATAGGGCTGAGCATGGACGCCTTTGCCGTCTCCATCTGCAAGGGTCTGTCCGTTCGGAAGCTGCTGCCGCGGCACATGCTGATCTGCGGTCTGTACTTCGGCGGATTTCAGGCGCTGATGCCGTTTCTGGGATGGCTGCTGGGGGTTCGGTTCCAGGCGCTCATCGCCAATGTGGATCACTGGATCGCCTTTATTCTGCTGGGAACCATCGGCTTCAACATGATCCGGGAGGCGCGATGTCCCGACGAGGAACTCCCCGCTCCCGACTTCGGCCTGAAATCCATGCTGGCCCTGGCTGTGGCCACCAGTATCGACGCTCTGGCCGTGGGCGTGACCTTCGCCTTTCTGTCCGTTCGGATCCTGCCCGCCATTTCGCTCATCGGGCTGACCACCTTTGTCTGCTCCGCCGCCGGCGTGAAGATCGGCAACCTGTTCGGCCTGAAATACAAGTCCAGAGCTGAACTGTTCGGCGGTGTGGTCCTGATCGCCATCGGCTTAAAAATATTGATCGAACACCTGTTTTTCGGCGGCTGACGCCATGATCGGGAGGTTAAACCATGCAAGCATATCTCAGTAGTATCGAATCCGTGCTGAACGAGCAGAAGTCCGGGGATCAGGGACTCTCCGCCCGGGAGGCAGAATCGCGGGCGGCACAATTCGGCCCCAACAAGCTCGCCGAGGAGAAAAAAACACCGCTGATCCGGCGGTTCCTGAAGGAGCTGTCCGACCCCATGATCCTGATTCTGATCGCCGCCGCGGTGATCTCCGGGATCACCGCCGTGTATTCCGGCGAGTCCTTCGCGGACGTGATCATCATCATGGCGGTGGTGCTCATCAACGCCGTGCTGGGGGTCGTTCAGGAGAGCAAGGCCGAACAGGCCATCGCCGCCCTGCAGGAGATCGCCGCCGCCACCTCCAAGGTGCTGCGGGACGGCAAACAGGTCACGCTGCGGAGCGAGGAGCTGGTTCCCGGCGACGTGATCGTGCTGGAGGCGGGAGATTCCGTTCCCGCCGACGCCCGGCTTCTGGAGGCGGCCAGTCTCAAGGTGGAGGAGGCCGCTCTCACCGGCGAAAGCACGGCAGTCAGCAAAATCACAGACGCCCTGTCCCTGGACGGGGCGAAGGACATTCCCCTGGGGGACCGGAAAAACATGGTCTACATGGGTTCCACCGTGGCCTACGGCCGCGGCCGTGCCGTGGTTACCGCCACCGGAATGGATACGGAGATGGGCCGGATCGCCGGGGCGCTGACGGCGGCCAAGGACGAGCAGACCCCGCTCCAGCAGAAACTGGGGCAGCTCAGCAGGATCCTGAGCGTCCTGGTTCTGCTGATCTGCGCCGTGATTTTCGCGGTGAGTCTGCTGCGGGCCGGACGGATCTCCGGAAACGTGATCCTCAGCACCTTTATGGTGGCGGTTTCTCTGGCTGTGGCTGCGATCCCCGAGGGACTGGCCGCGGTGGTGACCATCGTCCTGTCCATGGGCGTCTCCAAAATGTCGGCCCGGAACGCCATCATCCGCAAGCTCACCGCGGTGGAAACGCTGGGATGCACCCAGATCATCTGCTCCGACAAGACCGGAACCCTGACTCAGAACAAGATGACCGTGGTGGAGCACGAATCCCTTGACATTCCCCGGCTGGCGCTGGCCATGGAGCTCTGCTGCGACGCGGAGCTGGGCGAGGATGGCCGGGCGGAGGGCGAAGCCACGGAGTGCGCGCTGGTGGACGACGGCGCGAAATTGGGCCTTCCGAAGACACAGTACAAGCAGCGCTATCCCCGGATCGGGGAGGCTCCCTTTGATTCTCTCAGAAAGATGATGTCCACGGTCCATCGGGCAGAGGACGGCTCCATTGTCCAGTTCACCAAGGGCGCGCCCGACGAGGTGCTCCGGCGCTGCCGCTGGTACTGGGACGGGAATCAGGTGCTCCCCATGACCCGGGAGGTCTACGACCAGGCGCTTGCCGCCAACAAATCCATGGCGGATCAGGCGCTGCGGGTCCTTTGCGCCGCCCAGCGGATCTGGCAGGAGCCGCCGGAAAGCTGTGAACCGGAATACCTGGAGCAGGATCTGTGCTATCTGGGGCTTTCCGGCATGATCGATCCCATCCGTCCGGAGGTCCGGGACGCCATCGCGGAGTGCCGCAAGGCAGGCATCCGGCCCATCATGATCACCGGCGATCACCGGGACACCGCGGTGGCCATCGCCAAGCAGCTGGGCATACTGGAGGAGGGTCAGCTGGCTCTCACCGGGCAGCAGGTGGATGAGTTCTCCGACGAGGACCTGGCCCGGAACATCGCCAGATTCTCCGTCTACGCCCGGGTCCAGCCGGAGCATAAGGTCCGGATCGTCACCGCTTGGAAAAAGAACGACTGCATCACCGCCATGACCGGCGACGGCGTCAACGACGCGCCTTCCATCAAGACCGCCGATATCGGCATCGGCATGGGCATCACCGGCACCGACGTGACCAAGAATGTGGCGGATATGGTGCTGGCGGACGACAATTTCGCCACCATTGTCTCCGCTGTGGAGGAGGGCCGCCGGATCTATGACAACATCCGGAAGGCCATCGGGTTCCTGCTCTCCTCCAATCTGGCGGAGGTGCTGGCGATCTTCTCCGCCACCATGCTGGGCTTCACCATCCTCAGCCCCGCCCATCTGCTGTGGATCAATCTGATCACCGACTGCTTCCCCGCTCTGGCGCTGGGCATGGAGCCCGCGGAGCCGGACATCATGTCCCGGAAACCCCGCAGCGCCTCCGACGGCATTTTCTCCGGCGGGCTTGGCATCGACGTGCTGCTGCAGGGCATTGTGGTGACCTGCCTGACACTGGCCGGGTATCTCTTGGGCGCCCATTGGGAAACCGGCGTCTGGATCGCCCAGAGCCGGGTCGGGATGACCATGGCGTTCGTTCCTCACCCTGTCCCTGGTGGAGACGTTCCACTCCTTCAACATGCGGTCCCGGCGCAAATCCCTCCTGACCCTCAGGACGCGGAACAAATGGCTCCTCGGCTCCATGGGTCTGTCTCTGGTGCTGACCTTCGGCGTACTGCTCATCCCCTTCCTGCGGACAGCCTTCGGGTTCACAGCCCTGACGCTCCCGCAGTATCTGACCGGTCTGGGCCTGGCCTTCTGCATTCTGCCCGTGATGGAACTTGCCAAAGAGCTTCTGCGGAAGCTCGATCTGTAAGAAGAAAGCCTGCGCTTACCGCGCAGGCTTTTCTGATTCCCGAATCGTTCCGCCGCCGAACACTGTATCGCCGTCATACAGCACCAGT
>CACYXZ010000140.1 GCA_902778525.1 Oscillospiraceae bacterium | reverse complement strand
GCCCGTCGACCATGCGCTCGATCCTGGGGGTCGGCCGGTCCTCGATGATGGCGCGGAAGCATTGCTCGACGTCGGCCGTCATCGGGAGCTTGCGGGTTCCGGCGTGGGTCTTGGTCTCCTGAATCACGAGCGTCATATCCGCGCTCCGCTGGAGTTGGTGGTCGATATTGATCAGGTGATGCTCAAAATCGATATCGCTGATTGTCAGCCCACAGAACTCCGAAATACGCATGGTGGGTTACCTCCAGTTCGAATTTGAATAGGGTTTCGTAGAGCTTTTCGCTCTCGATCCATGTTTCGGATTTCTCATAAAAAATGCCGTGCTCATCGAGCACAGCCTCTACGCGGGATTCGGTTTCCGGGCTTTTCTCGTCGGTGTACAGTTCAATGTAGACCTTGTCCACTTTGAAATATGCCCATCCGTCTGCGGCAAAGTTATCCGTCTCATAGCAGAGGAAGCAGATAAACGGTGGAAAGCGTTCTCAGGCGATACGGTGCAACCAGCATCGAGAAGCTGAATCCCAGCGACTATCCCGCAGTCTTTAGTGAACTCTACGCCATAGAAGCAGACACCAGAGACTAAACCAACCCATCACCTGCGGCGGCGCACATTGACCGGCCGGAATGTGTGTGCATGGCCAATGCAGGTGGCAGCAAATTATCACGTCCAGCGTCATGCACCGCTGGTCACCGACAAAGAGACGGGGACAACCCCGAGAGGTGACCATGAGGAAAACACTGGCGATGGACTCTGAAGATCCCCACATTGCGCAGGCATTCGAGATGAAGGAACTGCTCGGTTACTCCGTCAAGGAAATCGCTGCAGCGCTGGATCTCTCGGAACCACGGATTTATCAGCTGGTCGCCAGGGCTAAGGCGATTGGCCGGGAGTACCGGCAGGAAAACGGCTAAAACAGAAAAAGGCGGTACCGGAACTGATCACTCCGGCACCGCCGATTTTATATTTCACATATCTTCTTTTCAATCTGCTGGATGGTAGTAAAACGGTAGTCAGTCGCTACTGCCGTTGCCGCAATTTGCCGCGATTTATCGCAATCTATTTTAATCTGCTCCGGGCAGGGGACTCCTGCCGTGGCAAACGAAAAGAATGCGTTTCATGTCAGTGAATCGCCGCCGCGGGCTCAGCCCCGCTGGTTTTGCTCCGCCAGGGCGTGGTACCACTCCTCCATCACATCGCCCACGTGGATGGTTTCGTCGGGATAGGTGACCTTATAGAGCGTCTCAAACTCGGGCTGCACCACGCGGACGTAGTTTGCTTCCTTGGTAAGGAGGAAGTCCACCCGGAAGTCCTCTTCGGGGTAGCTGAGCACCACGTACTCCCCGCCCGGGATGCTGTCGGGGTCGATGCTCTCAAAGACCGCGTTGCAGATCAGCCGCTCCACGTAGGGGGCGGGATCAACGCCGGCGGGTTCCAGGGGACCAAACTCCAGGGTGCTCACGGTATAGACCGCGTCCGGCTGATAGGCTGCCCGGGCCAGCAGCTCGGTGGCCAGGTTGTCGGCGTATTCCACGGCGGTGAGACCGTCGTTTTCCGCCAGGAAGGTGCTGCGCACGGAATCCCATGCCCAGCCCGTCAGCTCGGTCCACTGCTCCTGGTCCCGGGCCATGGCCTCGTTGTCCTCCCGGAAGTAGCGCACGTCGGTGGGATGATAGAAGACGTAATAGCTGCCGTCCCCGCCCCGGGCGAAGATCTCCGCGCCGGACCGGTCATAGCAGAGCATCTCCCGCAGCGCCGCCTCGTCGATCCGGCCGATGCTGAAAAGCCGGCCCGCGCCGTCGTAGTTCTCGCTCTGGGCCTTGGCTGCCTCCACGGACGCCTTTTCCGAGACGGTGAAAAGCACGCCCCGCTCGTCGTTCTCGGGAGTCTCGGTGATCAGCCGCTCGTCGTACTCCAGGGGGATAAGCAGCTTCAGCCCGTCGTTTTCATAGAGGAGGCCGGCTTCCCCGTCCGGGCGGAGGGCCAGGTTGTCGATGTCGATACTGTCTCCTGCCACGGTGACGCCGCCATCCGGAACGGCCGGTTCCTGTTTTCCGCCGCAGGCCGCCAAGGCAAGCACCAGCACAGCGGCCAGAAGAAGACAGAGAATGGTTTGCTGATAGTTTTTCATTGTTTCTTCCTTTCCTTTATAAACAAGTTTGAAATTCCAGAGATCACCCCGCCAGCCGGGCAACGGCCTGGGCGGCGTCCTCGTTCCCGGCTTCGGCAGCCCGGCGGTACCACTCCAGGGCGGGATCCCCGGCGCCGTAGCCGTTCTCGATGCACCAGCCGGTCATGTACATGCCGTCGGCGTCCCCGGCCTCGGCGGCTTTCCGGTACCATTCATAGGCCAGCTCCGGGTCCTCTCCGGTGCCGTAGCCGTACTGGTACATGAGCCCCAGGTTATACATGCCCTCGGCGTTTCCGGTGCCGGCCAGCTTCTCTGTCCAGAGAAACGCCTGAGCGGGATCTGCCTCGGTGCCGATGCCGGCCATATAGCACCGGGCCAGGTTGTACATCCCCAGGTCGTACCCGCTCTCCGCCGCCGCTCTATACCAGCGGAAGGCGGCGGCATCGTCCCTTGCGGTGCCGGTGCCGTCCTCACAGCAGATGGCGGCGTTCACCATCCCGGCGGCGGAGCCGGCCTGGGCGGCCCGGAGGTTCCACGCATAGGCCTGCTCCGGGTCGGCGGAGACGCCGGTGCCGTTATGGTAGCCGTTGGCCACCGCCACCATGGCCACGGCATCCCCCGCCTGGGCGGCCCGCATGTACCAGGCAAAGGCGGTCCCGGCATCCTGCTGCGTGCCCTTTCCGTACATATAACAGTCCGCCAGAAACACCATGGCGGTGGTGTTCCCCGCCTCGGCGGAGGTGAGGAGGAATTCCACATCCTCCGGTTCGGGCACCGTCTTCTGGCTGATGGAAAGAAGGGCAGCCCCATAGATGTCATAGGAAAGCGTCTGATTTTGCCGGGCGATGACCGCATTGCGCCACAGCAGGAGGGACGTGGAGGCGACGACCACGGCGGCGGCGGTCCCGGCGATGAGGGCGGTGCGGGCGCGCCGCCGCTTTTCCCGGTCCACCAGGCGGTTGAAGCGCACCCCCAGCAAAACGGAGACCAGCTTCAAAAAGGCCTTGTTCTTTCCGATCTCCTGCACATTGGCCCCCAGAAGATCGCTTCCGGCGCGGAGGGCTTCCGGATAGCACTCCAGGGCGGGGTTGTCGCTCCCGGGCTCCCCCTCCACGATGAAGGGGACGACGAAGGCGCTCCCCCGGAGGGACAAAAACGAGCGGACCTCCTCGTTCACCCACCGGGAGGCAGCGCTGTTGGGGGAACACAACACGATGAGATACCGGGAGGCGCGCAGCTCCCGCTCCAGGGATTCCTGCAGCTCCACCCCGGCCAGATCCGTCTGGTCCCGGAATACCCGCAGACGGCGCCGGGACGCGGCCTCCTCCCCCAGCCCCCGGGGAATGGAAAAAGCTTCCAGATGCCGCTGCAGCCACCGCCCCCAGGCCATGTCCCGGTGGCAGTAGCTGATAAAGGCGTCGTAGGTGTACTCGTCCATCCCGGTCACTCCTCGTGGGCTCGGCGCGGAGAGCGCCGGCATAAGAGCGCACTAAAAAAGCATAGAGTGATTATACCATGGCTTCGTCCGGTTCACAAGGGGAGAGACAGGACCGGACGGGGAGGCGCTCCTAAGGAAAAACGGGAAATGGGAAAAATTTCCATTTCCCGCTCTCTATGTACGGACGTCTTACTTCTTCTGGATCTCTTCCAGGATCTTGCCCAGCAGCTCCTCGGTGGTGGGTCCGGGCTCGGCCTCCGGCTCGGCGGCGGCTTCTTCCGCGGCCTTCTTCCGGGCCTCGGCGGCGGCCTTGGCCTTGTTGAAGGCTTTGACGATGGCGAAGATCACCAGGGCGATGACGATGAAGTCCACGATGGCGCCCACCAGGGTCCCCAGACCCAGGACGATGGCTTCCTTCACCACTTCCCCGTCGGCGCCCAGCTCGGCGGCCCGGAGGGTGATGTTCAGCGCGTCAGTGTTGGGGGCGTTGAAGGCCCAGGCCAGCAGCGGGGTGATGACGTTGCTCACCAGGGTGGACGTGATCTTGCCGAAGGCGGTGGCGATGATGACGCCGATGGCCATGTCCAGCACGTTGCCGCGGCTGATGAACTCCTTGAACTCCTTAAAGAAATTCTTCATGGGGATACCTCCTATTCATAATTATTTCTTCACGATTTTTTCCATGCCGCCCATGTACGGCTGCAGGGCCTTGGGGATAGTGACGCTGCCGTCGGCCTGGAGGTGGTTTTCCAGGAAGGCGATGAGCATCCGGGGCGGGGCCACCACGGTGTTGTTCAGGGTGTGGGCCAGATACAGCTTGCCGTCGGCGCCCCGGACGCGGATCCGGAGACGGCGGGCCTGGGCGTCACCCAGGTTGGAGCAGGAGCAGACCTCAAAGTATTTCTGCTGCCGGGGGCTCCAGGCCTCGATATCGCAGCTCTTCACCTTCAGATCCGCCAGATCGCCGGAGCAGCACTCCAGCTGCCGCACGGGGATCTCCATGGAGCGGAACAGCTCCACGCTGTAGCGCCACATCTTTTCATACCAGTCCATGCTCTCCTCGGGCCGGCAGACCACGATCATCTCCTGCTTTTCGAACTGATGGATCCGGTAAACGCCCCGCTCCTCGATGCCGTGGGCGCCCTTCTCCTTCCGGAAGCAGGGGCTGTAGCTGGTGTAGGTGATGGGCAGATCGCTCTCGGGCAGGATCTGATCGATGAAGGAGCCGATCATGGAGTGCTCGCTGGTGCCGATGAGATAGAGATCCTCTCCCTCGATCTTGTACATCATGGCGTCCATCTCGGCAAAGGACATGACGCCGTTGACCACGGCGCTGCGGATCATGAAGGGGGGGATGTGGTAAACGAAGCCCTTGTCGATCATGAAATCCCGGGCATAGGCCAGCACGGCGGAGTGGAGCCGGGCGATATCGCCCTTCAGGTAATAAAACCCGCTGCCGGCCACCCGGCGGGCGGCGTCCAGATCCAGACCGTTGAAGCTCTCCATGATATCGGTGTGATAGGGGATCTCGAAATCGGGGACTGCGGGCTCGCCGAAGCGCTGCACCTCCACATTGTGGGTGTCGTCGGGACCGATGGGCACACTGGGATCGATCATCTGGGGAATGATCATCATCCGGCGGGTCAGCTCGGCGTCCAGCTCCGGCTCCAGCTTTTCCAGCTCCGCCAGACGGTCGGACTCCCGGGCTACCTCGGCCTTGACCTCTTCCGCTTCCGCCAGCTTGGAGGGGTCCTTCTTCGCCTGGCCCATGAGCATGCCGATCTTCTTGCTCAGCGCGTTGCGGTTGGCCCGCAGCTCA
>CACYXZ010000139.1 GCA_902778525.1 Oscillospiraceae bacterium | reverse complement strand
GGAGAAGAACGTGGAAAAGATCCGGGCCCTGTGGCAGTCCGGCGTGGACCAGGTTCACGCCCGCACCGGGGAACTGCAGGCCTATCTGCAGGCTTAAACTGCATAGCAAGAGGCCGCCGGCAGTGCCGGCGGCCTCTTTTTCATGTCAGTCGCTGAAGTCGCTGTCCAGGATCACATCAAACCGGTAGTCGGGATACTGGGAGGAAACCCGTTCCAGGATGGAGTTCCGGATCCCCTCGGCGTCATTTCCGAAGTCCACGATCAGATCGAAGCTGACCCGCTTCTCCTGCTCCTCCACATAGAATCCGTGCAGCTCCAGCACCTCCGGATAATCCTGTACCATCGCCTCCACGGACTCCCGGATGGCCTTCGCGGTTTCATCCTCCGTATTGGAGGCATAGATCCCCACCGTCAGAATGATCCCGAATTCCATGTACACTTCTTCCGTGATCCGCCGGGTAAGACGGTGGATCTCCCGGGCCGTCATGGAATCCGGCACCTCGATATGGACCGAACCGATGGTCTTCTCCGGCCCGTAGCGGTGCAGGATCAGGTCATAGGCCCCCTTAACCTCTGGATAAGACGTGACCTTGTCTTTCAGCTTGACGGAAAGCTCGCTGTCCACCCGTGCGCCGATGATGCTGCCCAGGCTCTCCAGCAGGATCTCCAGACCGGCCTTCAGGATCACCACGGAAATCACCGCGCCCAGATATCCCTCGATGCTCAGGCCCCAGAGGAGGCTCACCCCCGCTGCCACCAGCGTGGACAGGGAGATGATCGCGTCAAAGGAGGCGTCCGTCCCGGAGGCCACCAGGGACTCCGAGCTGAGCTTTTCCCCCTGAGCCTTGACGTATCGCCCCAGGAAGAATTTGACCAGGACTGCAGCTGCAATGATAACCAGCGATACCGCCGAATAGCTGGCTGCCTCCGGGTGAAAGATCTTGTCCAGCGACTCCCGGAAGGAGGTCACGCCGGCCAGCAGCACGATCACCGCAATAGTCACGGAGCTGATATGTTCGATCCGACCGTAGCCGTAGGGGTGCTTTTTGTCCGGCGCCTTGTTGGCCAGCTTGGTGCCGAGGATGGTGATCACCGAGGACAGGGCGTCACTTAAATTGTTGACCGCGTCCAGGATCACGGCAATGGATCCGGTGATCAGTCCCACCGCGCTTTTGAACGCCACCAGCACCAGATTGGCCAAGATGCCGATGATGCTGACCCGTACGATCTGTTTACTGCGATTCATAGTCTTCCTCCTCTACTTCATTCCTGAGAGCATCTTGTGAAGCAGAGCGTGCAGGGCGCCCGCCTCCTCCGCCGTCAGGCATACGCCGGATCCCACCTGGGCCGGCACATCCGCCGCCCGTGTCCGCAGATCCCAGCCTTTGGGCGTCACGGTCAGCAGGACGGTGCGCTCATCGGCCTCGGAACGGCTTCTGACGATATATCCCTTGGCCTCCAGCTTCTTGAGGACCGGCGTCAGGGTTCCGGAATCCAGCCACAGGCACTCGCCCAGCTCCTTCACGCTGATCTCCTCCCGCTCCCAGAGCACCATCATGGCGATATACTGGGTGTAGGTCAGATCCAGCGGATCCAGGAACGGCTTATACCGGCGAACGATTTCCTTGGCGCAGGCATAGAGCGGAAAACAGAGCTGGTTTTCCAGTTTCAACTGTTCATACATGACGAAACCTCCCAAAAGCGCACCCGAAGGTGCGCTTTTCCTTTGGCAGGGAATCAGATGAGTGCCGCCACGCATTCGGCGACTTTTTCCATCTTGGCGGTGGGTTCAAAACGGGCCACCACATTGCCCTCCCGGTCCACCACGAACTTGGTGAAGTTCCACTTGATGTCGGGGTTGTTTTTGTAGTCCTTGTCGATCTTCTTGAGCATGGCGCTCATGGCCAGCGCGGCAGGCCCGTGTCCGAATCCCTCAAAGCCCTTCTGGCTCTTGAGATACTGGAACAGGGGCAGGGCGTTCTCTCCGTTGACGTCGGACTTCTTCATCTGGGGGAACTGGGTGTTGTAGTGCAGGGTGCAGAACTCGTGGATCTCGTCGTCGGTCCCGGGCGTCTGGCCGGCAAACTGGTTGCAGGGCACGTCGATGACCTCCAGCCCCTGATCGTGATACTTCTCATACATGGCCTCGATGTCCTTGTAGTGGGGCGTGAAGCCGCAACCGGTGGCGGTGTTGACGATCAGCAGGACCTTGCCGCGATACTGATCCATAGAGACCTCGCTTCCGTCCCGGGCGGTGAGCTTATAATCGTAAATTGACATAGCTGACATCCTTTCTTTCTTAATTGTTCTTGTTTTAATTGTATACAATTTAATTGTGCTTGTCAAGCGTTATTTCTCTCTTTGTGCTCATTTCGTTGCATTTGTCCCCCCTGCCTTGACACTTTTCCCGGCAGACTCTATAGTTTACAGTGAGATATTACGATATCGAAATCCAGCGAGTTCGCTGAAAGGAGAGATTCCATGAACGAAAAAGTATTCAACGGACAGACCGTTCTGGCCGAGAGCCTTCTGCTGGACAGTCTGACCATCGCCGACGGCGCCGTCCTGACTGCGCCAGCAGGCAAATGCCTGACCCTGACGGTGGACGGCGTCACCCGTGAACTGGAACCCGGAACCTATACCGGAAACGTCGCTCTGACGGTCAGCGACGCCGTGCAGGTGGACTACGAAAACCACGGCAGAGTGGACCATTTTGAGATGGCCAACGCCGTCGTGATCTCCAACGGCAAGTACCTGCCGGAGAAATCCGTCTCCGCCGCCGTGTGCGCCGGCACCGTCTCCGACACCTCCGTGGACGGTCTGACCATCGATTCCCGGTCCGACAACTTCGGGGGCGTGTATGTGGACGGCGACAGCGTCGTCACCATCAACGACGCCACCATGAATCTTGTCGGCAACGGCGGCAACGACTTCGTCGGCCACGGCGCCGGCATCACCGCCGCAGGCAAATCCAAGGTCACCGTCAACCGGGCAAAGATCCACACCGTGGGCTCCATCCGCGTCACCGTAGTGGGCCGGGAAGAGGCCACGCTGGAGGTCAACGACTCCGAGCTGTTCGTCAAGGACGGCACCAAGCCCAACAATGTGTCCGGCATGACCAAGGTGCCGTGGATGCTGGGCCTCACCGGCCGGGTCCGGGCCACCAACCTGGTGGACTCCGCCACCGCCACCTACAACCGCTGCCATATCAAGTGCGAAAACTGGGGCTGCATGTCCACCGACGCCACCAAGGTGGCCCGGCTTTACCTCAACGACTGCACGCTGGAATCTGAAAACTGCGGCTACGGCGCCTACTCTATCGGCGACTGCCTGGATCAGTTCACCCGCTGCACCCTGAACATGGGCAACTATCCCGTGATCATGTGCATGGAGGGCTGCGCCACCTTCACCGGCTGCACTGTGAACTCCGGCAAGGTGGGCGTCATGTGCCACGGCGGCAACGGTCAGGGCGTGCTGACCGTCAATGACGGCACCGTGTTCAACACCGAACGGGCTGTATTCCAGGTAAAGGGCCGCGGCGTCACCATGAACATTGACAATGCAACGCTCAATAGCAAGGAGGGCATCATCCTTCAGGCCATGCCCAATGACGATCCCAATATGGGCCCCATGCCCGCGGGTGGTCCCGGCGGCCCCGGCGGTCCCGGCGGTCCGGGTGGTCCCGGTGGCCCCGGCGGTCCGGGAGGCCCGGGAGGCCCCGGTGGTCCGGGAGGTCCTGGTGGTCCTGGTGGTCCGGGTGGTCCCGGCGGCCCCGGCGGCGGGATGCCCGCCATGCCGGATATGGGTCCCGCCCATAACGAGGTGGAGGCCAATTTCTCGAACTGCACCATCACCGGCGACTTCCTCAATGCCCAGGCGGAGGACCACGAAATGGTCCTGACCTTCAAGAACTGCACCGTCAACGGCGCCATCTCCACCGGCACCACCACCCACGCCAAGGGCGAGCCCAGCGCGGAGCAGTGGTGGCTCATCGGCGATGTGGCGAGCACCTACGCCCCAGTGGCGGAGGACAAGGGAACCGCCGCTTCCTTTGACGCATCCTCCCGCTGGATCGTAACCAAGACCTGCTACCTCAGCGGTCTGACCCTGGCTGAAGGCGCATCTGTAGAGGCGCCCGCAGGCAAGACGGTCACCATGACCGTGGATGGCAAGGAGACTGCCATTGCATCCGGCACCTATTCCGGAAAAATCGTCATCACCGTGGCGTAACACTGCATGGGGGCGCCGGATCTCGGCGCCCCCCTTATTCTACACGAAAGAAGGTCATTCTATGAGCTATCGCTATGACGCGCTTCTGAGCCCCATCAAGATCGGCGACACCGTTATCAAGAACCGCACCATGTACCCCAACGCCTCTCCCCACTTCCTGCAGGGACCGGAAACCTACCCGGCCGACAGCTTTACCACCTTCATGGGCGGTCTGGCCCGGAACGGCGCCGCCATTATCACCCTGGCGGAATGGTCCAACCCCAACCAGCGCAAGTCCCCTGTGGAGGACGCAAAGCGCATGCAGAACTTTGACTACACCGATCCCGGCACCTACAACTATTTCACCCAGATGGCGGACGACGTGCATTTCTACGGCTCCAAGCTGCTGGTATGTACCGACCTGAGCTATCCCGACGGCTACAGCTTCGACGGCCGGGCCTTCGGCCCTCCGGGCATGATGCGTGGAGAGCCTCCCAAGGCCCTGCCCAAGGAAATGATGCCGGAGGTCATCGAGACCTTCCTCCGGAAGGTCCAGCTCTTCGCGGACTTCGGCTACGACGGCATCGCCATGCGGGTGGAGATGCTCCTCAATCCCAACGGCCGGGACGACGAATACAACGGCCCCATGAAGAACCGGGTCCGGTTCCTTCACGAGACGCTGGAGGCCGTCAAAAAGCGCTTTGGCCGGAACTTCATCGTGGAGCTGTGTGTGGCCGGCGAGCAGCCCAACGGCTACACCGGCGGACAGAAGGGCTACACGCTGGAGGACACGATTGCGTTTGCCAAATGCATGGAGGACGTGGCGGATATTCTCCAGCTCCGGGAGAGCGATATGTGCAAATCCCATCCCACCGGCTTCACCTTCCGGAAGGGTGAGCACGAGACCATCCGCTACTCCATGGCCATCAAGGCCGCCGGCTGCAAGATCCTCACGGAGCCCGTGGGCGGCTTCCAGGACCCGGAGGAGATCAACGCCTACATCGCCGAGGGCAAGTGCGACATGATCGGCATGGCCCGGGCCTTTATGGCGGATCCCGAGTACGGGAAAAAGCTCTATGAGGGCCGCGGCGAGGACGTGGTTCCCTGCCTGTGGTGCAACAAGTGCCACGGCACCATGTCCGCGCCCTATATGACCTTCTGCTCCGTCAATCCCATTCAGGGCATCGCCCA
>CACYXZ010000138.1 GCA_902778525.1 Oscillospiraceae bacterium | reverse complement strand
AGGGCCGCCGGCGGGAGGGCCGCCAGCAGGAGGGCCGCCGACAGGCACTTTCCGCTCCTCAGGATTTACGATCAGATACGTTCCTTTCATGGATATACCTTCTTTCTCGATCAGGATGTATCCATCATATCATAGTCATTTATAGCCCGCAATCATGTATGCCGAAACGGATGATTTGTAGCACAAACGCAATGCCTATCTGGCGTCCCGCCCCAGCTTTGGTTTTATAGGCTCCACCGATGGAGCCGCATTTTTGAAGCCCTCCAGCCGAGAGAGTACCGAGACCTTACCAGATACCTGAACCTCCTGCACAGGAACAGCTTTTTCCCTGCTTTGCTCCGGAAGGAACCCGGTGAGCTCCTTGAATCCGAACTTGTCTACATAGTGGCAGGACAGATGCTCGTTCTCATAGACAGCCACCACATCGCTGACGGACAGGCTGTGGCCCTTGAAATCCTGAGGCCTGTCCACATTGAAGGCAGTGAAAATCTGCTCCAGCTTTTCCGGAATGGTTCCCATGTCCGGTAGCTGACCAACATACTTGCATTCATAGTTCTGGAGCAGGATCTGCTGACCGTTCCGGGCCTTCCAGTCTGAGTCCATGAACATGATGCGGGTCAGCGCAGGGTCCTGCTTGAGCTGGAAGATGGCAAAGCCATCGGCGCCGGGGTCGATCAGCGCCTGATAGTCTCCGTCCCGATCCGTGAAGTTGATCAGGGCCCGGGACCACTCGTCGCCGTTCTCCGGCAGAAGAGACAGTCCTCTCTCCTGACAAATCTCGATGTAATTGCGGTCGATGTTTCGGATCATCTCATGGGAGGACCGGCGGATTGTGTCCAGGGATTCCCGAAGCTCCGGTGCCGCCTTTCCTTGAGCCCACGCGGCGATCTCAAAGGAATCACCGGGATCCTGCTCAAAGTCGTAATACCGGCACACTGTATATGCAGCCAGCCTTGCCTCAATGGCTCCAGACAAATCATCCTCACGGCCTGTGATGCGCTTGGCCAGCTCCTGCACTGCAAACACCGCCGCGCCGGTGTCAGAGAGCCGCTGGGGGATAAAGATCGGCTCTCCAGCGGCCTTCTGTATGGCATCCACAAACACATCCGGGCGATCCAGGCTGGCACGCTCGATCGCCGGATATTGATCTCCATAGGTCTGATCAATGTCAAAAACTGTGGAAATCTTGAATGTAGTGCGTTCCTGGGTGACCGTTTCTTTCACCGGTTTGCCGCTGCTGTCCAATACCGGTGCATGGGTCCGGGGATCCAGCCGGTCCCGCTGCACCTCAATGGTATAGGGCGCAGGCGTGATGATCTGGATGCCCTTCTGCCCACGGGTCACATTGCGTCCCTGCTCCTGCCACTTCTCAAAGCTCATCAGCATGGTTGAAAATGGCCGCTGTCGATGAACCAGCAGGATATTACTCAGAGAATAACCGGTCAGGTGGCTCATAGTCCGCAGGAAATCAGGGAGGTTTTCATTCCGGAACAGTTCCGTTACCTGCTCGTCCAGGCCGGCGGTCAGCTCCTTCATGCGGTCAAACATGGTCTTGTTTTCTGCCATAAAGTTCACCTCCGTTCAGCGGGACGGATCATCCCGTTTCTTTTCGGGCCGGCTGAGCACCATAAAGCTGTCCACCTCCGTGTTCAGCGGCAGGGTGCGGCCGTTGTCCCAATTCATGTGGACCTGGCCGATGTCATCCACCACGGCGACTGTGCCTTTGAGACCGGCAGGCATATCCCGTTCGCCCTCCATGCGTTTCAGCTGGATCCGGGTACCCTTTGGGTACTGTTTCTTGATATACTCCGCCTTTCTGGAAAGGCGTTCCCATTCGTTCAAATGAAATCAGCTCCTTCCTGCAGGCTGCGAAGGAAGTCCATGACCCGGTCATCTGACGCCGTGTCTTGCACCGGTTCCTCCGCAGGCTGCTGTATTTTTACGTTTTGAAGCTCCTCCCGCAGAATCTCCCGGACATGCTCCATGTCCCGCCTCCAGAGAACTGCCCGGCAGACCTCCTCGGTGCGGCTGCCCGGCGGGTATCCTCGCAGGACACGCCAGGCCTCCCGGTGCAGGGGAATGTCCAGGTTCATGGAGAGGCTGATCCTCCGGTAATCGCCCATTTCCCGTCACGCCCCCGAAATCTGGCCACACAGCCGCTCATAGCCCTTGGCGTTCAGGGACAGGTCATCCAGGAGGAAAGGCCGGCACAGGGCCACACGCTGGGGGACGTGGCGTTTGAGGAGGGATGCTCCGCCGCCCAGGAAGACCGTGGGCATGGCGCCCCAGTCCAGACCGCTCTGCCGGATGGCGGACAACAGTTCATATACATACCGTTCTGCCGTGTCGTGGATGATCTGTTTGGCCCGGCTGTCCAGATTGGAAACATCGCTTCGGAGCGCACTCTCAATCTGAACATTACTCAGGGATATCCCCAGAACTCGACGAACCTGCTCAGCGATTTCATCCAGACACCGGAGCATCCCAAACTCCAGGCTCCGGCAGGTTGCGGCATCGGGCAGGCGGTTGTCCACCCGCATCAGGTCCACCGTCCAGCCGCCGATGTCGGCCACAATCACGGACGGCTCCTCCAGCAGTTCTGGCTGAGTCAGGATTGCGGAATAGCCCTGTGGGAACAGCTTTACCGCCGTGATCGTGATGTGATAGGCTCTTTCGGCGTAGCGGAAGTCCGCCGGAGCGCCGTCTCCCATCAGGTACTTTGTGAACTTCTCACGGTCCCGGCCATACTCTGTCAAAGGCAGCCCTGCCGCCAAAACAACGGAACTGTCTGCCGGCGCATGGCGGTATTCCAGCTCTTTGGCGATGGCAGCCAGGGTCATGAGGTAGTAGTGATCCGTCAGGGTCTTGTCCCGCTGGAGGAACTGCCGCCCGGAACCAATCACGAAGTATTTCTCCTGATACTCGAGTACATTTTCCATGGAGTAGGGCTCGTTGGCGTACTCCACCACACCCGCCGGGAATACCGTGTGGGCGGTCTTGATATTGGAGTACCCATGGTCGATGCCGATGATGATGGGCTCTCTCACCGTGCGCCGCCTCCTTTCTGATGCCGCTGCTGCTGTCTGGTCCGCTGTGTCATCTCCGCCTCCGTCCGAATGAAAAAGCCCTCGCTCTGCCAGAAGTGGACGTAAAGATCTCCGTCCGCGCAGGCTCTTGGCCGCTGCTCGAAGCCTTCGCCCCAGCCATCGGAATACTGGCCGGTGATATAGTCCTTCAGTTCAGACAGCTCCACTGCCGTAAGGGGCTGCTTCAGGTCGCAGACCGCAACCCCGTACAGCTTTCCATCCCTGTTTTCCACAGAGATTTTTACGGACTCCACCTTCCGGTCAATGGACTCCGTCCCGGAGAAGTAGAGCATCAGGCCCCGCTGCTGCTCTTCGGGCATGGTCTCGTCGGTGATGCCCTGGAGGATCACATCCTCATAATAGATCAAATCATTGCCGTGGAGCTCCGTCATGTCCGGCTCGTCATAGTAATCATCCCATTCCGGTTCCGTTTCGATCTCAGCAGTCAGGGGGCTGTACAGTTTGAGGGGCATGGAACCGCCTGTGTGCTGGAGGTCATACTCCCGGCCCTTCTGGAGCATCTCCCGCACCTCCGGCAGGGTGGTATTCCAGGTGCTTTGCGGATGCTCCAGCTCTCCGCGGGTCAGGTACTTGGCGCAAAGGTTCGGGATGTACTTGGGCCAGTTCTCCATATCCCGGGGATAGGAAATGCCGGGATCATAGTGGATCTCCGAAGTGACCGTTCTCCGAAGGGCATCTTCCTCGTACCAGGGGAAATCATCGTAGGCATTCTTCCCGGTGAGCTGTTCGTAGACGGTGCTGCCCAGATAGGCCAGATGTTCAAAGCTGCCGTGGTTGTACAGCTCCACTGAGGCCAGAGAATCCGGGCTTGCCAGAGCCTGCATATACACCTCCTTGCCCTGAGCCACCAGCCAGCACCGGAAGTCCATGAACATATCGTCGGAGCAGCCGCCCAGCATACAGGAGGCCGCATCCCAGAGTCCGTATTTCACCGCTGCGTCGGTGTAGGCATAGCAGATGCCATGGAACCGGAGGGCTTCCTCCGATCCCATGGAGGTAAGCTGCTTTTCGAGATAATCGTACTGAGCGTCCACGTTTTGCCTGGTCTGGGCCTTGGACTCGGCGATCAGGTTCCAGAATTCATCCCTCGTCATTTTCGCACCCTCCGGAACCGTTGGAACCAGCGCATCCGCTCTCGAACCTTGTCCTGGGATTCGCTGATGCCGCCAATCTGCCGCTGCATCCGATCCTGAATGGACTGGAGCGCTTTGATGTCTCCGCATGCGTCCACCAGCACATAGTCCATACCGCCCCGATCATTCCGGACGGCAAGAATCTCCCGTCTGCCTTCCTCATCCCGGAAGCTGGCGAAAAACCGCTGGCCTACCCGCTTTCGATAGGCCCGCTGGAGAGATGCCTCGCAGTCCGAAACGTTGTATCGCAGGAGAATATCTGTCACATCATCGGAGCTGATGCGCATATTCTCCATCAGCCGGTCCATAATCTCATTCTGTGCTTCCACCGGGATCGTCATTTTCGCACCTCCAGTCCTCCGGGAGCAGCTTTTCCTGAATCAGCCGGGCAATGGCGGTAAAGGTCTTGGCAATCTCCAGAGATTCCGCAACTTTATCCTCCATCTCCTCCGGCGTCATCCGGGTATAAGCCACCCAGATCCGAATGTTTTCCTCCGTGGGCTCGATCAGGATCGCCTTTTCATAGGCCAGACAGATGGCCTTTGTAATCCGGCCTTTGCGTTCAGCCTCCCGATCGATGTCCTTTGCAGCCTTGTTGTATTGCCGCTGAATGGCTTCACGGGCGGCCTGCTCCCGTTCTTCCGCCGGAAGCTCCTGCACCTGCCTGGTGATGTCATAGCCCTGCTTGACAGAGATTTCATTCTGATCCAGCGCCTCCTTCACCGCCTCAGGGCCGTGTTCATCGATCTGCATAGCCCGGCCCATGGTCACTTCGCCGATTCCTACGGCATCCGCAAGCTCTTTTCGTGTATTGACCGGCTCAATAGGGTTTGACACCGGTGTCAAACCCTCATCACCGCCGTTCCACCGGTTTTCACCACTGGCAACGAGATTTGCCTGCGCTCTGGCTTCTACATCAGGCCGAAGCTTCAGTCCGATCTTTGCCAGCTCCCAGACCGTCAGATTTCTCCGGCCCTTCTGGGTGTCCAGCGCCCACTGCTTGGCTTCCAGCATATCATCGAAGGAGAACACAAGCATCTGGAACGGGATCTCATGCTCCCGGCACACAGACAGCCGGTTGTGTCCATCGATCACCACCAGCTCCTCGTTGACGATGATGGGAGCATAGCAGCCGTTTGTCAGCAAGTCCGTTTCCAGAAGCGAACGCTGCTCCTCGTTCAGAGGCGGGAGCAGCGTCTCCATTTCCGGCAGCACGACAGGCGTTTTCTCCGT
>CACYXZ010000137.1 GCA_902778525.1 Oscillospiraceae bacterium | reverse complement strand
AGGTACACTCCGCTTCGCGGTTCTTCACGCCGCCGTCGCCGACAGCCTGATTAATATAGCACACATTCTCCAAAAGGTCAAGAACTTTTTTCACTTTCCAGAGAAAATTTTTGAGCCCCGCTGCGCTTTCGCGCCCGGTTCTCAAGTGCTCGGCTATTATATCCCCTCCACCTTGGTTTGTCAACCCGTTTTTTCCGTTTTGTGTATTTTTTTGTCATCCTTTCCACCCCTTGTGGTTCTTTTCGATCATAAAGCACAATTTACGGCCCGGCTTCACAAATCACACCTGCCGCCCCCCCCTTGCAGGTGCGCCGGAATCATGGTATCATGATCTCACTATGACCATTTCGGAGGGCATTATGACCGCACCACTCTATGATTCTCTGCAGCGCTTCGCAGATTCCGATCCGCTGCGGCTACATATGCCGGGGCACAAGGGCCGGATGGACGGCCTGTTTCGGGATGCCTCTTCCATCGATTTTACGGAGCTCCCGCCCACCGGCAACCTCTACACCGGCGAGGGCCCCATCGCCGACGCCGAGGCCCTGTTTGCCCGGACCGGCGGCGCCAGGGACGCGCTGTTCTTCACCTGCGGCGCGACCCAGGGCATCTATACCATGCTGGCCGCCGCGGTGGGCCGGGACGGAACGCTGATCCTGGACCGGGGCTGTCACAGGAGCGTCTACCACGGCATGGCGCTGCTGGACATTACGCCGGTCTATCTGCAGCCGCCGCTGCTGCCCGGGCTGGGCCTGCCGGCCCCCGTTTCCGGGGAATCGCTGGAGCAGGCACTGACGGAGCATCCGGAAGCGAGTGCCGTCTTTCTGACCTCCCCCAGCTACTACGGCGTGATCACAGATCTCCGTCCGCTGGCGGAGATCTGCCGCCGGCACAGCGTCTTTCTTCTGGTGGATCAGGCCCACGGGGCCCACTTCTCAGGCCCACGGGGCCCACTTCCCCTTTGCGGGACTTCCCACCGCCGTGGAGGAGGGCGCGGATCTGGCGGTGGTCTCCGCCCACAAGACCCTGCCCGCGCTGGGTTCCTCCTCTATATTATATGTCGGACATCGGGCGGCGTGGGACAGGCTCCGGCTCAAATCCGGCTCAAATCCCTGGCCCAGATCTTCGCCACCACCTCCCCCAGCTACCCCATTCTGGCCTCCATCGATCTGGCCCGGGCGTCGCTGGAGGGAACGGAGGACTACCGGGATGCCGCCGCCCTGACCCGGGAATTCCGGGACCGGATCCGCTGGGAAACCCCCTTCCGTCCCCTGACGGAGGACAACGGCATCTCTCTGGATCCCTGCCGTCTGACCGTAGACACCGCCGCCGGGGGAGTGTCCGGGACGGAGGCCGACCGGCTTCTGCGGGAGAAGAACATCTATGTGGAGATGGCGGATCCAACGTATCTGGTGGCCATTATCACCTGCCGGGACACCCGGGCGGACCCTGCGGGAGAAGAACATCTATGTGGAGATGGCGGATCCAACGTATCTGGTGGCCATTATCACCTGCCGGGACACCCGGGCGGACCTGGAACGGTTCCTCGCGGCCCTGAAGGTCCTTCCGGCAGGCGCCCCTCTGCGGCAGGAGGACGGCCTCCCCCCGGCGCCGGTGGTCCGGCAGCGCATCCGGACGGCGGTGTTCGGCCCCGCGGAATCTGTGTTGCTGAGAGAGGCCGCAGGTCGGATTGCGGCGCAGTTTGTCGCTCCCTATCCGCCGGGGATCCCGGTGATCGCGCCGGGCGAGGAAATTACTGAAAAACATATAGCTTATTTGAAAAATAAGAGTTATAATGTATTTGGAAAAGTATCTGTGATCCCACAGGCGAGAAAGAAGGAGGATCTTCCATGAAACTGCTGTTTGCCATCGTAGACCGTGAGGACGCCAATACTGTGGTGAAAAACCTGAGCCATCGGGGCTTTTCCTCCACCAAGCTCCCCACCACAGGCGGTTTCCTGCTGTCCAACAACATCACTCTGCTGGTCGGTGTGGAGGACAAGATGGTCCAGACCGTGATCGACATCATCAAGGAGTATTCCCACAGCCGCAAACAGGTGATTCCCACCAACGACCTGTCCTTTGACTTTGACACCAGCATGCCGCTGGAGGTGGCCGTGGGCGGCGCCACGATCTTCGTGGTGGATGTGGACCGGTTCGAAAAGGTCTGATGCGGTTCCCCGGCTTCTGCGGCAACGAGGCCCTGAAGATGCGGCTCTCCGCCGCCGGGGACAGGCTGTCCCACTGCTATATTCTGGAGGGCCCCGCCGGCTCCGGGAAAAAGACTCTGGCGGGGCTTCTTGCCGCCGCCATGGAGTGCGAGGGCGCCGGGGACCGGCCCTGCGGGACCTGCAGCGCCTGCCGGAAGGCTATGAAGCACGAGCATCCGGATATCATCACCGTCGACAGCGACAAGGCCACCATCCCCATCCGGCTGATCCGGGAGATGCAGGCTGACGCCTACATCAAACCCAACGAGGGCCGCCGGAAGGTGTATCTCATCCCCCGGGCCGGGGATATGCAGGGCCCGGCGCAGAACGCCCTGCTGAAGCTGCTGGAGGAACCGCCGTCCTATTGCGCCTTTCTGCTGCTCACCGACACCTCGGAAAAGCTGCTGGAGACGGTTCGCTCCCGGGCGGTGACGCTGACGATGTCCCCCCTGTCCCGGCAGCAGCTGTCCGCCGCCCTCCGGGAACGGGAGCCCGGAACCCCTCCGGAGGAGCTGGACCGGGCCATGGACCGGAGCGACGGGTATCTCGGCGCGGCGCTGACGCTGCTCCACACGCCGGACACCGAGCTGGAGCAGAAGGCTCAGGCGCTGGCAGATGGCTTCGCTTCCGGTGATGAACTGGCGTTCCTGAGCGTTTTGATGCCGCTGGAGAAGCTCAGCCGCACGGACTTCCTGCAGCTGCTGACCATCCTCCAGCGGAGCTTTGTCCGGGCCCTGGATCCCGGCCGCGAAACCGTCTCTTCTCTGAGCCGCTGCAGCCGGCAGCAGCTGTTTGACGGTGCCCGGGCCATCGACGGCGCCATCTCTCTGCTGCAGGCCAACGGTTCCTCCGGCCACGCCGTGGGGCATCTGATGGCCGCCATGCGGCCCTGAGATAATCATTAATATGTGAAAATTGGAGTTTGTCGAACTCTTTGCATTATCCCTCCGGGGGCATACTTCTGCCCTGCCAGAAGTATGCAAGAGCAGCCAAAGGGCCTTGCCCTTTGGAATCCCGCCCGCGTGACGAAACACATTACGCCGTCGAGCGCTCGACAGAAAGTATGCGGTCGCCGCTTGACTTCGTGAGCGGCTATGGGGCAGTTTCCGCCCCGTTTCGGGTAGGACCGACAAGGAGTACCTGCCGTCGCATCTTCATACGCACCCCCGAGCGTGGGAACGAAACGGCGTACAGATCGGTAGCGGCGGCAAGCGAGCCGGTAGCGAGCCGTCCGCAGGTAAGCTGCCAATCGAGCGCTCGAATTGGTACTGTTTACCCCTGACGTCGGGGGTTCCCCAAGGGGGAACGCCTTGGGTCGATTCTTTCCCCTATTTCTTGGCGAATCAAGAAATAGGGCCGCCGGAGGCTTCTAAAGGACTCGACAAACTCCCATATATAAATCCGTAGATTGGAGAACAACATGAACAACGACAACACCCATCAGGAGCAGCAGTCCCCTGTTGTTACCTTCAGCAACATTCCCCTGGATGACGAACCCGTCTCCCCGGGCTTTGACACGCTGCCCCCGGAGGCCACGGAGACGCCCATGGTCACCGTGGCGGACATCCAGTTCAAAAAGGGCGGAAAGGTCTACTACTTCGATCCCGGCAGCCTGAGCCTGACCGCCGGGGACGAGGTGATCATCGACACCGCCCGGGGCCCGGAGTACGGCTTCTGCTCCGGCGGAAACCACGACGTCCCCAGATCTCAGGTGATCCCGCCCCTGCGGCAGGTGATCCGCGTCGCCACGGACCGGGACAAGCAGGTCCGCCAGGAGTACAAGAAAAAAGAATTTGAGGCGCTGTCGGTCTGCCAGCAGAAGGTTGCGGAGCACAAGCTGGATATGAAGCTGGTCTCCGCGGAATACAGCTTTGACGGCAGCAAGATCCTGTTCTATTTCACTGCCGACGGAAGGGTGGACTTCCGGGATCTGGTGAAGGACCTGGCGGCCATCTTCCGCACCCGGATCGAGCTGCGGCAGATCGGCGTCCGGGATGAGGCGAAAATGCTGGGCGGGCTCGGCATCTGCGGCCGTCCCTTCTGCTGCAAGCAGTTTCTGGACGACTTCCAGCCGGTGTCCATCAAAATGGCCAAGACCCAGAGCCTCAGTCTCAACCCCACCAAGATCTCCGGTACCTGCGGACGGCTCATGTGCTGCCTGAAATACGAGCAGGACGCCTATGAGTCCCTGATCAAGACCAGCCCCAAAAATGACTCGCTGGTGAACACCTACGACGGCGTGGGGACTGTCACAGACACAAACCTCCTCAAGCAGACCGTGAAGGTCCGGCTGGAGAGCGATCCAAGCTCCATCAAGACCTATAACAACTGCGAGATCTGCGTGCTTCGGAACGGAAAGGCCAAAAAGACCGATCCCCCCATCGACACCAACATCCCGCCCCTGCCCAAGCCGGAAAAGAAGCCGGAACAGGAGGAGATCACGCTGTTTGACGAATCCAGGCTTTCCAACTACCGTCAGACGGATCAGCCGGCGGAGCGCGGCCAGTCCGGGAAGCCGGAAGCCGCCGGTGAAGCCCGGCAGAGCCGCCGGGGCAAAAACCGGCAGGAGCGGAAATCCCATCCCAAAGGCGGTGAGAACAAAAAGAGCCGGCCCCCCAGGGAAAAGCAGGAAACCGCTCCCAAGGCCCAGGAGCCGCAGGAGAAACAGGAGAAGCAGGAGGCCGCGAAGAAGTCCCGCAACCGGAAGAAGCGCTACTACCGGAGCAGGAAGTCCGGCGGGCAGAAGTCCGAATGACCCGGGTCCTGCATATCCTCACCGACAGCAACATCGGCGGGGCCGGCCGGTATCTGATCAACTATCTGCGGTCCCGGAACCGGGAACAGTTTGACGTCTCCGTGGTTCTGCCGGCGGGAAGCCGGCTCCTTCCGGAGGTCCGGGCCATGGAGGTCCCGGTCTTTGAGGCGGAGGGCATTGCAGACCGTTCCCTTTCCCTGCCGGCCGTGGCCGGTCTGAAAAAACTCCTGCGGGAGCAGAAGCCGGACCTTGTCCACACCCACGGCTCCTTCAGCGGCCGCATCGCCGCGAAGCAGTGCCGCATCCCGGTGATCTACACCCGGCACAGCGCCTTTCCGGTGCCCTCCTATCTGAAAAAGGGCCCGGCCCACCGGCTCTACAGCGCCCTGGACCGCCGCTATGCCGACCACGTCATTGCCGTCAGTCCCGCGGCGGCGGACAATCTCCGGGAGCTTGGCGTCCCGGAGGACCGGATCACCGTGATGATGAACGGCGCCCCGGCTCTGGAGCCCCTGACTCCCGCTCAGAAAGCGGCGGTTCGGGAGGCCCTGGGGATTCCGGAGGGCCTGTTCACCGCCGGGATCTTTGCCCGGCTGGAGCCCTATAAGGGACACACGCTGCTGCTCAGCGCCGCCCGGGCGCTCAAGGACGAGGGCCGGGACTTCCGGATCCTCATCGGCGGCAGCGGATCCCGGGAGAGCGCCCTGCGGGAGCAGATCTCCTCCCTGGACCTCAGCGACCGGGTGCGGTATCTGGGCTTTGTCAAGAACGTCCGGGAGGTCCTCGGTCTTCTGGACCTGCAGCTGAACTGTTCCTACGGCACGGAGGCCTCCTCCCTGTCCCTGATCGAGGGCATGAGTCTGGGCCTTCCCACTGTGGCCAGCAACTACGGCGGCAACCCCTGGCAGATCGACGACGGCAAAACCGGCCTCCTCTTCGAGAGCGGGAACGCGGAGGACCTGACCCGGAAGATCCGCCGGCTCATGGACGATCCCGTCCTGCGGCAGACGCTGGGCCGTCAGGCGAGGGAGGCCTATCTCAGCCGCTTCACCGGGGAGATCTTCGCCGGAAATATCGAGGCGGTCTACCGCCGGGTTTTGAATCTCTGAGCAAAGGAAAAGGCATGGCCGAGGCCATGCCTTTTTTATTTCTGTTCCATTTGCTGAAGGATCCAGTCCGCGCATCGCTCCGCGCCCCGGCCGTCGGTGACGATTCCCGTCTCCCGGATGAACCGGTCCACCGCCGCCCGGTAGTCCTCCGCCCGAAACTCCAGCACCGCCCGCTCCAGCGCGTCGTTGTCCTCCGCCAGAGAAAAGGGCAGCCGGTCCAGGGAGAAATAGAAGTTTCTGTCGTTCCGGTATGCCTCAATGTCCGCGGCGAACTGGAAGCAGGGCCGTCCGGTGAGCATGAAATCGAACATGATGGAGGAGTAGTCCGTCACCAGCACGTCCGCCGCCGCCAGGAGCTCCTGGCTGTCCGGATAGGCGGTGACATTCACCACCTGCCCGTTTTCCGCCGCGAACTGTTCCGCCAGCGCCGAGACGTTGGGGTGCAGCCGCACCAGCATGGTAAATTCTCCGCCGAACCGCTGTTGACAGGCCAGTTTGAGCCGGGGAAAATCCACACTGTAGGGCTCCAGCGACCCATCTGCCCGGAAGGTGGGGGCGTAGAGCAGCAGCCTCCGGTCCGCCGGGAGCCGCAGGCTCTGCCGGACCTTTTCCGCCGCAGCCCGGTCTCCCCGGATCAGTCCGTCGTTCCGGGGCGCGCCGTATTCCGCCACCGGGCCGTCGTACCAGAACGCACGCCGGTAGATCTCCGTCATGAACCGGCTGTCGGAAACCATGAGATCCGTCTGCCGGGCGTCCCGCTCGGCGTAGGCAGCGTAATCCGCAGGCAGCGCCTGCGCTGCGTCCCGTTCGATCCGCTTGAGCGCGAAGCCGTGCCAGGTCTGCAGGTATTTCT
>CACYXZ010000136.1 GCA_902778525.1 Oscillospiraceae bacterium | reverse complement strand
GGAGGCGTTTTACGCGGGCGCGAAGGACGCGGACGTGCTGATCTACAACAGCACCGTGGACGGCGGGGCGGCGTCTCTTGCCGATTTGATCAAGCGGGCGCCCATGCTCTCTGATTTCAAGGCGGTGCAGGAAGGAAACGTCTACTGCACAGAGCAGAACCTGTTTCAGCAGGTCAGCGGCACAGCGGACATGATCTCGGATCTCCGGGCCGTTTTTTCCGAAGACAGCGAAAGAAGCCTTACCTATCTTTACCGGCTGGAATGACAGAGGAGGGAGCAATGTGGATAAACGAAGGACGGCAGCAGCCTTTTTCCTGCTGGCAGCGGCGCTCCTGATCCTGCTGGCGCTGAATCTGAATCTGGGGAGCATCCGTCTGTCCCCGGGAGAGGTCTGGCGGGTCCTGACCGGGCAGAGCACGGATCTCAGCGCCGCCGGCATCGTCCGCACCATCCGGCTGCCCCGTCTGATCGCGGCGGCGGTGCTGGGCGGAGCCCTTGCGGTCTCCGGCTTTCTGCTCCAGACCTTTTTCGGGAATCCCATTGCCGGTCCCTTTGTGCTGGGGATTTCCTCCGGGGCCAAGCTGACGGTGGCGCTGAGCATGATCCTGAGCCTCAGCGGTGGCTTCCTGCTCTCCTCCGCCGGGATGATCCTTTCGGCGTTTCTGGGAGCAATGGCCTCCATGGGACTGATCCTCCTGATCTCCGGCCGGGCGAAGAGTATGGCGGTCCTGGTGATCTGCGGCATCATGATCGGCTATATCTGCTCCGCGGTGACGGATTTCGCCGTGACCTTTGCCGACGACTCCAACATCGTCAACCTCCACAACTGGTCCCGGGGCAGCTTCTCCGGCATGAGCTGGGAGAGCGTCCGGGTCCTGGCCCCGGTCACGGCGGTCTGCCTGATCCTGACGTTTCTCCTGTCCAAACCCATGGGAGCCTATCAGCTGGGGGAGGTCTACGCAAGGAATATGGGAGTAGATCTCCGCCGGTTCCGGGTGGAGCTGATCCTTTTGAGCAGCCTTTTGTCCGCCTGTGTCACCGCCTTTGCCGGACCCATCTCCTTCGTGGGGGTGGCGGTGCCGCATTTGATGCGCCGGCTCTTCCGGTCCAGGCAGCCGCTGAAGATGATCCCGGCCTGTTTCCTGGGCGGCGCGGTCTTCTGCCTGCTGTGCGATCTGCTGGCCAGAACGGTATTTGCGCCCTCGGAACTCAGCATCAGCACCGTCACCGCCGTTTTCGGCGCGCCGGTGGTGATCTGGGTCATGCTGTCCCGGAGAAAGGAGCGAGCCTGATGGGCGAAAGACTTGAAGCAAAAAGCCTGACCGTTGGCTACGGCCGGAGGGCCGTGGTGTCCGGGGCGGATCTCAGTCTCCGGCCCGGGGAGATCTGCCTGCTGATCGGACCGAACGGCTCGGGAAAGTCCACGCTGCTCCGGACCATCGCCGGGCAGCTTGCGCCGCTGGCAGGAACCGTTCTGCTTCAGGGAAAGGACATGCAGGAGATGGCCGCCGGAGACGCGGCGAAGGCCCTGTCCTATCTGCCGACAGACCGCCCCTCTGCGGATCTGATGACCTGCCGGGAGATGGTAGCCACCGGCCGGTATCCCTATACGGGACGGATGGGCGTCCTTTCCGATGCGGACTGGGACGTGGTGGACAGAGCCCTCCGGGAGGTCCAGGCCGAGGAACTGGGGGATGAGCGGTTCGACGCCGTCAGCGACGGACAGCGCCAGCGGATCCTTCTGGCGCGGGCATTGTGCCAGGAGCCGGAGGTCCTGGTCCTGGATGAGCCCACCTCGTTCCTGGACATCCGGTACAAACTGGAGCTTGTGGAGACCCTCAAGCGTCTTGCCCGGGAGCAGGATCTGGCCATTGTGATGAGTCTGCACGAACTGGACCTGATCCGCCGCTGCGGCGATCAGGTCGTGTGCCTCAAGGACGGCGCCGTGGACCGGATCGGGACGAGGGAGTCCTGCGGGGACCCGGCCTATCTGGAACGGCTCTACGGCCTCCCGGCGGGAAGCCTTGAGGAAGGGAACCGGCAGGAGTTCCGGCATTACGTCCGTTCGGAGGGAAAACAGCTTCGCTGCGGATTTACCACAGGAACCTGCGCCGCCCTGGCGGCCTCCGGCGCGGCAAAGCGCCTCCTGCTGGGCTTCTGGCCGGAGACCGTCAGCCTGACCACGCCGAAGGGACTTCGTGTGGAGGTGCCGCTGGAGGAGATGGAAGCCGGGGACAACTGCGCCATCTGCGGTGTGCGGAAAGATGCAGGGGACGACGTGGACTGCACGGCAGGCGCGCTCATTCTCGCGCAGGTGGAGCTGTCCGAAGAAGCGGGGATCCAGATCTGCGGCGGAGAAGGCGTCGGCATGGTGACGAGACCGGGCCTCGATCAGCAGGTGGGGGAAGCGGCCATCAACTCCGTGCCCCGGCGGATGATCCGGGAGGCGGCGGAGGAGGTCTGCCGGGCTGCGGACTATGCGGGCGGCCTGAGGGTGACGGTCTCCGTACCGGAAGGGGAGAAGCTGGCCGAAAAGACCTTCAACCCGGAACTGGGTATCGTGGGAGGCATATCCATTCTGGGCACCTCCGGGATCGTGGAGCCCATGAGCCGTCAGGCACTGGTGGACACGATCTGTCTGGAGCTAAAGCAGCGGTTCGCCGAGGGAAACGACAGACTGATCCTTACCCCGGGAAACTACGGCATGGACTACATCCGGGCGGAAAAGCTCTGCGAGCTGGGAATCCCAACCGTCAAGTGCTCCAACTTCATCGGCGAAGCGCTGGACGAGGCCGTCTCGCTGGGATACCGGCAGATCCTGCTGGTGGGTCATATTGGAAAGCTGGTCAAGCTGGCAGGCGGGATCATGAATACGCACTCCCGTCAGGCGGACTGCCGCCGGGAACTAATAACCGCCCATGCCGCGCTGTGCGGGGGCTCCCGGGCGCTGTGCCGGGGCCTCATGGACTGCGCCACCACGGACGCATGCCTGGATCTTCTGCGGGAGAGCGGCCTGATGGAGCCGGTCATGAAAAGCCTCGCAGGGGCCATCGGCAACACGCTTACCCGCCGGGCGGGAGAGAACTGCCGGATCGGGGCGATCCTGTTTTCCGGCGGGAGCCGCCGGGTCTGCATGACCCGGGAGGCGGAGGAACTGATGAAAGACTGGACAGATGGGAGGAAGTAGCCATGGTGCATTTTGTGGGCGCCGGACCCGGCGCGCCGGATCTCATTACCCTGCGGGGGAAGAAGCTGCTGCAGGAGGCGGACGTGGTGATCTACGCCGGAAGTCTGGTCAATCCGGTGCTTCTTGGCTTCTGCCGGGAGGAGAGCCGGATCCTCAACAGCGCGGAAATGACGCTGGAGCAGGTCATAGACGCAGTCAAGGCCGCCGAGAGAGAAGAAAAAACCACGGTCCGGCTCCATACCGGGGACCCCAGCGTCTTTGGGGCCGTCAGAGAGCAGATGGATCTGCTGCGGGAGGCGGGGATCCCCTTTGACGTGACTCCCGGCGTCTCCAGCTTCTGCGGCGCGGCCGCGGCGGCAGAGGCCGAGTATACCCTGCCCGGGGTCAGCCAGACCGTCATCCTCACCCGCATGGCGGGCCGGACGCCGGTGCCGGAACGGGAGAGCATCGCGTCTCTTGCGCGGCACGGCAGCGCCATGGTGATCTTCCTGTCTGCGGGGATGCTGGAGAAGCTGCAGGAGGCACTCCTGGAGGGCGCCTACACCGAACGGACGCCGGCGGCGCTTGTCTACAAGGCCACATGGCCGGAGGAGAAGATCGCCTATTGCCCCCTGGGAAAGCTGGCAGAGACCGGCGCGGCCCAGGGGATCTCTCGAACGGCGCTGATTCTGGTGGGAGATTTCCTCGGAGACGGGTATGAGCGGAGCAGACTATATGATCCGTCCTTCGCGACGGGATTTCGGGAGGCGTCTATATGACCGTTCGGCTGATTGCGTTTACGGGCCGGGGCGAGGAACTGGCCCGGAGCCTGGGCAGGGAGCTTCCCGGGGAGGTTTCCCGCTGCGGTGAGTCCCTGCCTCTTGCGGACTGGACGGAGCGTGCCTTCCGGGAGGCGGACGGCCTGATATTCGTGGGAGCCGCGGGCATTGCTGTCCGGGCCATTGCGCCGTATCTGCGGGGCAAGTCCGTGGATCCGGCCGTGGTGGCGGTGGACGAGGCGGGACAGTTTGCCGTTCCGCTGCTCTCGGGGCATCTGGGCGGCGCCAACGACCTGGCCCGGAGAGTTGCAGCTCTGTGCGGCGCCGTTCCGGTCATTACCACCGCCACGGACATCCGGGGCGCCTTCGCGGTGGACGAATGGGCCCGGCGGCAGGGCTGTGCGGTCAGGAATCCGGAGCGGATCAAGAGCGTGTCCACCGTGATCCTGTCCGGAGGAACCGTGCGGATCGGGAGTGACTGGCCCATCTGCGGCACGCCGCCGGAGGGGGTTGAGATGGCTGACGCGGAACCCTTTGACGCGGTATTGAGCATCCGCGAAGGCACCGGGAACGCCCTCCGTCTGATCCCGCGGATCGCGGTCCTTGGAGTGGGCTGCCGGCGGGGGATCCGGGCGGAAGAACTGGAGACGGCCTTTGAGGACCTCTGCAAAAAAGCGGGGATCTGCAAAGAGGCGTTTTCTCTCGTCTGCAGTCTGGACCGGAAGGCCGAAGAGCCGGGACTTCTGGACTTCTGCCGCAGCCGCAGCCTTCCCCTGCGGACCTTTTCGGCGGAAGAACTGCAGTCGGTGCCCGGCGGCTTTACCTCCTCCGGCTTTGTCCGGTCGGTCACCGGCGTGGACAACGTCTGCGAGCGCAGCGCGGTGAAGGGGAGCGGCGGGACCCTGCTTGTCCCGAAGACGGCCGGAAACGGCATTACGATGGCGGCAGCGGTCAGATCGTTCGCGCCGGACTGGAGGTGGCAGTATGGGTAAAGTAGTTCTGGTGGGGATCGGTCCCGGCGACCCGGCCCACATGACGCCTGCGGCGGAGGCCGCTGTATCCGGAGCGGACGTTCTGTGCGGCTATACCCTCTATCTCGATCTCCTGCGGGAACGGTTTCCGGACAAGGAGACCTTTTCCACGCCCATGAGGAGGGAGACGGAGCGCTGCCGCAGAGCGGTGGAACTGGCGCAGGCGGGAAAGAATGTGGCCATGCTCTGCTCCGGCGACGCGGGCGTTTACGGTATGGCGGCCCCGATCCTTGCGCTTTCGGAGGGTACGGACGTGGAGATCGAGGTGGTTCCCGGCATCACGGCGGCCCTGAGCGGGGCGGCGGTTCTCGGCGCGCCCCTGACGAACGATTTCTGCGTGATCAGCCTGTCGGACCACCTGACGCCCTGGGAGACCATCGAGCGGCGGCTCCGGAGCGCTGCGGCAGGGGACTTTTCCATCGTCCTCTACAATCCCCGGTCGAAACAGCGGCCGGATCACCTGCGGCGGGCCTGCGAGGTCCTCCTGGAGCTGAAGTCCCCGGACACGGTCTGCGGCTGGGTGCGGAATATCGGCCGGGAGGGACAGGA
>CACYXZ010000135.1 GCA_902778525.1 Oscillospiraceae bacterium | reverse complement strand
GCGTTTTTCATGCTGTTCGCCTTCGCCTCCTACGGGGGGATCTCCGACGGATTCCGGCTGCGGGCCTGTTTTGCCGGGATCACTCTGGGCGCCATGGCGGTGAGCCTCTACGGCCTGTGGCAGTGGCTCCATCCGGAGGCCTACACCACCGGCTGGCTGGACACGGATATGTTCTCCTCCATCGAGTTCCGGGTGTATTCCACCTTGCAGAATCCCAACGTGCTGGGGGAATTTTTCCTGCTGACGATCCCTTTCACCCTGGCGCTGGCCCTCAGCGCCGGGGACTGGAAACAGCGGCTGCTGTGGGGCGCGGCGCTGGCGCTGATGTGCGTGTGCGCGGTGCTGACCTATTCCCGGGGCTGCTATCTGGGCCTGATCCTCGCTCTGGCGGTCTTTCTGGTGCTGCTGGACCGGCGGTTTTTGATCCTCATCGCGGTTCTGGCGCTGATCTCCCCCTGGGTCCTGCCCCATGCGGTGGTGGACCGGCTGATGTCCATCGGCAATCTGGAGGACACCTCCACGGACTACCGGTTCCAGATCTGGCAGGGCGTCGCCGCCATGCTGAAGGATTTCTGGTACTGCGGCGTGGGGCCGGGAGAGGGCGCGTTTTACAGCGTCTATCCGGTCTACGCCCTGGAGGCCGTGGACGCCCCCCATTCCCACTGCCTGTATCTGCAGCTGCTCTGCGACACCGGCGCGGCAGGTCTGCTGGTATTTCTGGCCCTGGCGGGGAGTCTTTTGCGCAGCCTTCTGACCACACTTCGGACCGCGCTCCGCCGGGAGACAAGGCTCTTTGCCATGGCCGGGATCTCCGCCTTTTCCGGATTCCTGCTCCAGAGCTTTTCGGATTACTCCTTCTATAATTACCGGGTGATGCTGCTGTTCTTCGGCCTCGCGGGGCTGTGCCTTCTTTTGCGGCACATGGACGCGCTGCCGGAACGGGAGGAGCGGAAAGGGGAAAAGACCGGCCGCAGGATTTGCCCGGCGGATCTGGTGCTGCTGGCGGCGGCCGTGGCGGCGGGCCTGCTTCTCTGGGGCGCGGTGCACCGGGATACGGCGGACGGGGGGGCCTCCTCCCGGCTGCTGCTGGAGGATCTGCGCAGAAGCTCGCTGCGCTACAACGATCCGGCAAAGCTGGAGGAGCAGGAGGAATACAACGTCTCCTACATTGTGGAGATGAAGGGTCTGGATCCGGTCTGCTGCGAAAATATCCCGGAACCCGGCGGTGAGATCTGCGACGCCTACAGCAAGACCTCCGTAGGTACGCTGAAGGACGCTTCGGTCAGCCGGAATCCGGACGGGACCGCGGATATTACCCTGACGATCTGCAAGTATTCGATCTTTACGAAAAAAAGCATCATCACGCCGGATGGATATGAGATCCGTGTGGGGAACAGTGTCAGCCTGGAAAACGGAGATCAGGCCTATCTGGGCAGCGGGACGATCACCTGGATCAGCCATTAGGAGGTGCGGACATGGGAACCATACGGAAAAACCGGTTTTTTTTGCTGTGCCTTGCGGCGCTGCTGATCCTCCTGTCCGGGGCCCTGATCAAGCACACGCTCCTGGGGCAGATCCGCTCCGACGTGATCTGGCCCTACCCGGTGCGGTATGAGATCCTGGTGACAGACACAGGCGGCAGATCGTCGGATATGTTCTTCGAGGGCATGGGCCTGTATCTGGAGGACGACACCGCCGCGGGGACCGTCACGAAGGTGGCGCGGCAGCCGGCCCGGTCCGGCGCGGCGGACTGCGAGGATCTGACGCTGACGGTGGAAGCTGTGGCGGCGGGCGCCACATCCCGCAGGGTGCCCTCCGGAGAGACCGGGACAGAGGATGACGTGACGTTTGTCAGCAGGTTTATCACGTTCTCCGGGCGGATCACCCGGATTGAAGGAGAATGAGCAAATGAAGCGGCGCAAGATACTGATGGTCCTGAACCGGCTGGAGATCGGCGGCGCGGAGACCCATGTGGTGGATCTGTCCTCGGCGCTGCAGCAGATGGGATGGGACGTGCTGGTGGCCTCCGGCGGGGGCATCTATGAAGAGACCCTCCGGGAACTGGGGATCCGGCATTACTATGTCCCGGCGGACGTCCGAAGCATGGTCCGGATGCGGGAGGCCGGCAGAGCGCTGGAGCGGATCATCCGGACGGAGGAGCCTGACGTGGTCCATGCCCACGCGAGGATCCCGGCGTTCCTCTGCGGCCGGCTGCAGAAAAAGATGGGATTTCCCCTGGTGACCACCGCCCACTGGACCTTTGAGGTCAACTCCCTGCTCCGGGCGGTGAGCAACTGGGGGCAGCAGACCATCGCGGTCAGTGAGGACATCCGGGAGTATCTCATCAGCAACTATCCCATCTCCGCCGGGCGGATCCACGTGATCCCCAACGGCATCAATACCCGGCGGTTCCGGGGGGATAACGGCGGCGAAGCGGTCCGGGCGGAGCTGGGAATCCCGGCGGATGCGGAGACCGTGACCTGCGTGACCCGGCTCCATACTTCCCGGGCGGAGTCCGCGTGGCTTTTGACGAAGATCGCACCGGAGCTGGCCTCGTCCCGTCCCGGGATCCGGATCCTGATCGTGGGAGACGGGGAGTGCCTGCCGGCGCTTCGGGAAAAGGCCGACCGGATTAACAGGGAACTGGGATATCCGTGCCTGCTGCTTCCCGGCGGCCGGACCGACATCCCGGAGATCCTGAGCGCCACGGACGTGTTCGTGGGCGTGAGCCGGGCTGCCCTGGAGGCCATGAGCTGCCGGAGACCCGTAATCCTGTGCGGAAACGAGGGGTACGGCGGCATTGTCCGCGCGGAAAACGCGGCCCGCTATATGGCCACCAACTACTGCTGCCGGGACTACCCCGGCGCTGCGGAGGAGGATCTGCGGCGGGACGTCCTCCGGCTTTTGAACATGGCGCCCGGGCAGCGGGCGGCGCTGGGAGAAGACGGCCGCCGCATCGTCCTGGAGGACTTTTCGGAACAGGCCATGGCCCGGGAGACCGCCGGGGTCTATGAACTGGCCATGCATCCCCGGCGCTCCGTCGTGGTCTCCGGCTACTACGGATACAGGAATCTCGGGGACGATGCGATCCTGGAGATGATCTGCAGAGATTTTGCCGCGGACAGCGATATCACCGTGCTGTCCCGCAGACCCCGGGAGACTGCAAGGTACTACGGCGTCAATACCGTCCACCGCTTCCGGATGCTGCGGGTGCTGCGGGCCATCCGGAACGCGGATCTCCTGCTCAGCGGCGGCGGAAGCATCCTCCAGGACAAGACCTCCACCCGTTCGCTGCTGTACTATCTGATCGTGTTGAAGTCCGCCCTGCGCTCCGGCGTCTCCACGGCGGTCTACGCCAACGGGATCGGGCCCATCCGGTCAAAGCGGAACCGGCGGCGCACCGGAAACGTGCTGAAAAACGTGGACTGGATCTCCCTGCGGGACCAGGATTCCGCCGACATGGTCCGGGAGATGGATCTGGGGATCACGCCCCGGGTCTCCGCCGATCCGGTGTTTCGGATGGAGCCCGCCTCAGAGCAGGCTGCAGCGGAGCGGCTCAGAGAAGCCGGGATCCCGGAGGGCGCGGCGCTGTTTGCGGTGTGCCTTCGAAAGGGAAACCGGGGGGATCTGCCCCGGATCGCGGCGCTGCTGGACCGGACCGCCCGGGAAAGCAGCTGCACGCCGGTATTTTTCAATATGCAGGAGCCCGATGACCTGGAGGCGGCCCGGGCGGTACAGTCCCTGATGGAAACGCCGTCGTTCCTGATGAGCGGGCGTATCTCCGGGCCGGAGATGATCGCGCTGCTCCGGGAAACCCGGGGAATCGTCAGCATGCGGCTTCACGCGCTGATCTTCGGCGCGGCGGCCGGGATACCGCTCATGGGGTTTGACGAGGATCCCAAGCTGGTGTCCCTGCTGCGGACGTTGGGCGCGCCGGAGGCGATCCCCATGGGACGCTTTGATCCGGCGCAGACGGCGGAGCAGATCGCCCGGATCCTCGCAGAGGGCGCCGCGCCGGATATCGCCCGGCAGCGGGAGCTGGCGGGGGAGGACCCGGATCAGATCCGGGCGCTGCTGAAGCGGGACAGTGGCCGCAGGGTGGTCCACATCATCGGCGGCGGCGACACCGGCGGCGCCAAGACCCATATTCTTTCGCTGCTCCGGGGACTGATCCGGCAGGGCTGCCGGGTCCGTCTGGTGTGCTTTCTGGAGGGCGATTTTGCCCGGGAGGCCCGGGAGGCGGGGATCCCCACCATGGTGCTGCCCCGGAACGACATCCCCGGCAATCTCCGGTGGCTGGTCCGGTACATCCGGAAAAACCGGGTGGAGGTGGTCCACTGCCACGGAGCCAAGGCCAACATGTACGGCGCCATGCTCCTGTCCAGAGTGGACGCTCCGGTGGTCACCACCGTCCACAGCGATCCGGAGCTGGACTATATGGGCCGGCCCGCTGCGGACCGCACCTTCGGGGCCATCAACCGCAGGGCGCTTCATAAAATCGAGCACTTCATCTGCGTTTCGGACGCCATGCGGGAGCTGATGGAGTCCCGGGGCATCCCGCGGCAAAGGCTGGACGTGATCTACAACGGCGTGGACGTGAACGGGCCGGAGCCCGCCATGGATCGGGAAGCATTCCTGGGCGCGTATGGGATCCCGGCGGACCGGGATGCCGTGCTGTTCGGGATCGCCGCCCGGTTCAATCCGGTCAAGGATATTCCGACGCTGCTGCGGGCCTTCGGCGTCGTCGCAGCAACATACCCGCAGGCCAGGCTCCTCCTGGCCGGAGACGGGGAGGACCGGAAGCGGCTGGAAGAAATGGCGCGGGAATGCGCCCCGGCGGGCACGGTCTTCTTCCTGGGGTGGGTCCGGGATACGGATTCGTTCTACAACGCCATCGACGTCAATGTGCTGACGTCGCTTTCCGAGACGTTCCCCTACGCCCTTACGGAGGGCGGAAAGATGCGGTGCGCCACCATCGCCACCCGGGTGGGGGGCATTCCCCACATGGTGGCGGACGGGGAGACGGGCCTGCTGTTTGAACCCGGGGACGCGGATCAGCTCGCCCGGTATATGGAACAGATGATCGCCGACCCGGACCGCCGGAGGCGGCTGGGCACGGCCATGTATCAGAGAACAGCGGACAGATTCTCTCTGGAGAGCATGGTCCGCACTCAGCTTGGGATCTATGACAGACTGCTCGGCGGGGCAGACCGGATGGACCCCGCATAGAGACGACACGACAGGACGGAGATTTCATGTTGCACGAGAAAAGCAGCGTAAATACAGCAGACCGGCTGATCCTGGGCCTTTGCGTGCTCCAGCCGGTCCTCAGCGTGCTGTCATACTGGATGCTGGAGCTGGGGGGCAACATGGACGTGACCCTGGCGATCCGGTTCCTGATGCTGGCCGGTACGGTCTGCGCCGCCTGGGTGATGACGGACCGGAGGGGACTCCTCGCGGGGACCGCAGCGGTCGGCGCGGTATTCTACGGTCTCCATTTCTGGGCCGGATGGAGGGCCGGCAGCCTTCTCAGTCC
>CACYXZ010000134.1 GCA_902778525.1 Oscillospiraceae bacterium | reverse complement strand
CGAGGGCCTGCTGGAACACGCGAAGGTGGACGCCATCGCCCCTGCGGCGGACGGCATCGAGCAGTTCGGAAAATAAAAAACGCCCCGCAGCCTTTCGGCTGCGGGGTATCGCTTTTCATTAGTCGGTCACATAGGGCAGCAGAGCGATCTGACGGGCGCGCTTGATGGCGGTGGTCAGCTGACGCTGATGCTTGGCGCAGGTGCCGGTGGTCCGGCGGGGCAGGATCTTGCCACGCTCGGAGAGATAGCGGCGGAGCTTCGCGGTGTCCTTATAGTCGATGTGCTCGACCTTGTCCACGCAGAATCCGCATACCTTGCGGCGCTTGCGGCCTCTGACTCTATCGTTAGCCATGGATATACCTCCTTGTAAAGTACGTTGCGCCGGAATCAGAACGGCAGATCACTGTCGTTGGTTTCCAGCATGGAAAAATCACTGGTAGGCGCCGCAGGAGCCGTAAAGCCGCCCTCTGCGGGAGCGGAATAGCTGCCGTACTCGGCAAAGCTTCCGCCGGATGCGCCGTCGCGCTTGGAGTCGCCGAAATAGACGTTATCGGCCACCACTTCTGCGCTGCGGCGCTTGTTGCCCTCTTTGTCGGTCCAGTTGCGGATCTGAAGCCGGCCGGAAACCACCGCCATGCGGCCCTTGGTGAAATACTTGGAGACGAACTCCGCGGTATTCCGCCATGCCACTACGTCGATGAAATCCACCGAGGTCTCACCGTTCTGGCTCTTGAAGTCCCGGTCCACCGCCAGGGCGAAGGACGCCACCGCGGTACCGGTTCCGGTGTGCCGGAGCTCAGGGTCACGGGTCAGACGGCCCATGAGAACAATGTGATTGAGCATGAATGAGCCTCCTTACGCTTCCACCGTAGTGATCAGGCAGCGCATGATGCCGTCGGTGATCTTCATCACACGATCCATCTCGGCGGGGAACTCGGGCTTGGCCTCAAAATGCATCAGCACATAGTAGCCCTCATTCAGGTCGTCGATCTCGTAAGCCAGACGGCGCTTGCCCCACTCGTCGATCTCGGTGAGGGTTCCCTCTGCTTCCACCATCGCCTTGAATCTCTCCACCAGTGCCTGGGTCTCCTCCTCAGTGAGCTGAGGATTGATGATATAGAGCGCCTCGTACTTCTCGGTAATCTTAGCCATGTTGTTTGCACCTCCTTTTGGACATATGGCCGCCGGTCCTGCCGGCGGCAAGGATTGCTGCCATAAATTGCAGCCTTTCTATTATAGCAGGAAATGACGGTTTGTCAATCATTTTTCCGGATATTTTACGGTAAATGTCCGTTGACTCCGGGGTATTTCCCCGGCCGGGGCGGTCTGGCGGAAGCCGCGGTATAGCGTCAGCCCGGTCATGACCAGCACCGGCAGCAGGAGCATGCCCCAGATGCCGCCGATCCGCCAGCCGGCGTAGACGGCGCCCAGCGCGATCAGCGGACTCATGCCCATCTGAGCGCCCAGCAGCTTCGGCTCCAGGACGTTCCGGGTCAGGGCGGCCGTGCCGTACAGGAGCAGCAGTCCCAGTCCCAGCGGGAACTCGCCGGTCATCATGGCGACCATCGCCCAGGGGATCAGCACGGTCCCCGTGCCGAAGACGGGAAGCGCATCCAGCACCGCCACCCCCAGTGCCAGCAGAAGGGGAGAATCCGTCCGGAGCAGGAGAAATCCCGTCAAAAGGATCAGGAAGGTCACGCCCATCAGCGCCGCCTGAGCCCGGAGCCATCCCAGCACGGCCCGCCGCAGGCCGCCGAAGATCCGGCGGACCGGGTCCAGAAGCCGTTCCGGCAGGTGCAGTTTTGCCAGCTCCCGCAGCCGGGGCAGCTCCGCCGCGGCGAAATAGCAGGACAGGACCATGGTCATCAGAAAGAACAGGGCGCCGGGCAGCGCGGAGAGCAGTCCACTGACCAGGGCGAAGATCCGGTCATAGATCCCCGCCGCCAGGGAGCCGCTGCCGCTCGTCAGGTTTTCCGTCCAGCTGCGGAAGGCGTCGCCGATCCCACCGGGCAGATTCTGCCCCAAAACGGACAGATACCGGCTCAGGGCGGCGCCGTACCCCGCGGCGGTTTCCAGAACCGCGGGCAGCTGAAGGGACAGCTGCTGCAGCTCCCGGAGCAGGACCCTCCCCAGGATCCAGAGAACGCCGGCGGCGGAGGCCAGGGCGCCGGTGACGCAGATCCATGCGGAAAAGCCGCGGCCCATACCGGCGCGGGCCTGCAGTCTGCGGATCCAGGGGTCGAGTCCCGCGGCGGCAAGAATGCCCAGCGCCACCGGCAGGAACAGGATCAGCGCCAGCAGTCCTCCCGCGCAGGAAAGGGCCCAGAGGACTGCAGAAGGGAGCGGTTTTCGGGACATAAGAACCTCCTTGGTGCGGGCCTTCCGGAGTGCCGGAGGCCGGAATTGGACAGAAACGCTAAAAAACAGGAAAAAAAAGACCGGATATGTTGCAAACTGTCCGTTGTCAAGAGACAATTCCCATGATAAGATATGTGAGTGAAATACAAATGAACTTCACAGACGGACATTTTGGAGGGAGACAATATGGATTCCACACCGAAATACTACATTGTTGAGGCATCTGCGCTGCCGGAGGTGTTCCTGAAGGTGGCGGAGGCCAAACGCCTGCTGGACTCCGGAGAGGCGTCCACCGTGGGGGAGGCTACCAAGCTCACCGGGATCAGCCGTAGCGCCTTTTATAAGTACCGGGACGTGATGATGCCCTTTCAGAATCTTATGGCGGGCCGGATCATTACATTCCAGCTGACCCTGAAGGATCGGACCGGCGTTCTGTCCGGGATACTTTCCATTTTTGCCTATAACGGCGCAAATATACTCACCATCAACCAGAATATTCCCACGAACGGCTGCGCCATCGTGACCATCTCCGCGGAGACGGGCGAACTGCACATCTCTGTGGAGGAACTGCTCAAGCGTATGAGCAACATGAGCGGCGTGCTCAAGGCGGAGATCGTGGCGGGCTGAGAGGAAGGAGAAAACTATGGCGAAAGTTGCAATTATGGGCTTCGGCACCGTGGGCTCCGGCGTGGCGGAGGTGCTCGCGGGCAACGCCGCTTCCATTGAGAAAAAAGCCGGGGAGCCGGTGGAGGTCAAATACATCCTGGATCTGCGGGAGTTTCCCGACAGCCCCTTCGCGGATAAGATCGTCCACGACTTCTCCGTGATCGAGAACGACCCGGAGGTCTCCGTGGTGGCCGAGTGCATCGGCGGCGCCCGCATCGCCCGGGAATATACCGCCCGCGCCCTGAAGGCGGGCAAGAGCGTGGTCACCTCCAACAAGGAAGTGGTGGCGGAGTGCGGCGACGAATTCCTGGAGATCGCCCGGGAGAAGAACGTCAACTATCTCTTCGAGGCTTCCGTGGGCGGCGGCATTCCGATCCTGCGCCCGCTGACCTCCTGCCTGGCGGCCAATGAGATCACGGAGATCTTCGGAATCCTCAACGGCACAACCAACTATATTCTGACTAAAATGATTAAGGAGGGACTGTCCTTCGACACGGCCCTCCGTCAGGCCCAGGAGAAGGGCTACGCCGAGGCGGACCCCACGGCGGATATCGAGGGACATGACGCCTGCCGGAAGATCTGCATCCTGGCGTCTCTGGCCTTCGGCAGACACGTCTATCCCCGGCAGGTGCCCACCACGGGCATCACCGGCGTCACCAGCGGGGACGTGGCGCTGGCCCATGCGGCCGGAAAGCGGATCAAGCTGCTGGGACGGACCCTGCGGCTCGACGACGGAAAGATCATCGCCTATGTGGCGCCGCACCTGATCGACGACGGGGAGCAGCTCGCCGGCGTGGAGGATGTGTTCAACGGCATCGTGGTCCGGGGCAACGCCATCGGCGACGTGATGTTCTACGGCCGGGGCGCAGGCAAGCTCCCCACGGCTTCCGCGGTGGCGGGGGACATCATCGACGCGGTGAAGCACCGCCAGGAGCGCCGCACCGGCATGGAGTGGCTCCCCGGCGGAGACGAGATCATGGGCGACGATCAGGATCTGCCCATGCGGTGGTACGTCCGTGTTTCCGGCGGCTTCGCGGAAGGCCGTCCCGATTCCGCAGCTAATCTGCTCGGCGGCGTCACCCTGATCAATGTTCCCGAACGGGAGGACTGCGCCGGCATGATCACCAAAAATGCCATGTCCCGGAGGGAGCTGGACCGGCGTCTGGCTGAGACCGGCACCGAAGCGCTGAGCATATTCCCGGTTCTGGATTAAGGTAAGAGGAGGAAACTATGGCACTGATCGTACAGAAATTCGGCGGCAGCTCCGTGGCCGATGCGGACCGCATCCGGCACGTTGCGGAGCTGATCACGAATACCTATAAAAGAGGAAATGATGTGGTGGTGGTGCTGTCCGCCCAGGGCGATACCACCGACGACCTTCTGGAGAAGGCCTATGAGATCAACCCCAGCGCCTCCGCCCGGGAGATGGATATGCTCCTGGCCACCGGAGAGCAGCAGTCCATTGCCCTGATGGCCATGGCCATTGACGCGCTGGGCTACCCGGCGGTGTCCCTGACCGGATGGCAGGTGGGACTGGAGACCAACTCCAACTACGGCGTGGCCCGGATCAAGCGGGTCAGCGGCACCCGGATCCGTGAGGAGCTGGACCGCCGGCGGATCGTTCTGGTGGCAGGCTTCCAGGGCATCAACAAGTTCGGGGACCAGACCACCCTGGGACGGGGCGGCTCGGATACCACGGCGGTGGCTCTGGCGGTGGCGCTGAAGGCGGACCTCTGTCAGATCTATACCGACGTGGACGGCGTATACACCGCCGATCCCCGGAAGGTCCCCAACGCCCGGAAGATGGATGAAATCACGTTTGACGAAATGCTGGAGCTGGCCTCCCTGGGGGCTCAGGTGCTCCATAACCGGTCTGTGGAAATGGCCAAGCGGTACAACATGAATTTGGAGGTGCTCTCCAGCTTTACCGGAGAGCCCGGCACCATTGTCAAGGAGGCAGTGAAACAAGTGGAAAAAACGTATATCAGCGGAGTTGCTTCGGATAAGAATATTGCGCGGCTGGCCCTGGTGGGCCTGGAGGACACCCCCGGCACCGCTTTCAAGGTGTTCAACCTTCTGGCCAGAGAGAAGATCAACGTGGACATCATCCTGCAGTCCATCGGCCGCAGCGATACCAAGGACATCAGCTTCACCGTAAACAGCAGCGTGGCGGACCGGGCCTACAAGGTCCTGATGGAGAACAAGGACCAGCTGGGCTGCGACCACATCGATATCAGCCAGGACGTCTCCAAGGTCTCCGTTGTGGGAGGCGGCATGGTGGACAATCCCGGCGTGGCGGCCACCATGTTCGAGGCCCTCTATGAGGCCCACATCAACATCCGCATGATCTCCACCTCGGAGATCAAGGTCTCCGTGCTGATCAACAAGGATGATACGGAGAAGGCTGTGGCGGCCATCCACGATAAATTCTTCGCGTGAACCGAAACGAACCGTTCCTTCCGGAACGGTTCGTTTTTGCCTGTTTTTTGGAATCATCCTTGACAAAACGGGGGGCAAACGGTAATATT
>CACYXZ010000133.1 GCA_902778525.1 Oscillospiraceae bacterium | reverse complement strand
GGAAAAATACGGCGGGATGCTGATGGGTCCCTGGCTGGACCGGCCCCTGTCCGTGGCGGGGCGGCTGATGACCGCCGGGAGCCGGGGTGTGGAGTCGAAGCTGGTGAACATCGACCGGGATCTGATGGTGATCCCCTCTCTGGCCATCCACATGGACCGGACCGTCAACGACGGGAAAAAGTGGGATGCACAGACGGACCTTTCGCCGCTGCTGGGAAAGGGAGAGCCGGAGCTTCTCCGGCTGCTGGCGGAGGAAGCCGGTGTACGGGTGGAGGATATCGTTTCCTTCGACCTGTTCGTCTACAACCGGGACCGGGGCAGCACCCTGGGAGCGGAAGAGGAGTTTATCCTCTGCCCGCGGCTGGACGATCTGCAGTGCGTCTACGGCCTGCTGCAGGGTTTCCTCGGGGCAGAGCCGAAGGAGGGGACGATGCCGCTTCTGGCGCTCTTTGACAACGAGGAGATCGGAAGCGAGACCCGGCAGGGCGCCATGTCCACCTTCCTGCAGGATACCCTGCGGCGGATCTTCCGGAGCCGGGGCCTGGGGGAGGACGACTATCTCCGGTGCCTGGCCCGGAGCCTGATGGTGTCCGCGGACAACGCCCACGGGGTCCATCCCAATCATCCGGAGAAGGCGGCCCTCACCAACCGGCCGAGGCTGGGCGAGGGCGTGGTGCTGAAATACGGGGCGAGGTACGCCACCGACGGCCCCTCCGCGGCGATCTTCCGGACGATCCTGAGCCGGGCAGGCGTCCCGGTACAGACCTATTACAACCACTCCAACGTGCCCGGCGGCGGAACTCTGGGGAACATCTCCATCACCCAGGCCTCTTTCCATACGGTGGACGTGGGTCTGGCGCAGCTGGCCATGCACTCCGCCTGCGAAACCGCCGGCAGGGCGGATACGGAATACCTGATCCGGGCGATGCGGGCCGTCTATTCCTCCGCGCTGGAGGAGACGGGGCCCGAGACCTTTGCCCTCACGTAAGACCGAACGCAAAAACGAGAAGCCGGAAGGAGGCGCTTTGCAGGGAATTGCTTCCTTTCCGTACGGACACGGGATAATTGACCGCGCCGGTCAGCAATGGTACAAGGATCGAAACAAATCGGGAATTGCCGGAGGCCAGCACATGAAACTATTCAGGAAAAAAGAAATAGATGAAAAGGATATCAGTTGTCTCAATCTGGTTCCCCGTTATGGGCTGGTCAAGCCGGGATACAGACAGGATTTGAGCAGCAAAAGACTCCTTGAATTTGCATACCTGCCTGATGACGAAAAGGTTGTTCTGCTTGGCAGTATGGACGGCTCCTATCCGTATTGGATCTCAGAAACAGACATCGGTGACACGCAGACGAACACAGCCATCGTGGAAAGCATGCTTCATAAAGACTTTTCCTCTTTTACCGGGATGAACGGGGAACTATTCCGGAACCTGAAGGACTGCTACAGGCGCAGGATACTGGTATCGGGCAACGATGTAAAAACACCGTTTGATCACGGATACGCGAAAGAACAGCCGCAATACTGGAGCAGGTTTATCGCCGGGGACATTTGTTTTTATCATAAACGTCTCAAGAATCTTTGCAGAGAAAGAGAACTGGACGGACGATACCTCGAATTCTTACAGGCTTATCTGAAAAAGCTGGAAACGGAAACGACTTCCGATCCGGTAAAAGATTACGAAAGCAAGAAGATTCTGATGGATCTGATCAGATCCGAGGATTATCTTTACCTGTCGGATAACAGAGAGATCAGAGACACCTATATCCGGATCAGGAACGTGATCAGCAAGCTGCATAACACCTATATGAGCATTGTGCGGTAAAAAAACAACGGATCCCGATTCAAACGAGCGATTCAATTGCAGAATTCCAGAGAGATCAATTCCGGTTTGCCGAACAGGTCTTCTGTTGTCCGCAGTTATAACGAGCATCGGAATTTGCCCCGCAATACCCAAGAGACAAAGCCGGCGTGACCATTGCGGTCACGCCGGTTTCATATCCGTTTGAGTCGGGAATTGCCGCCTCAAGGCAACTTCCTTGTGAATTGCGTCTTGAAAGGCTTCTCGTTTTCTGTATGACGCAGATGTGTTATTTGCCGGGGTACAGCAGAATGCTCACCGCAAATATGTTGTCGTTGGTCCGGATGTCCATGGAGCCGTGGTACTTATGTACCGTGGCGGCGACGGAGGCCAGACCGATGCCGTGGTTGTCCCGGGAGGAAACCGGCATGCCGGCGGCGTCCAGCTTCAGTGTCCCCTCATAGGGGTTTTCCACAGAGACGCCCAACATGGAGTCGGAAAGCATCCGGGAGGCGACGGTGATGTTCCGGCGCTCCTTCGGCAGATCCTTAACCGCGTTGACCGCGTTGTCCAGCAGGTTTCCCAGCAGGCCGCAGTAGTCGCTTTCGTCCACAGGCAGAGGATCGGGCAGCTCCAGCGTCCACAGGATCCGAATGTCCCTGGACCCGGACAGGCGGGTGTAGAACGAGGCGATGGCGTCCACGGCCAGGTTGGCGCAGTAGCGGTCCAGAGATTCCTGGGCGGCATCGTTGACCCCGCTGAGGTATTCATTCAGTTTTTCCGTCTCTCCCGAACGGGCCAGCTCTGTGATCACGTGCAGATGCTGCCGGAAGTCGTGGCGCATGGACCGGGTGTTGTCCATATAGGAGCGCATCTCCCGATAGCGCTTGGCCTCCATCTGCAGCAGGGAGTTTTCCTGCTGGAGCCGGGCGCTGTAGGTCAGGCGCAGGGTGATCCACCAGAACAGGTGATACAGCAGCCAGAGCATGACCGGCATCAGAAGCAGCAGCACCAGGCCAATGCTTCTGACGCGTCCCACCATGAGGGTGGACAGATCCACGGGGATCGACCAGCTCAGAATTAAAATCAGAATGACGGAAACCAATACCAGCCATTTCCAGATCCGGTCCAGCCGCTGCTGCCGGAACAGATAGGGAAGCTTGACGATCAGCGTCCGGTACAGGATCAGCCCCAGCAGGACCGCAATGCCCAGACAGATCAGGGAGGACCTGGGGGAGAAGGTGATCTTGCCGTCAAGCTCCCAGGGGGCGGTCAGGAAATTGGTGTAGAGACTGCAGAAGGTGCACAGCAGCGTGGCGTTCGTAAAGCAAAACAGAGCTTTGCTCCAGTGCAGCTGCGTGACACGGAGAAACAGCGGGAAACAGATCAGAAACGCGGCGTACATGATGACGGGGGACAGCGCGGTAAAGGCCGTGCACAGGAAGGCGCCGGCGATGATGATTGTGAGGATCACTGCGGCGGACAGGAGAAAGATCCTCCTTCGACGCAGACGGAACTGCCCCCATGCGGGAATAAAGCAGTAAACAGTGGCGGGGATCAGCATGGCCAGCTCCATACCGTGCCGTAAGACCTGATTGAAGTCCATAACTATCCTCTTTTCAGGCGGGAGATCTGATACTGTGTAAACTGGGAGATCAGCTCGCCGCGGTTTCTTGTTCGCAGGGAAAAAACAGAGCGGTCGGACAGGTGCAGCACACCTTTTTCCAGAGAGGCCACATGATCCATGTTGACGATCACGCCGCGGTTGCTCTCCAGGAAGCGGGGCTCGGTCAGCAGCAGCGTGCGGATCTCCGCAAAGGTCATGATGCTCCGGATGGTCTGTCCGTCCTCCATGTTCAGCTCCACGCTGTGGCCCTGGGCCACGGCGGAGACAATGGAGGCGGCGGGCACCTGATAGGAGGTGTAGGCGGCCCGGATCGGGAAAACGGTTTCCTCCAGCTGCAGGGCCCGAACGGCCTCGGAGAGCACCCGCTGAAGGTCCTCGTCCGGATAGGGCTTGACCAGATAGTCAAAGGGATGCACCGGGAACGCCTCAAAGGCATACTCCGGGGAGGAGGTCAGGAAAACGATGAGCATGTTGATGTCCGCAGCCCGGAGTTTCTTTGCCAGCTCAATGCCGTTCATGCCGTCCATGAGGATGTCCAGAAAGGCCATCTGAAAGCTGCCGGCACCGAAGGAGAGCATGGATTCCGCGCTGTCGAACACCTGAATGGACACATGGTGCTGAGGATAGTTGGAAAAGATCCGGCGGATGTCGCCGGCGAGTTTCTGCGCGTCTGCCGGAATGTCATCCGTGACGGCGATATGGAAGACCAAACTAACACCTCCCAAACACAACCATTATAGCATAGATGTGATCCGCCAGAAAGGGAAAAGCAGCGTATTTTGTGCGGAAACCGCGCTTTTTATGCGGGAAAAGGCCGCTCTTCCCGGGAAGAGCGGCCAGAATTTGTCAGGCTGATTCACATCCGGTTGACGGCGTCCGCGAACCGCAGGAATCCGGCCCGGCCCGGCGCTGTGCGCTTGTAGACGCCGGCGTCCTCCAGAACAGCGGCAAAGACGCGCCCGGTCTCCCGGAGCAGGATCTCCATGGTGTTTTCCGCATCGAAGCGATACCGGGTTTTCAGTTCCTCCACCCAGTCCGCGTGCTTGGACAGGGTTTCGTCCGTCCGGAGCTCCGCGCCGGAGAGGATCGCGTCCTTCAGGGCCTGCAGCTCCGTCTTCAGCCGGGCGGGCAGGACCGCCAGTCCCATGACCTCGATGAGTCCGATGTTCTCCTTTTTGATGTGGTGCTTGTCCCCGTGGGGGTGATAGACGCCCAAAGGATGCTCCTGCGTGGTGATGTTGTTCCGGAGGACCAGATCCAGCTCATAGTCCTCCCCCCGGCGGCGGGCAATGGGGGTGATGGTGTTGTGGGGCGTGCCGTCGGTCTCCGCGAACACGAAGCATTCCGGATCGGAATATCCCCGCCAGCAGGTCAGGATCCGGTCTGCCAGATCGGCCAGACGATCCCGGTCGGCGCTCCGGAGCCGGATCACGCTCATGGGCCACTTGACGATCCCGGCGGTCACATCCTCATAGCCGTCAAAGACCAGGGGCTGCTCGATCTCCGCCCGTTCCATGGCAAAGACGTAGCGGCCGCCCTGAAAATGCTCGTGGCTGAGGATGGAGCCGCCCACGATGGGCAGGTCCGCGTTGCTGCCCACGAAGTAGTGGGGGAACCGGGTCACGAAGTCCAGCAGCTTCCGGAAGGCGCTCCGGTCGATGACCATGGGGACATGTTTTGCGTTAAAGACGATGCAGTGCTCGTTGTAGTAGACGTAGGGGGAATACTGGAAGAACCATTCTTCGCCGGCAACGGTCAGGGGGATGATCCGGTGGTTCTGCCGGGCGGGATGGTTCATGCGGCCGGCGTAGCCCTCATTTTCCGCGCAGAGCTGGCATTTGGGGTAACCGCTCTGGGGGGCGTTCTTCGCGGCGGCGATGGCCCGGGGGTCCTTTTCCGGCTTGGAGAGATTGATGGTGATGTCCAGCGGGCCGTATTCGCTGTCATAGGTCCACCGGAGGTCCTTCCGGATCCGGTAGGTGCGGATATAGTCCGTATCCCGGGAGAAGCCGTAGTACCAGTCCGTGGCGGCCTCAGGCGATTCCTCGTATTTCCGGCGGAAGGTCTCCCGGACCTCCCGGGGCGGCGGGGTCAGAAGGCCCATGAGCCGGGTGTCGAAGAGATCCCGGGCGGTGACGTTGTCCTCGCAGAGGCCCCGCTGTACCGCGTCGTTCAGCA
>CACYXZ010000132.1 GCA_902778525.1 Oscillospiraceae bacterium | reverse complement strand
AAGAACGATATGAAATTTTGAAATTCGATCCGGCGAAAACCCTTATAAATCAAGGATTTTCAGCGGAGAAAACGGCCAGAGCCAACGCGCATTTCGAGTCAGGCCCGTTATGACCACTTCGATACACCTCCGTATCGATCTGCCGGACGGAAGACCGTTTCCCGCATCGCCATTTAACATACATGATTTCATCTGGTTTGTCAAGAAGAACGAATCCGATATTCGAGTCCGTCTATAAAACCGGCGCGGCGGAATCCCGCATCAGGTCAGCTGTGATCATATGTATCTTTTTTGTGATCTCCCGCATCTCATCCGGCGTGACCTTCATTACGCTTCGGTCGTAAGTCAGGAATCCGTTCGTCTCGTCCTCCACGTCGGAAACCTGGGTATAGACCGCTCCGGAAAGTCCGTCCTCAAACATAGGGAGAATATGGGTCAGATACAGCTCCTGCAGAGCAGAAACAAAAGACTCCCGGTCCGTAAAATCCCGGTAACCGTAATTCCTGGCCGTATTTGCAATATGTGAGGGGATCTTCAGGGAATATCCGCCGAATTCAGATAAAAGCTGAGGAAGCGGTTTGTCCCCGAGCTTCAGCTTGCTGAAATAGATGTGCCGGCTGTCTACGTCGCTTTTTTTCTGATGAAACCATCCGGAGGTTGCATCGATCCATCGGGTCTGATCCATTCCTTTTAGAAGATCATACATCTCATCGGCACAGAACTGTCCCCAACCCTCGTTAAATATCGTCCAAAGGCAGATGGAGGGGTGGTTTTTCAGCAGTTTTACCGTTTCTTCCATCGCTTGAACAAAATTCCGGCGCATCTCCGGATCCCGGTGGAGATTCCGATCCGGATGCTTCTGGAGGCCGATCGTCGGCAGGACCGTATCCCGGATATATCTGTATTTGCCGCAGTTGACCATATCCTGAAACACGATCATGCCCAGCCGGTCGCAGTCATAGTAGAACTGCTGCGGCTCGATCTTGATGTGTTTCCTGAGTGTATTGAATCCCAGGGACTTCATGGCAAGGATATCCTGCTCGAAGGCCTCAGGTACGGCGGGCGTATAGAGTCCGTCGCTCCAATATCCCTGATCCAGCAGTCCGTGGAAGAAAAACGGTTTCCCATTTAGGAAAAGCCGCTTCTTTCCACCAACAGTTCCGACCGATAAATCCCGGAGTGCAAAATAGGAGTCCACGTGATCTTCCCCGCAGGTGACGGAAAAGTGATACAGATACGGCTGTTCCGGCGTCCAGAAAACCGGATCGTCGATTGAAAATACAGCGCTCCCCTGCTCCATCCTGTATTCCTGCCCATCCAGAGTCACGACCCCATCCGCGGAGCCATCTGCTGTGATCGTGACATTGTTTCCGTGCGTTTGGATCCGCAGTCCCTGTATATGATCCTCCGGAACCGGCTCCAGCCAAACGGTCTGCCAGATCCCGGATACCGGTGTGTACCACATTCCGCCCCGCTTGATTTTCTGCTTGCCCCATGGATGTTTGGGAGAGATGTCATTGACGGCATGAACCTGCAGTTCATTCTCCGCTTCCCGGATGTAGTCTGTGATATCTGCGGAAAACGGCAGATAACCGTTTTCGTGCGTGCAGACTTTCTTTTTGTTGACCCATACTTCCGCATGGCGGCTGACGGCTCCGAAATGAAGCAGGATCCGATCCCGCCTCCAATCCGCCGGAATGGTGAACGATCTCCGGTAAATCATTTCTCGCCCATAGTCGGAGAAACCATCCAATCCGGACAGCAGACTTTCCGGGCAAAAGGGAACCACAATGCTTCCCTTGACCTCGCCGCACTGGAAATCCCACGTTCCATTCAGGCAGAGCCACCTTTCCCGGCGCATCTGAGGTCTCGGGTATGTATTCCATGGAATCTCGGGCAGATGCTTGCCCGCCTGCGTATACAGCTTCTGCATCTGCGTTTCCTCCTTTCCGGTTCTGAGTCTATCATAGCACGAAATCCAGCCAAAGGAAACTGCATTTCGGATCAGGAACGGCACGGAAGTTTTCGGAATCAGAAAAGAACCGTTGAAAAAGACGAGAAAAAGAGTATAATGTCTATATGCCCGAAAAAAACAGAAATGTGACGATAGACCTGTTTCAAATGGAGAAATGAATATGAGTACAGCAACAAAAAAACCAAAGAAAAAAATAAAACAACCCCACGGCGTTGCGTTTTATATGATCATCACCCTTGGTGTTCTGATGGTTCTGGCGATTGCCGTTCTGACCGCATTCTACCTCTGGCTCTCTCCTTATAAGGATTACCCCTATATCCTCCCCAACGTAAGCTATGACGGGCTGAAACTTGAGGGTCTGACCAAGGAGGAGGCGGAAAAAGCGATCACCATCGAGCTTGCAAGACGGGATTACAAGCTGACGATCGCCTTCCCGGACGGGGCGGAATATGAACTGGACCCGCCGCAGGAGGTCAAAACCGAAAACATTCCCGCGATCGTGGATCAGGCCTTCCAATACGGCCGGGTCAACACGCAGCCCATGATGATGTATAACGCCATCAAGGCGGCAAGAGGCGCTTCCTATGAGATCCCGGCTTCACTGACCATTGAATATGACAAAGACGCGCTGCGCAAGCAGGTGGACGAGATGGTGGAGGAGCTTTCGATTGCCCCCGGCAGCGCGGAGGGCAGCGGCGATCCTGAGGCGAAAACCATCACGATCACACCTGGAACTCCGGGACGGACTGCAAACGCCGACCAAATCTACGAGGCGGCCTGCCAGGCGTATGACACGTTCCAGGTCGGAACGATCCAGGCCAGCTATCAGGTCATTCCCGTCAATGAGGATCAGCTGAACGGTCTGGCTGCGGCGCTTCAGAAACAGTACAGTGTTCCCGTCACGGAAACCTCCGTCAAGCTCGATGAGATGGCTCATGCCGCCAACGTGACCAAGGGTACCCCGGGATATGACGTGGATGTGGAAAAGCTGGTGGACGATGTGACGGCGCAGGCCACATCCGGCAATTTTGAGACCTATACGATGCCCATGACGGAGATCCTCCCCACCGCGGTGGATGTGTCTCTGATCTTTACCAGCCTGAAGATCGATCCCACGCCGGTGGAGTATCACGACGGGCAGCTCACGGGCGGTGATCCCGGGTATGAAATCGACGGCGAAGCCGCAAAAGCGGAGTTCGACGCGCTGAATTGGGGCGAGTCGACCACCCTGCAGATGACGGAGATCCCGCCGGAGCATACGCTGGAAGAGGTCCAGGAGGTCTTGTTCCGGGACGAACTCGGCTCCTGCCACACCAATCACACCAGCGAATACAACCGCACGACAAACCTGCGGCTGGCCTGTCAGGAGATCGACGGCATTGTTCTCAATTCCGGAGCGACCTTCTCCTTCAATACCTTCGTCGGAGAACGTACGCCGGAGAAAGGGTATCGGAAAGCCATCGTCTATGCAGACGGTGAGGAAGAGGCCGATGACGGCGGCGGAGTCTGCCAGGTGGCATCCACGCTGTATAATGCAGCGCTGTATGCTGAAATGGAAATCGATGATCGTATGGAGCACCGGTTTGTGGTCACTTATGTCCCTGCCGGACTGGATGCCACCGTCTATTGGGGCGTGCAGGATTTCTGCTTCACAAACACAACGGATTACCCGATTCAGATTCACGCCTCCGTGTCCGGCGGTCAGGTCCACATCTCTATTGACGGAACGGACGATTACGGACACACTGTCCGGCTGGAATCCTCTCAGGTCTCCTCCGACAGCGAAACCGTGTCCTACCAGGCCTGGCAGGTGATCTATGATTCCTACGGCGATCTGATCGAACGCAGAGACCTCGGCGTCAGCACGTACGACCGGCATAAATGATAATTGCAATGCGGATCCGGAATCAAATCCGGATCCGCATTTCTTCTCTTTTTTTAGGAAATCCTATTGATTTTTGCCGAAAGCTGCGTTATGCTGAATTTGGTTGAAACACAACACTAAGGAGGTCTGAACCATGGGAAAATTTGTCATCAAGCAAACGAAATCAGGCGTGAAATTTGATCTGAAAGCGACCAACGGCGAAGTTATCGCCACCTCTGAGGTCTACTCCACGGAAGCTTCCTGCCGCAAGGGAATCGCCAGCGTTGCAAAAAACGCTCCCATCGCCAACATCGAAGATCAGACCGTGGATGGCTTTGAGGTTCAGAAGCATCCTAAATTTGAGATTTACACGGACAAGGCTGGGGAATTCCGCTTCCGTCTTAAGGCGACAAACGGCCAGATCATTGCCGTGAGCGAAGGCTATAAGGCAATGAGCAGCTGCACAAACGGCATCGCATCGGTCCGGAAAAATGCGGTAGATGCCCCGATTGTAAAAGAAGAATAAAGTTCGGGCCCGTCCGATGGACGGGCCCTTTTCTTATGCAAGGACGGCTTTATGGAACACCTTTTTGCCTTTCCGGATCACAGCGCCGGCCTTCAACTCTTCGGCGGTCACAGCCCGGGCGGGATCGGTCACCTTTTCCTCTCCCAGGAACACGCCGCCCTGCTGGACAAGACGCCGCGCTTCTCCGTTGGACTTGGCAAGGCCGCACTGGACCATCAGGGTCAGAATGCCGATTTCGCCGTCTGTCAGCGCGTCCGCCGGGATCTCCGTGGACGGCATATCCGCAGCGGCCCCGGCGGAGAACACCGCTCTGGCCGCATTCTGGGCCTTGTCCGCCTCTTCTGTCCCGTGAACCATCTTGGTCAGCTCATACGCCAGGATCTCCTTGGCCTGGTTGAGCTGGCTGCCTTCCCATTTGGCCATCTCTTCGATCTGGCTGAGCGGCAGGAAGGTCAGCATCCGGATGCACTTGAGCACGTCCGCGTCACCGACATTGCGCCAGTACTGATAGAAGTCGTAAGGCGAGGTCTTGTTGGCGTCCAGCCAAACCGCATTTCCGGCGGCGGTCCGGACGAGCCCCATCATGGGCAGATATTCTTCAAGACGCCCGTGAAAGGGGATGTTGTGCTGGAGTTCGATGCGCGTATCCTGCCGCCTTCCTACCACGATCTCGTGTGGTTCTGGAACGTGCGTTTTGACGCAGAGCCGTGGAGCGCGGGCTATTTGGGATGCCTGGGCGGCTGGTTTGCGGACATGGCCGGCATCGAAAAGCTGCCGGTTTACCGTCCGTCCGCCATCGCGCCATCCTTCCCCACCGAGCCTGGTCGCACCTACCACATCGTGTCTGGTTCGCTTGGGTTCGAGCATTTCATTGCGGTGGACGGAAAGCTCGTCACGTATTTTGCGGATGAAGACGTTCCGGATCCGTCGCAGCCCGGCTATTTCGGGTTTGGGATATACGAGTCTCACGCGGAATACCGCAACCTCAAGGTGTACCGTCCGAAGCCCAAGCCGCGTCCGCTCGTGTACGAGCCGGGAACGAAAGCATTCCCTCGCCATCCGCTGCACGGGCAGCTTTTTCGGTTTCAAGCTGTTTCGTCAAATCAGCAAGTTTGGCATCGGTTTCGGTCTTCGCAGTCTCGGCAGTCTTCTTCGCGCTCTCAGCATCGGCAACGCGGGCGCTCTTTTCGGCTTCAAGCTGCTTGGTCAGGTCGGCGGCCTTGGCGTCAGCTTCGGCCTTCGCGGCGTCAGCGGCCTTCTTCGCGGCCTCGGCATCGGCAGCG
>CACYXZ010000131.1 GCA_902778525.1 Oscillospiraceae bacterium | reverse complement strand
CTGAACTCCACCAACGCCATGGAGCTGGGCTTCCTGGAGGACGAGAATGTGGATGCGGCCCTGTGGTCCGAGTGCTACGGCTCCGTGGGCACCATCGCTCTGGGCGAGATCCTCTGCGGCAAGGTAAACCCCTCCGCCAGAACCTCTGACACCTTTGCCTACGAGATGGAGTCCAATCCCACCTACTACAGCTTCGGCGCATATGACTACACCAATGCCAGCTATGCCAACACCGCTGGCGCGGCGGGCACCGGCGACGCCCTGACCGGACAGGATCCCTATCACTATGTGCGGTACAACGAAGGGATCTATGTGGGATACCGCTTTTATGAGACCGCCGCGGCGGACGGCTTCATCGACTATGAAAAGACGGTGCAGTTCCCCTTCGGCTACGGCCTGAGCTACACGGAATTCACCCAGACACTGGATTCTGTGAACTTTGACGGCAATACCGTCACCGCCTCCGTGACCGTGAAGAATACGGGTTCCGTTCCCGGCAAGGATGTGGCGGAGATTTATTATTCTGCACCCTACACCCCCGGCGGCATCGAGAAGAGCGAAGTGGTTCTGGGCGGTTTTGCCAAGACGGGGATTCTGGAGCCCGGTGCCTCCGAGACAGTGACCATCGAGATCGCGGCAGAGGATATGGCCTCCTATGATTTCAGCGGCATCAAGGCCCCCGGCGGCGCCTATGTGCTGGAGGCAGGCGACTATGACATCCGGCTTCAGAGCGACAGCCACAACGTGATCGCGCAGCAGAGCGTCTCGGTTTCCAAGGATGTGATCTACAACGATCAGAACGATGGAAAGCGGCCCGGCGACGCGATCCCGGCGGTGAATCAGTTTGACGATGTGACGAACGGCGGGGAGGTCGTCTACCTGTCCCGGGCGGACTGGGCCGGAACCATGCCCACCGAGCGGGCTCCCGCCTCCGAGGAGGCATCTCCCGCCATCGTGGAGGCCCTGATGAACCCTCAGACAGTCATCGAGGATACCACACCCGCCAACTGGAAAACCGCAAACAACGGCCTGAAGCTCACGGATATGCAGGGCGTCAGCTATGACGATCCCAAGTGGGATCTGCTGCTGGACCAGATCTCCAAAGAGGAGATGACGAGCCTCATCTCCACCGGCGGCTGGCAGACCGCGGCGGTCAAGAGCGTCGGCAAGGCCCGGTATCTCGAGTGCGACGGCCCCAACGGCATCAACAACCTGATGGGTAGCTTCTTTGCCGGCATCAAGGGCAATATGTACACCAATCAGGCAACGCTGGCCCAGACCTGGAACCCGGAGCTGGCCTATGAGAAGGGCCTGGTCTACGGACGGGAGGCCAAGGTCTACGGTGTGGCGGGCATCTACGGCCCTGCGGCCAACATCCACCGGAGTCCCTTCTCCGGCCGGAACTACGAGTATTACAGTGAGGACGGCTATCTCTCCGGCGTGATGGCGGAGCGGGAGCTCACCGGCATCAAGGAGTCCGGCGTGTACTGCTACTTCAAGCACTTCGCCGTCAACGATCAGGAGACCAACCGGGACCACGGCGGCCTGGTGACCTGGCTCAACGAGCAGGCCCTGCGGGAGGTCTATCTCCGGGGCTTTGAGGTGGCCGTCAAGGGCGGCAGCGCCACGGGCATCATGTCCTCCTTCAACCGAATCGGCACCACCCCCACGGCGGAGAACCCGGCGCTTCTGAATACCGTCCTGCGGGACGAGTGGGGCTTCCGGGGCGCGGTGATCACCGACTGCGTCATGGCCTGCACCACCGAGGAGATCAACCGGGCCACCCTGGCGGGCAATGACTTCCAGCTGAGCTTCGGACTTCTCAGCAACCTCTCCGACGAGCTCAAGAACTCCGCCTCCGGTCAGGCCGCCATGCGCCAGGCCACCAAGAACATCCTCTACATGATCGCAGGCAGCGATGCGCCGCAGCTCTATAAGGCGCATATGACCACCGTCGGAAAGATCCTGCTGATTGTGTTCCTGGTCCTGATGCTGCTGTTCATCCAGTACTACGTCCGGTATTTCATCCGGCTCCGGAAGTGGAAGAAGGGGCAGATGCTGACCTGAGCGACGCATAAAAAAGAACGGAGTCCGGGCAATTGACGGATCTCCGTAGGGATGTTGTGATTCCTGATATGGCAGGGCAGCCGAGGCTGCCCTGCCGTTTCTAATGGTCTTACTTTTTCTTTTTCCTGACAGCCGCTGCAACTGCAGCACCTGCGATCACAATGATCCCGCATCCAATGACCACGGGAAGGGCGCCTTTCCCGGCAGGGACACGGTCCGCCTGCGGTCCGGTCTGAGATGGATCTGTTTCCGCGCTTTCAAGTCCCTCTGCGGAGGCTTTTTCGCTTTCCGCGGGAGCGTCCGCAGCTTCTGCGGAGGGCGCAGGCGTTTCGGCTGTCTCCGCGGTCTCCCGGGGAAGCTCGGCCAGCCGGATCACTACATTTTCATACGTGCCCGCCGCTATATCCGCCAGCGGTTCCGCCGCCGATTCGTCATAGAACAGCACGTCATTGGAACTGTCGCATCCTGTAAAGATCTGCAGCTTAAAACCCTCCGGGGCAACGATTTCAGCGCCTTCGTCCAAGGTGAGAGATTTCAGACTGGAATCGCCGGCAACCTCCCATGTGCCGCCTGACGCAATGGACAGCGAGATCCCGTGGTTCTCAGTTCCCGCATAGGCGGTATCCTCCGGGCGGATCAGGTTTGTCTGCACATCCTCCGCCCAAAGTTCGTTTTGGAACTCTGCCGGGTCGTGACCATCGGCCTCCATCACTGCGGTCAGATGTTCCTCGCTCCAGAGGTCGTTCCAGGCGGCATAGGTGCCGGAGACCATTCTGCCGGTCAGAGTTCCGTCCTCCCCGATGGTAATGAACATGGGCCTCTGATAGTCCTGATGAAGGATGTCTCCATCGTAGCTGCCGTGAAGGAACATCGCGGAAATGCCCGGCACGCTGCTGCCCTGTTCCGGTGTCAGATAACCGGAGGCCGACGGCGGATCGTAGGTGACGACGCTCTGAAGCAGAACACCGTTTTCGGCCTTCGTCTCCGCTCCGTCAAACGTCAGGTCCGCGTTCATGCTGCGGATCAGCGCAAGGGATCCGTACAGATTTCTCAGGAAGAAATAGCTTGCTCCGCATCCGTCACCGGAGCCGATAATATCCACGCCGGGCAGGAAAAATGCATCATCCGCCGCCAAAGGGGTGACCTCTGCCGGAAGGTCCTCCGGCCTGGTGGATAGTGTGGTGTCGCGGAACAGTCCATGGGCCACCATGTCCAGATTCGGGAGGCTGTTGTGGACGACGATGGCGTTGCAGGGCGCGGCAATGACGGAATCCCGTTCCTCCGGGACAAAGTCCTCTGCCGCATGGAGCATGGCTCCGTCATCCTCCAGGGCAGCCCTGCCGTTTTCGGTGGCGATATCACTCTCGCCGCACATGAATACACCGTACTGCCCGCCGTAGAGCTCCGAGCCGTAAAGCCGCATCCCATAGGTCAGGTACGTCCCGTAGCCGCCTTCTGTGGAGATGCCCTTGGAGTTTACCACATAGGTCATGGCGTCCACTGAGTCCTGGGAAATGGCGCCCCAGTTGTTGGAGATCACTTCGGAATCAAAGAACCAGCTGTTGTTCCGGGTCATCAGCAGAGACGCCCGGGCGCCTCCTGCAAGAAGCTTGAAGGGCGGCATCCAGATCTCATCGGAGTGGGCTTCCAGATGGGAGCTCCGGACCACCAAAGAAGTGGCAGCAGGGCTCTGGGTGGAGAACATATATACCGGCGTGGAGCGCGGCCCATCCGAACGGATGAAGCTGTTTTCAATGAACAGTGTGCCGGAGTTTACCGCCACTCCCACGCCGTGAACCGCCTCATAGCCTGCGTCGTTGTTGCCCTGCCCCGCATCCACGCGGATCACAGAGTTGTATCCTTTGCCGTCTACAGTGAAATTGTCCTCCGGGCCGCCAAGATACAGGGCCTCATCCTCTGAACCCAGATCGATGGCAATCCCGTTGCTGCCGGTATTTCCGTCCAGCATGACGCCGGAGAGCCTGCCGTCGGACAGTGTCCCGCCGAAACTGTCAGCGTCCGTGACCTGCCCGGTGAAATCTGTTCCCGCAGGGGCGGACAGTTCATGCTGCCGCTCTTCATCCATGGTGCTGCCGATGTAGATGCCGGCATGGGAAATGATCTCGTCAAAAGCGGCAAATTCCTGTCCTGCACTTCCCGGACCGCCTGGTCCTCCGGGGCCACCCTCCGGTGGCGGGCCAAAGCCGCCGTCCGGCGGAAGCGGAGGCATGTCTGCCGCCGCTGCGGGAATGTACAGGGTCAGCATAAATATGACCGCGATCATTACAGCAAGCGTTCGTTTCATAGGTCCTCGCTCCTTTTCAATGCCGAAACTCCTCTGCCGCATGATGGAATACGACGTTGCGTTCGGAAACTGCAGCTTTATCCTACCAAAAGAGCATTTGCGTTTCAAGTGCCAATTACGCCCGGTTCAGGACGCATCATTCTGCGCCGGAACCGGGCGTTTTCAGTATTTCTGCCGCCACTTCCCGTTTAGACCGCCGGGTGTCCATGGACAGCTTTTCGATATACCGGTGCGCTTCGGCCTCGGTCATCTGTTTCCGGGCGATGAGCTGCCACTTCGCCTGGTTGATCAGCCGCATTTCCCGGATTTTATCTTCCAAGGTGACCTGCTTCTCCTCCATCCGGCGCATCCGCTCCCGGGTCGCCCGGAGGATCTGGAGCGCCCAGGTCACCGCCTGCGTATTCGTAGGCTTTGGCAGCACCGCCACGCCCCACTCGGAGACCTGATCGCAGATCTCATCGTAGAGCTCCCGCCGCACAAAGAGCAATACGCCGGCAGGACTGTCCGTACAGGCATCCATGGCGAGGCGCACCCCGGGATCATCCGGCAGGGGGTCGTTGACCAGAACCAGGTCGTAGTTCTGTTCCAGAAGACGCCGTTTTGCGGCGCTGACGCTTTTTACGGCCGTCACGGGATAGTACATGCTGCCGGGCAGCAGCGGCAACAGGGATTCGTTGAATTTTTCTGCGGCGGAAACCAGCAGTACGCTGTAGGTCCTGTCTAAGAATACCAAAGGCACACCTCCTTTTCGGGATGATCGAACCTGATCAGAGATAAGCCGACAGGATGATTTCCGGCAGACAGTTCCGCAGGAAGTCGCTCTTTGCCGCCAATTCCCGGGCGTCATGAAGGGTTTTTGGCAGGTATGCCGCGGGCTCCGCCGGATCGGGAGGCGTCAGGTTTTCCGTAATTCCGTACAGTCCCGCCCGAATGGCCAGGGCGATGGCCAGGTACGAGTTGGCCATGGGATCGGGAGAGCGAAGCTCCGCCCGGCGATAGGGCCCGGTGGCCGCAGGGATCCGGATCAGCTGATTCCGGTTCTCCGGGGACCAGTTGACTGCCCCCGGGGCCCGATCCCGTCCCAGCCGCGCGTAGGATTCCTCGGTGGGGTTTAAGAACAGGGTGCTCTCCCGGATCCTGTCAAGAAGGCCGGCGACCATGGGCATCAGCAGATCCCGCCCGGATCCGTCCCCGGCGGACAGATTGATGTGCATGCCGCTGCCTGGCTGATCGGGCAGGGGACGAGGGGAGAAGTCCGCCCAGAGGCCGTTCTGGGCAGCTATGGTGCGGACCACAGCCTGGAAGGTCACGGCGTTGTCCGCGGC
>CACYXZ010000130.1 GCA_902778525.1 Oscillospiraceae bacterium | reverse complement strand
GGCGTGGGCGTCAGAGAGGGCGAGGGGCGGGGCGTCGCGTCCACGTCGGGGATCTCATCGGCCACCATGGCCGCGTTGCCCACGATCTGGTCGCTCTTGATGCCGTAGCGCTCCTGGAGGGACTGGTTCCCGGAGATCAGAAGATCCCGGATGGGATAGGTATCGGCGTACCAGGTGTCCACGCCCTTGAAGAAGCTGCCGTCCCAGAAGGAGCTCCAGGTCAGGGTGGGGAACTGGGTCAGGTTGCGCTTTTCCACCACGGAGGTCTTGGGCCGGGCGAACCACAAAAGGCCGATGAAGCCCATCAGCACCAGAAGGCCGCCGAAGGTGACGATCTTGATGCCCCGGATCATGTTGTTGTATCGTTTGAGTTTTTTCAACGCCGGACACCTCGCATCAGAACTGGAAGTACAGGAAGGGGTTGTAGCTGTCGCCGGCCAGCGCCATGGCGGACAGGATCACGAAGAGGATCGGATGCACCACTTCCCAGGCGGCGTTGATCCAGTAGAGAGGAACGCTGCCCTTGGAGAGATTCTTCAGCATCAGCCGGAGATACTTGCCCAGGGGCGTCACGGCGATGACGCAGAAGATCAGAAAATAGACGTTATTCTTGAAGGCAAGCGCCACATTGACGCCGGTAAAGCCGTTGCCGTTGAGTCCGAAAAGGCCCTTGAGGGCGGTGCCCAGCAGGGAAAGGTCGGTGAACTTGAAGATCAGCCAGCTGAGGATCACCAGCAGCATCACGACCACGTGCCGCACCGGCCGCGGGATCTTCGGCAGCGTGTCCGTGAGCACATACCGCTCCAGGCACAGAAGCACGCCGAAATACAGGCCCCAGATCACGAAGTTCCAGCTGGCGCCGTGCCAGAGGCCCGTCAGGCCCCAGACCACGAACAGGTTGAAGATCTGCCGGTTCCGGTCGCAGCGGTTGCCGCCCAGGGGAATGTACACATAGTCCCGGAAGAAGGTGCTCAGGGAGATATGCCACCGGCGCCAGAATTCCCGGATAGAGTCGGAGATATAAGGGTAGTTGAAGTTTTCCTTATAGTGGAACCCGCACATCAGGCCCATGCCGATGGCCATGTCGGAGTAGGCGGAGAAGTCCAGATAGATCTGCAGCGTAAACGCCGCGCCCCCCAGGAAGATGCCCAAGGCGGGCATGGCGGCCAGCTCCGTGACGTTGGTGCTCAGGAGACTGTCGGCCACCGCGGCGCATCCGTTGGCCAGAACGGCCTTCTTGGCCAGGCCCACGGTGAAGCGGCTGATGCCGGCGCTGATCTCGTTGAGGTTCACCTTCCGCTTCCGGATGTCCTCCGCCACGTCCTGATACCGGACGATGGGACCGGCGATGCACTGATGGAAGAGGCTGGCGTAGAGCAGCAGCATCCAGTATTTCCGCTGGGGCCTGACCTCGCCCCGGTACACGTCCACCACATAGGAGATCAGCTGAAAGGTGTAGAAGGAGATACCGATGGGAAGCACGATCTGGGGAATGACCTTGGGTACGCCGAAGATCCCCTGGATATTCGTCAGGAAGAACCCGGTGTATTTGAAAACGCCCAGAATAATGAGACACAGGGCCACGGTGAGGATCATGAAGCGCTTCTGGACCTTGCCGATGGGTGTGCTGCTGATGAGGAGGGCGCCCATCCAGCAGATGAACGTCATGCCGGCCAGCAGGATCAGATACCGCGGGCCGGACCAGCTGTAGAATACCAGGGAGAACACCAGCATGGCGATGTTCTTCTTTTTGACGTCCTGGAAATAGATCTGCGACAGAAGGTTTAAGGTCAAGAACAAGAAAACGAACAGCATGCTGGAAAAAACCATGATACAACCCACACAATCCCATAAGTATACATCAAGTATACTTCATCCCGGAGGAAAAATAAACAGAGAAATTGACTTTTTTTCAGGAAAATAATAGAAAAAAGACCGCCCTGACGGACGGTCTTTTTTTCAATCAGGCAGGGTCAGACCTTGAAGTTCACAGCTGTGGAGCCTTCACTGTCCTTCCGGAATTCATAGTCCTTGCCGGGGAGCACCGCGTTAAGGATGATGCCCACCAGCGCGGCTACAGCCAGGCCGGAGAGGCTGATGGTGATGGAGCCCACGGGGATGTCGATGGTGCCGGTGCCGTTGTACTTGATGCCGATGGCCAGCACCAGGATCAGGGCGGCGATGATGACGTTGCGGCTCTTGGTGAAGTCCACCTGGTTTTCCACCACGTTCCGGACGCCCACCGCGGAGATCATGCCGTAGAGCACCAGGCTCACGCCGCCGATGGTGGCGGTGGGCATGGCCACGATCAGGGCCGCAAACTTGGGGCAGAAGGACAGGACCACCGCAAAGGCGGCCGCCAGCCGGATGACCCGGGGGTCGTAGACCTTGGTCAGGGCAAGAACGCCGGTGTTTTCGCCGTAGGTGGTGTTGGCAGGCGCGCCGAACAGGGCGGCCAGCGCGGTGGCGAGACCGTCGCCGGTCAGGGTCCGGTGCAGGCCGGGATCCGCCACATAGTTCTCACCCACAGTGGAGGAGATGGCGCACACGTCGCCGATGTGCTCGACCATGGTGGCCAGGGCGATGGGCATGATAGTGATGATGCTGGTGAGCAGCAGGCCGCCGTTGAAGCCCTCGCCGAAGATGGAGAAGGCGGTGCGCTCCCAGACCACGGGGAAGCCGATCCATGCGGCCTCGGAGACGGTCTTGACCAGATTATCCCGGGTGGGGGCGTCCACGATCATGGAGATCACGTAGCTGATCACAACGCCCAAAAGGATGGGGATGATCTTCGCCATGCCCTTGCCCCAGATGTTGAAGCAGATCACCACTGCGATGGCCACCACGGCGACCAGCCAGTTGGCGGAGCAGTTGGCGATGGCGCTCTGGGAGAGGGTCAGGCCGATGGCGATGATGATGGGGCCGGTGACGATGGGCGGGAAGTAGCGCATGACCTTCTGGGGTCCGAAGACCTTGAACAGCAGGGCAAGCACCAGATACAGCAGGCCCGCGCAGGCCACGCCGAAGGAGGCATAGGGCAGCATCTCCAGATTGGGCAGCGTCAGGTTGCCGGCCTCGTCGGCGAGCATGGGGGCGATGGCGGCGTAGCCGCCCAGGAACGCGAAGGAGCTGCCCAGGAAGGCGGGAACCTTGCGCTTGGTGATCAGATGAAACAGCAGGGTGCCAAGGCCAGCGAACATCAGGGTGGTGGAAACGGACAGGCCGGTGAGGACCGGCACCAGGACGGTTGCGCCGAACATGGCGAACATATGCTGCAGGCCGAGCAGCAGCATCTTGGGCGCGCCAAGGGATCGGGCGTCACGGATCGCTTCCTGATTCATATTTGGAATTCCTCCTCTTTTTTAATCTTTTAAATTATACATTCCTCCGGGGTGCATTGCAAGAGGAAACGCGCAAAAAGAAGGGAAAAGGACGCTATTTGTGGTAGCGGCTGCCGGCGAGAATGCTCTCCGCCCGGTAGATCTGCTCCAGCACCATGATTCGGGCCAGATGGTGGGGAAAGGTCATCGGGCTCATGGAGAGCAGGAGGTCTCCCTGCTTCTTCAGATCCCCGTCCAGTCCGAAGGAGGACCCGATGAGGAACACCAGCTCGGACCTGCCCTGATTCCGGACGGACTGCAGCGTTTTGGCCAGCGCCTCGGAGGAGAGCAGCTTCCCCTCCGGCGTCAGGACGCACAGCCAGCAGTTTTTCGGCAGCTTCTGCCGAACGGATTCAGCCTCCCGCTCCAGTGCCTGCCGGATCTGGGCCGGGGAGGGATCCTCCGGCAGCCGGACCTCCGGCAGCTCGATGAGCCGGATCCCGCCGTATGCCTTGAGCCGTTTCTCATATTCCTCCGCCGCGGAGAGATAGAACTTCTCCTTGAGCTTTCCCAGGGTGATCAGCGTCAGCATAAAGGGCCTCCTTTGCCCGGAAAAACGGCCAATCCGCAAGGGACCGGCCGTTTCCGTGTGTCAATTCAGGGATGCGGCGATCTGTTCCACGGTTTGTTCCAGATCGCTGCCGGGGTCTGCGTGGACGGTGATGTCCGCCCAGCGCTGATAGATCGGGGTACGATGGGCATACAGGGTCTCCAGGGTCTCTCCCGGCCCGAAGGCGATGCCCCGGGTGTGGATGTTGGACAGCCGCCGCGCAAGCTCCTCCAGCGGAACCTCCAGGTAAACCACGGTACCGAGGGTTTTCAGGTGCTCCATGGCGCCGTCCCGCAGGGGGACCGAGCCTCCCGTGGCGATCACCGTCCGCTCCGGCCGGAGAGAACGGATCACATCCTCCTCCAGATCCAGAAAGGACGAAAGTCCCTCCCGGTCGAGAATGCTCTGAAGCGTGGCGTTCCGCCGCCGGCAGATCAGAAGATCGGTGTCCAGAAAGTCCATGCCCAGCGTTTTGGCCAGGATCACGCCGACGGTGCTTTTTCCGGCGCCGGGCATACCGGTCAGAATCAGATTGCCGCCCACAGTCATTCCCCCATATCGTAGATGATGAACCATTCATAGTCCCCGTCCGCGCTGGTCTTGGTCAGGGGCATGGCGTTGTCCGTACCGTAGAGCGTCTCATGGGTGGAGTCGAAGGCCAGACCCGCGAAGCCCGCCTCGTCGTAGTAGAGGTAGTAGTATACAACGCCGTCCTCCACCGCGACGTTCCGGAGCCACACGTCTGTGATGGGACTGCCTCCGGCGGTTTCCAGACCGTAGAGGGCGTCTTCGGTGTTCATCAGCTCCAGCAGGGACCGGCGGATCTCGTCGTCAAAGAGCGAAAATGCGTCCGTCCGGTCCTCCTGCCACAGGGCCTTCACGTGATCCCTGTTCCGGCTGGTATAGAGGCGCAGGCCGTCCATATCCGCCATGGCCAGGGCCGTGCGGGCATAGGAATCCAGCTGGTCTCCGTCGGTAAACACCGTGCGGATGGCCGACATGCGGTCGGTATAGGTCGAGGTGTGGATCACCGACTCGTCCGTACCGAAAAACGCCCCCAGAGCGTTGCCCAGGAACAGTCCGACGGCCAGGGCCGCCAGACAGCTCAGGACCGCCTGGATCATAGTTTTGGGGAATGGGTTTTCCCGTTCCGGGAATTTGATGTCCATACAGTGCCCCTTTCGGGAAATCGATTACTTCCTGTCCTTCAGCAGATCGCGGATCTCGGTGAGGAGAACTTCCTCGGCGGAGGGCTCTGCGGGAGCCTCTTCCTCTTCTTCCTCTTTCTTCTTCTTCATCTCGTTGACCTTGTTCATGGCCTTGACGATGGCGAAGACCACCAGCGCGATGAGGATGAAGTTGATGACGGCGGTGATGAAGGTGCCGATGCCCAGGTAGGACGCCTCTTTGACGACCTCGCCCGCTTCGTCCACCACCTCGGGGCTCAGCAGGATGTCCCACTTGCTCAGGTCGATGCCGCCGAAGATCAGGCCGATCAGAGGCATGATGATGTTGTTGATCAGGGATGTGGTGATTGCGCCGAAGGCGGTGGCAATGATCACGCCGATGGCCATATCCAGCACATTGCCGCGCATGATGAATTCCTTAAATTCCGCAATCAAGCCTTTTTTCTCTTCCATTGAAATGACCTCCTCAGATAATTTATCGTCCAGTTTTCCGGGCTTTGGAAAACCAAAACAACGGGGTTGGGAAGTTGCAGATCGGAGTTTGTCGGGGTGTTTTGTCTTCGACGGCAGCCGGCGCCGACGGTTATGCCTCCGGCGGCCAGCCCTTTTCTGCTCGTGCAGAAAAGGCTGGA
>CACYXZ010000129.1 GCA_902778525.1 Oscillospiraceae bacterium | reverse complement strand
CACGCCGGGGCCGGAGATCTCCGTCAGGCCGTAGATGTCGTAGGCACGGATGCCCAGCTTGTCCTCAATGTCGCGGCGCATCTCCTCGGTCCAGGCCTCCGCGCCGAAGATGCCGGATTTGAGCTTGATCTGATCCTTGAGGCCCCGTTCCACCACGCACTCCGCGAGATAGGAGGCGTAGGAGGGGGTGCAGCAGAGAATCGTGGCGCCCAGATCCGTCATGAACATCAGCTGGCGGTCAGTGTTGCCGGAGGACATGGGCAGCGTCAGCGCGCCCATCTTGTGGCTGCCGCCGTCGAGGCCAGCGCCGCCGGTGAACAGGCCGTAGCCGTAGCAGACCTGCACCACGTCTTCCTCGGTGCCGCCTGCGGCCACGATGGCCCGGGCGCAGCAGTCCTCCCAAAGGTCAATGTCGTTCTGGGTGTAGAAGGCCACCACCCGCTTGCCGGTGGTGCCGGAGGTGGAATGGATCCGGACGCAGTCATTGAGGTCAGCGGCCAGGAGCCCGTAGGGATAGCACTCCCGCAGGTCGTCCTTGGTGATGAAGGGCAGCTTGTGCAGATCCTTTACCCCCTGGATGTCGTCGGGGGTGACGCCGGCCTCCTCCATCCGTTTCCGGTAGAACTCCACGTTGTCCCAGACATGATGGACGGTCTTTACCAGCCGCTCATCCTGCCAGGCGCGGATCTGCTCCGGCGAGGCGGTTTCGATTTCTTTCTGATAGTAGTTTTGCAATGGAATCGCCTTCTTTCTAAAAGCTCGTCTATGTCACGCGTTATAGCCCAACGCGAAGGCTTTCTTGTTCAGCTCCGCAAATTTCGGAGCCACCGTCTTTTCGATGGCGGCGATCCATTTTTCGTAGGGAATGTCGAAATACTTGGCGACCCGGGCCATGAGCACGATGTTGGCGGCCTTGGAGGAACCGGCCTCCTCCGCCAGGGACAGGGCGTCGATGGCGTCCACCTTCGCACCGGCGGCCACCATCTCCTCCAGCACCCCCGCGGGATACTCCGCCGCGCCGGTGATGACCGGCATGGGATCGATCTGCTGGGTATTGACCACAATGACGCCGTCCTTCTTCAGGCAGGGAAGGTGCCGGGCGGCCTCGATCTTCTCAAAGGACACGATCAGGTCCGCCTCGCCGGTGGTGACAATGGGGGAATAGACCTGCTCCCCGAACCGGACATAGGTCACCACGCTGCCGCCCCGCTGGCTCATGCCGTGGACCTCGGAGACCTTCACGTCATAGCCCTCGTCCACCAGAAGCCGGCCCAGCAGCTTGGAGGCCAGCAGGCTTCCCTGGCCGCCCACGCCGACGATCATAATGCTTTTCGTTTCCATATCCTTACGCCTCCTCTTCAAAGGCCCCGAAGGGGCAGACCTGCTCGCACACGCCGCATCCCACGCAGAGGGTGGGGTCCACATGGGCCTTGCCGTCGTGCATGGCAATGGCGGGACAGCCGAACTTCATGCACTTTTTGCAGCTCCGGCAGGTGTCGGGATTCACGTGCAGCGGCCGCTTGGCCTTCACGTACTTCAGCAGCACGCAGGGCCGCCGGGAAATGATCACCGAGGGCTCCTCCGCGGCCAGCTCCTCCTTGAGGACCTTGTCGCACTGCTGGAGGTCGTAGGGATCCACCACCCGGACCCGATGGATGCCGATGGAGCGGCACAGAGCCTCCAGATCGATCTTTCCGGCGGGGTCGCCCTTGATGTTGTAGCCGGTGGTGGGGTTCTGCTGATGGCCGGTCATGCCGGTGATGGAGTTGTCCAGGATGATCACCGTGGAGTTGGACTGATTGTAGGCGATGTTGACAAGACCCGTGATGCCGGAGTGCATGAAGGTGGAGTCGCCGATGACCGCCACGGTCTTTGTCTCGCCGTCCCGGCCCATGACCTTGTTGAAGCCGTGGATGCCGGACACGGAGGCGCCCATGCAGAGGGTGGTGTCCACCGCCTGGAGCGGCGCCTGGGCGCCCAGGGTATAACAGCCGATATCGCCGATGACGGTGCATTTGTTCCGGGACAGCACATAGTACATGCCCCGGTGGGGACATCCGGCGCACATCATGGGCGGCCGGGCGGGAATGGCGGTCTCAATGGAGAAATGCTCCTTCTCGGGACGGCCGAAGACCTTGGAGATGGTCTCCTGGGAGTATTCGCCCAGGGGAGTGAACAGATCCTTGCCGATGACGGGAAGGCCCAGCGTGCGGACATGGGTCTCAATGATGCCGTCCAGCTCCTCCACCACATACAGCGTATCGACGGAACCGGCAAAGTTCCGGATCAGATCTCTGGGCAGCGGATTCACCATGCCCAGCTTCAGAACGGGATAACGGCTTCCAAAGATCTCCTTCACATACTGATAGCAGGTGCCGGAGGTGATGATGCCCTTGGAATGGTCCTCGCCGGGCTCCACCCGGTTGAAGGGACAGTTCTCGGCGTATTCCCGGAGCTTTTCCGTCCGGGCCTCCACCAGGGGATGCCGGCGGATGGCCATGCCGGGCATCATGACGTATTTGGAGATATCCTTCACATAGGGCTTCTGGGGGACCTCCTCCCGCGCCCCCACCTCCACGATGGACTGGGAATGGGCGATGCGGGTGCACAGCCGCAGCAGAACGGGCGTGTCGTATTCCTCAGACAGACGGAAGGCAGCCTTGGCGAAATCATAGCACTCCTGGGAGTTGGCCGGCTCCAGCATGGGAACCTTGGAGGCGATGGCATGATGGCGGGAATCCTGCTCGTTCTGGGAGGAATGCATGCCGGGATCGTCCGCCACGCAGACCACAAGACCGCCGTTGACGCCGGTATAGGACATGGTAAACAGCGGATCCGCCGCCACATTCAGGCCCACGTGCTTCATAGCGCAGCAGCTGCGCTTTCCGCCCAGGGAGGCGCCGAAGGCGGTCTCCATGGCCACCTTTTCGTTGGGGGCCCACTCCGCGTAGATCTCGGGATAGCCCGCCGCCTCCTCCGTGATCTCCGTGGAGGGGGTGCCGGGATAGCTGGACACCACGCTGCAACCGGCGTCATACAGACCCCGGGCAACCGCGGCGTTGCCGATGTAAAGCTCTTTCAAAGTGATTCATCCTTTCGCACCAATGTGCTTTATGCATTTAAAGCAAAACTACAACAAGTATACTCGATAATCCGCAGAAAAGCAACCGTTTCCGGGAAATGACCGGGCGGAATTTACAGGAAAAACTCCGCCGCGCCCGAAAGCGCGGCGGAGCGGATCCAGCATTACAGCATGGCAAGGATCTTTGCCTTGGGCTGGACGCCCACGGACTCATTGACGACTTCGCCGCCCTTGAATACCTTCAATGCGGGAATGCTCATCACGCCGAAACGGCCGGCAAGCTCCGGCTCGTCGTCCACGTTGATCTTGCAGACCTTGATGTCCGGGCGCTCCTCGGCCACCTGGTCCACCATGGGGGAGAGCATCTTGCAGGGGCCGCACCAGGACGCCCAGAAATCCACCAGAACGGTCTCAGTGCTCTGGAGCACCTCCTGATCAAAATTGCCGGCGGTGACGGTAACAACAGCCATCGTAATTCCTCCTTTGTTTTCTGTTGTCCTTAGTATAACACAGCTTTCGGATTTCTGTATGAATAATTTGAAAATGTTTTTTGTTTTCATTCCTTGCAAAAAAACAATTCACCGGCAACTCCGGCTCTTATTATCTCGAAGCCTTTTTATGCATTCCCTCTAAAACTTCTCCGCGGATCAAAATGTCACTTGTACTTTTCCACAAAAAGTGGTATGATAAAAACAGAAGATGGGAGAAAGCCCATTATTTTTGAAAGGCGGTGTTCCTATGATCATTACCATTGGAAGGCAGTTCGGCTCCGGCGGCAAGGAGATTGGCGAAAAGGTCGCCCAGCGTTTGGGATACGCCTTTTACGACAAAGAGATCCTGACCATGGCCGCGGAGGAAAACGGTTTTTCCCCTTCCGCCATGCAGCATTACGATGAGAAGCCCACCGGCAGTCTGATCTACAGCCTTTATATGACCGGCGCGGCCACCGGCGACAGCCTGCCCCTGAACCAGCAGCTGGCGTTTGCCCAGTTCAACGTGATCCGCAAGGTCGCTCAGGCGGACAACTGCGTGATCATGGGGCGCTGCGCCGACTATGTGCTGCGGGAGAAAAAGAACCTCCTGACCGTGTTCCTCCACGCGCCGGCGGACTACCGGGCGGAGAAGGTCATGGCGGAGCAGTCCATCGACAGCCGGACACTGGCGGAGAAATCCGTCAAAAAGCACGACAAGGCCCGGGCGGATTACTACAACTTCTTCACCCATAAAAAATGGGGCGACTCCTCCAGCTATATGCTCTCCATCGACGTGTCCACCCTGCCGGCAGACGTAATTGCGGATGCCATCGCGCATTTTGCCCAGCTGCTGCAGGACAACTGAATCCTGACAGTTCGCCCGGCGGATCCCTTGGGATCCGCCGGGCGTTTTTTTATGCCTGTTTTCTCCAGGTGGAGGGGAGGAAGAAGATCAGCAGGGGATAGATTTCCAGCCGGCCGGCCAGCATGTCGAATATCAGCACCGATTTGCTCAGATAGGAAAATCCCGCATAGTTGCCCGCCGGACCCACCATACTGAGGCCGGGGCCGATGTTGTTGATGGTGGCTGCCACCGCGGTAAAGGTGGTGGTGGGATCGAAGTTGTCCAGCGCCAGAATCATCACGCTGACCACATAGATGATCACATACACCACAAGGAAAACAAAGGTATTCTGCACGGTGCCCTCCGCCACGGTCTTCCCGTCCACCCGGAGATGCCGCACCGTCCTGGGGTGCGCCATGCGGCGCAGCTCCTTGCTCACCGCCTTGAAGTAGATCATAAAACGGCTGATCTTGATGCCGCCGCCGGTGGATCCGCCATGCGGCGCAGCTCCTTGCTCACCGCCTTGAAGTAGATCATAAAACGGCTGATCTTGATGCCGCCGCCGGTGGATCCGGCGCAGGCGCCGCTGAACATGATGGCCACCAGGATCATCCGGCTGTAGGTGGGCCACCGGTCAAAGTCCACCGTGGCATATCCCGTGGTGGTCATAATGGAGGAGACGCTGAAGAACGCGTCGATGGGCCGGGCGTCCCGGCCCAGGATCCCGGCGCCCCGCAGATTCAGCAGGATGGTGCCGGAAGCAAAGAAAAACACCAGCAGATACCAGCGGATCTCGGACATCTTCAGCGCGTCCCGGAACCGCCGAACGATCAGCAGATAGTAGAGATTGAAGTTCATGCCGAAGAGCAGCATGAAGACGGTGGTGACCACCTTGCACATCATGCTGTAGCTGGCAAAGCTGCTGCCGAGGGTGCCGAATCCGCCGGTGCCGGCGGTGCCGAAGGTCAGACAGGCCGCGTCAAAGGCGGTCATGCCGCCGATCATCAGCAGCGTGAAATCCAGCAGGCTCAGGCCCAGATAGATGCCGTAGAGCCAGGCCGCCGAGGATCGCATCTTCGGGGAGAGCTTGTCCACCGTGGGGCCGGGGCTCTCCGCCCGCATCAGATAGAGGTTCTGCCCGCTGGATCCGGCCAGGGGCAGGATCGCCAGCATAAACACCAGCACGCCCATGCCGCCGATCCAGTGGGAAAAGCTCCGCCAGAACAGCATGCATTTGTCCAGCTTCTCCACATCCAGGAGAATGCTGGCGCCGGTGGTGGTGAAGCCGGAGACCATCTCAAACAGGGCGTCGAGATAGTGGGGGATCTGTCCGGTAATCCGGAAGGGGATCGCGCCCACCGCGGACATGACCAGCCAGCTCAGCGCCGTGGCAACCAAACCTTCCCGTGCAAAGAAGCTGGTGTTTTTCGGCCGGCGCAGCACTACGATCAGTCCGACCAGCGCAGCGCCCACCGCCACCGCCAGAAAGGCCCAGCCGGTCTGTTCCCCGTGGAGCAGACCGATCCCGGCGGGCAGGAGCATCAGCGCCGCCTCGATCTCCAGAACGCAGCCGACAATGTAGGCAATCATGGAAAGATTCATCCCGTCACCTCACAATGTCGCCCAGGTCCCGGATCCCCTTGGCCGTGGTGACGATCACGACGATATCGCCGATCTCCAGGGTGTCCTGGCCGGTAGGCGTGATGATCTTTCCCCTGCGGTTGATGCAGCACACCAGAAGGTCCTTTTTCAGGCCAAGCTCCTGGAGCTTGATCCCGGTGACGGCGGCGGCGCTGGGCTGCACCACGAATTCCATGGCCTCCACCCTGCCGTCGAGAAGCTGGTAGAGGGTCTCCACATTGTTCCCGCTGGCGTTTCCGAGGGCCCGCACAAACCGGACGATATTCTCCGCGGTGATGTTCTTCGGATAGACCACAGAGCCCAGGTTCAGGTCCTCCACGACCTCTTCAAAGTCGATCCGGCTGATCTTGGTGATGACCTTGGCCCCGGACACCCGGGCGGCGTACAGGGCCAGCATGATATTCTCCTCGTCGATGCCGGTGGCGCACACAAAGGCCTCCGCATTGGGCAGCCCCTCCTCCTGGAGGATCTGCCTGTCGGTGGAATCCCCGTGGATCACCTGGGCCTTCGGCAGCCGCTCCGCCAGGACCTGGCACCGGTCCATGTTCGACTCCAGGATTTTCACCTGAACGCCGGAGCGCTGAAGCAGGCCCGTCAGATATTCCGTCGTGCTGCCGCCGCCGGCCACCATTACCGAGTGAATGGGAACCTGCCTCAGCTTCAGCCGGTGGAGCACCGCGGCGATCTCCACCCGGGGGATGATCACGGAGATCTTGTCCCCGGCCCGGAGCTCCGTGGAGCCGCGGGGAATCACGATCTGCCCCTCCCGTTCCCGGATGCACACCAGCATCCGTCCGCCGAGCATACTGTTGACCGCCATCATGTTTTTCCCGTCCAGCGGGGATTCCGGCTGGATCTGGAACCGGAGCATATTCACCTGGCTCCGGTCAAAGGTGTCCACATCCAGCGCCGAGGGGATCTGCAGCAGACGGTAAATATCCTGCGCCGCGGCCCATTCCGGGTTGATGACCATGGACAGGCCCAGTTCCCCTTTGATGAAGTCGATATCCTCATAGTAGCTGGGGTTCCGCACCCGGGCGATGACCTGGCAGCCGGCCGCCTTTTTGGCGATCAGGCAGGCGAGCATATTCTGCTCGTCGTGGTCGGTCACCGCGATGAGCAGATCCGCCTGCTCCACGCCCGCCTCCACCAAAACCCGGTGGGAGGTGCCGTTGCCCAGCACGCCCTGGATGTCCATGGCGCCCACCGCGGCCTCCAGCCGGTCCTTGTCCACGTCGATGATGGTGATGGCGTGGTCCTCCCGCCGGAGCTGTCTGGCCAGGGTCAGCCCCACCTTGCCGCATCCTACAACGATGATATTCATAGAATACCTTCTCTCTTTTTCAATCCTTGCCGTCCGAAGGGACCGCTTTTATTTCCGCCGCAAAAGGCCCTTGACGGTCTCCATCTCCCGCAGCCGCAGCAGAGAAGCCGCCAGGAAATAAACCGCAGCGCCCGCCGCCGCGGGAATGCCGAAGCTCAGGACCCGGCCGGAAAGAGACCCGGTCCACGCCTGCGGCAGAAGCATCGCCGCGCCCCGGACCGCCAGCGACATGACCGCCGCCGCCAGGAGCATTTTCCCGATTTCCAGGAAGAACGCCCGGTTCAGCGTCTCCGGGCAGCGCCGGATCGTGGGGACCAGCAGAACCAGCGCCGACGCCCAGGTGGACGCCGCCGTGGCGATCCCCAGCCCCGCCACATCCAGCCGGTCCGTCAGAGCAAAACAGAGCGCCAGATTCAGCACAACGGCCGCCGCGCCGGAAATCAGGGGCGTTCTGCCGTCCTGCCGGGCGTAAAAGGCCCGGACCAGCACATTCTGGATCCCGTATCCGGCCATGCCGATGCTCATAAAGATCAGGGCCCGGGCCGTGACGGCCGTGGAGAAGCTGTCCCAGTTTCTCCATTCATACAGCAGCCGCACCAGCGGCTCCGCCAGCAGCATCAGCCCCGCCGTCATGGGCAGCAGCAGAAACAGCATGCCCCGCAGGCTCGATCCGATCAGCGCCCCCAGCTCCTCCTGCCGCCCGCCGGTGGACAGACGGCTCATCTCCGGGAAGATCACATTGGTCACGGACAGCACCAGGATCCCGGCGATCATGGTATAGAGCGTGTTGGCGTAGTCCATGGCGCTGGCCCCCGCCCCCTGGAAGAGGTGGGTGGCGAACCGGGTGGTGATCAGCAGGCACAGGGGCTGGACCCAGGTGGAGACCATCACCGGAAGCATCAGGGTGAAGACGCTCCGCAGTCCCGGGTGATGGAGTCCGGGCCGGTAGCGGAACCGGTTCCGCCGGAGCCACGGCATCTGCATCCCCATCTGCACGGCCCACCCCAGCAGGAACGCCCAGGCAAGCCCCCAAATGCCGAACCGGCGGCACAGCAGCAGGTAATACAGGATAATGACCCCGTTGGAGGCCACGCTCAGGGCAGCGGGGATGTAGAATTCCCCCAGGGACTGGAGCACCCCCACCATGGAAAAGGCCACGCCGGTGAAGAACACCGTGGGAAACAGGATCCGCAGGAGGCCGGCGCAGAGAGCCGCCGTCTCCGGGTCAAAGCCGTCCGCCAGCAGGCCGACGATGGGATCTGCCAGAGCCATTCCCAGCAGGGAAAACACCGCAGTCAGCAGGCCCACCCAGGTGAAAAAGCAGTGGGACAGCCGGAAGGCGTCCTCCCGCCCGTGCTGTTCCATCCGTTCGGCAAACACGGGGATAAAGCTGGCGGAGATGGCGGAGGCAAATATGGCGTCAAAAAAAGTCCGGGGGATCCGGCTGGCCACCTGAAAGGCCGCGCCCTCCATCCCTGTGGCAAAGTTGTGGCCCAGCAGCATATCCCGCACCAGACCCAGCACCTTCCCGGCCAAGGTGATCACCACGATCAGGCTCACGGTCCGGAGCCGGCGGCTGTTGTTCGATTTCTGCTCCATGGCCGGCTCCTTCCTGTCGTGACTCATAATGAATTAGTATAGCACAGCCGGAAAACCCTGTCAATCCGGGGCCTTTCCGCAAAGGGAAGGGGACCGGCCGAGGGCCGGTCCCGCGTCGTTTTCCTCTGTCACCAGATCTCCAGTTTCCGGGCCTGATCCCGGAGCTCCTGCCGGAAATCCGGATGGGCCACGGCGATCAGCTCCTCCACCCGCTGGCGGACGGACTTGCCCCGAAGCCGGGCGACGCCGTACTCCGTCACCACGATATCCACGATGTTCCGGGGGATGGTGACGATATTTCCGGCGGTGAGCCGGGGGACGATCCGGGAGATGGTTCCGCTCTTGGCGGTGGACTGCAGCGCGATGATGCCCCGGCCGTTCTTGGCGTGGAAGGCGCCATAGGCGAAGTCCCAGGCGCCGCCGGTGCCGGAGTACTGTTTTCCGGCGATGGTCTCCGAGCAGACCTGGCCCGTCAGATCGATCTCCAGCGCGGTGTTCACCGACACCATGTTCTCGTTTTTCATGATGTTTCCGGGATCGTTCACATAGCCCACCGGCAGCAGCTCCACCATGGGGTTGTCGTCGATATAGTCGTAGAGCTCCTTGGTGCCCCAGGTAAAGGCCGCCACGCTGCGGTTCCGGAAGAAGGTCTTGCGGCTGTTGTTCACCGCGCCGCAGGCCATGAGCTTGCCCATGGCCGACCCCAGCATCTCCGTATAGATCCCCATATCCTGCCGGTCCGTCAGGCGCTCGGCCACCGCGTCGGGCATGCCGCCGATGCCCAGCTGGAGGGTGTCGCCGTCGTGGATCAGGCTGGCGGCGTAGTCCGCGATGGTCTCCTGAATCTCGGTTTTGGGATAGACAGGGGAATTTACCACGGTATTTTCCCCTTCCATAAAATAGTGGACCTTGTCCACCGGGATCCGGGTGGTTCCGGCGATGTGCGGAAGAGCCGGATTGATCTCCAGCATCACTGTCTGGCAGGTATCGAAGAGTTCCAGCTCGAACTGCTGGCTGGTGGACATGCAGACGTATCCGAACCGGTCCACCGGCGTCACGGCCCCCACGAACACGTTGGGCTTTCTCGTCCGGAGCATGGCGTCCACACAGCCGTGGAGGTTGTTGGGCACGAAGCTGACCCGGCCGGTGGAATGGATGTCCCGGAGGCTTTTCCCGTAGAAGATGGACAGGATCGAGATCACGTCCTCCATGCCCTCCATCTTGAGGAAGGGATACTCCTCCTGGGGATTGGCCAGCCACAGCGTCACATCCCGGACGCCCCGGTCCCGGATCTCATGGAGCCGCCGGAGAAACCGCACCGGCTCGTTGCCGTAGGCCGCCACGGCGATCACGTCGCCGCTCTTGATCTGGCTGAGGGCCTCGTCCATCGTGATGAATTTATCGTGATAGGAGCTTTGCAGATCCATGATCATTCCCGCCTTTCCAGTTACAGCTTGCCCGAAGCGGTTCCATTATATCACGGCCGCCGGGGAAAGAAAAGGACAAAAAGGCGGGCCGGGGATTCCCCCGGCCCGCCCGGCGTATTCTGCTGCAGATCAGAGGTTGACTGCCGCGTACCAGCCCTCCCGGGTGGCCTGCTCGGCCGTCCGGGCCCGGACGCAGTCGCCCACCTCCACGCTCTCCGGCACGTCGATGGTCATAAAGCTGTCGGCCAGAGCGCTTCTTGCGCGCATTCCGGAGGCCAGAATGACGGTGTCTCCGGTGACGGTCTGCTC
>CACYXZ010000128.1 GCA_902778525.1 Oscillospiraceae bacterium | reverse complement strand
GATGGCGGAAACCAGTTCTTCCACCGCAATTCTGGCCTTCATCGGAACGTCCTGGTGGATCGTTGTCAGAGGCGGGATAGAGAAACTGACGGCATTGATGGAATCATCGAATCCGGCCACGCCGAAGCTGTCGGGCACGGTTATCCCTCGCTTGGCAAAATAGCTGATGGCCTCCATAGCCAGGGAGTCGGAGGTGAAAAAGAATGCTGTTTTCTTCCGAAATGGCAGATGCCGGGTGATCTGCTGATAACATTTTTCCCGCTGGTCCAGCGTTCCGCCCAGCTCGATAAATTCCAGCTTGTGTTTTCCGTTCAGGAATTGCTCGGAGTTTGTTGCCTGTTTTGCGCCGCTCCATCGCCTGTTGTCGATCCCGGTGTTGGATACGCCCGCAACAAAGATTGTCTCATATCCCAGATCCAAAAGATGCCTGGTCATCAGCAAACCGCCTGTTTCGTCCTCGAGACCAACATCCGGTATCCCGGCTGCGGAATCATCCGGGCCGAACGCATCGATGGAGATCATCGGTTTCTGGATGAGGCTCTGGAGTTTTTGGCAGTCCTCTTTCGTAAAGGAAACGGCAATCACCCCATCGACATCCCAGGTCATCAGCATCCTGAAGATGTCGTCCATATCGGAGGAGGCGTACAGCATGAGATACAGACCTCTTGACCGGAGCTCCTGCTCGATACTGCCGGTGACAACGCCGTAAAAGGGATCGGCCAGAACGGAATTCTCAAAGCCCTGATGATACCGGATGATAATCGCCACAAGCTTTGCGTTGTCGCTGGACCGGACCCGTTTGCCCGCTTCCCGTTCGTATCCCATTTCGTCGATCAGCGCCTGAATGCGCTTGACCGTTTCCACCGATACATGCCGGGACTTCCCGTGGATCACGTTGGAAACGGTTGCGGTACTGACGCCTGCTCGCTGAGCGATCTCCTTGATTGTGACCATGCTTCTGCACTCCTTAATCCGGGGAAGGTTACGTTTTACCTGTCCCCATTATATATAATTATCGGTTCAAATGAAAATCGGAATTCTTCACAAAGCTGTCTTCAAAAAACAGTTGGAAACGTCGGTTACACACGTAACCAGTTTACATCCTCATATTCCCATGGTATCTTTATCAAGGAAAAATGACAAGGATTGCGTGCTGGTCAACGCCGCAGTTGGAGGTGCTTTATGTTACAGAAATGGTGGCAGAGCAAAACCGCCTATCAGATTTATCCCAAGAGCTTCTATGACTCCAACGGGGATGGAATCGGAGATCTGCGGGGCATTATCGAGAAGCTGGACTATCTGAAGGAACTGGGTGTGGAGATCGTTTGGATCTCCCCTGTCTACTGCTCTCCGCTTGCCGATCAGGGATATGATATTTCAGACTATTACGGGATCGATCCCAGGTTCGGCACGATGGACGACATGGACGAGCTTCTGCAGGAGGCGAAAAAACGCGGACTGCATATTGTCATGGATCTGGTGGTCAACCATTGTTCCGATGAGCACGTCTGGTTTCAGGAGGCCTGCAAAGATCCGGATGGAAAGTTCGGCAGGTATTTTTATATTGAGGACTGGCATGAGGGAGATCCCCTGCCCTGCAACTGGAGAAGCGCCTTCGGCGGATCGGTCTGGTCCAGACTGCCGGGACACGAGGATAAAATCTATCTCCACATTTTCCACCGGAAACAGCCGGATCTCAACTGGGAGAACCCGGAGCTTCGGCAGGAGATCTACCGCATGATCAACTGGTGGCTGGAAAAAGGGGTTTCCGGATTCCGGGTGGACGCGATCATCAACATTAAGAAGAAACTGCCCTACCGGAATTACCCGGCAGACCGGGAAGACGGTCTTTGTTCCATTGAGTGTATGCTCGCAGATGCAGAGGGTGTCATCGATTTTCTGGATGAAATGGCGGAAAATACCTTCCGGAAATACGACGCGTTTACCGCTGGAGAAGTGTTTCATGAGAAGGAGCATGAGCTTCCCCTGTTTATCGGCGAACATGGCGTATTCTCCTCCATGTTTGATTTTGCCGAGACAACGATCAACACGAATCCCCTTGGCTGGTATGCGGTGCAGCCGGTTACTGCCGAGCAGTATAAGCAAGCCTGCTTTTTCAGCCAGAGGCGCGTGAAGGACGTGGGCTTCCTTTGCAATATCATCGAAAACCATGATGAACCCCGCGGCGTATCCCACTATATTCCGGACGGACAGTGTACCCTCGCGGCGAAGAAGATGCTCGGCGGACTGAACTTTATGCTGCGCGGTCTCCCGTTCCTTTTCCAGGGACAGGAGATCGGCATGGAAAACCGCCGCTGCAGTTCCATCGAGGAAGTGGACGATATTTCCGCCAGGGATGAATATCAGGTCGCCCTGAACGCAGGGCTGACGAAGGAAGAAGCGATGGATGTGGTAAACCGCTTCTCCCGGGACAACGCCCGGTCGCCGTTTCAGTGGGATTCCACGCCGAATGCGGGTTTTTCGTCCGGGACGCCGTGGCTGCCGGTCAATGCAAATTATACGAGGATCAATCTGGAGGCCCAGAAGAAGGATCCGGACTCCGTATGGAATTTCTATCGCGCACTGATTGAGCTTCGAAAGGATCCGAAGTATCGTGATACGATCGTATTTGGCGACCTGATCCCCTATCTGCCGGAACAGAAAAATCTCATGTCGTATTTTCGGGAAGGCAGCGGTCAGAGACTCCTTGTGATCGGCAATTTCCAGGCGGAAATCCAGACCGCGGCCCTTCCGGCGCCTGTGGAAGAGGTCCTGCTGAATAATATCGGTGACTGTGAAATGAAGGACGGAGCCGTCAGGCTTCAGCCCTGGCAGTTCCTGATTCTGAAACTCAATTCCAATTCATGACGGGAGATGGGGTTATGGCGAGAGAAGCCGGCATTTTACTGCCAGTTACCAGTCTGCCCGGTCCTTACGGGATCGGATGCTTTTCCAGGCATGCCTATCAATTCATTGATTATCTGCGGGACGCGGGACAATCCTATTGGCAGATCCTTCCGCTTGGGCCAACCAGCTACGGCGATTCCCCCTATCAGTCTTTCTCAACGTTTGCCGGGAACCCGTATTTTATCGATCTGGAAAGCCTGATCGGCGAAGGGGTCCTGACCGCTGCGGAGTGTGATGCTGCGGACTTCGGCGGCGACCCGACCCGCGTGGATTATGCGCTGCAGCATCGATTCAGATACCGGCTGCTCCGCAAGGCCTTTTCCCGCAGCCGGATTGCTGAGGAGCCCTCCTATCAGCGGTTCCTGGAACAGAACCGTCAATGGCTGCCGGACTACGCGCTTTTTATGGCGCTGAAATCCCATTTCGACGGGAAATCCTGGCTGGAATGGCCGGAGGAGATTCGCTTCCGGGATCCGGATGTTCTGCGGCAATTCCAAACGGAGCTGCAGGAGGAAATCGAGTTCCATCAGTACCTGCAGTATCAGTTTTTTGTACAATGGTCGAAGCTGCGGGAATACGCCAATGGGCGCGGTATCCGTATCATTGGCGATATTCCGATCTATGTCGCGATGGACAGCGCAGACGTCTGGGCCAATCCGGAGCTGTTTCAGCTGGATGATCGTGATATTCCTGTTGCCGTGGCGGGCTGTCCCCCGGACGGGTTTTCCGCAGACGGCCAGCTTTGGGGAAATCCGCTGTACCGGTGGGACTATCACCGGAAGAACGGCTATGCATGGTGGATGAACCGGCTTGAATACTGCTTCCGGCTGTACGACGTGCTCCGGATCGATCATTTCCGCGGGTTTGACGAGTACTTTTCCATCCCCTACGGGGAAAAGACCGCGGTAAACGGTCACTTGGAGAAGGGACCGGGTCTCGAGCTGTTCGAGACGATGCGCAGATGTCTCGGAGAAAGGGAGGTCATTGCGGAGGATCTGGGATATGTGACGGATTCTGTCCGGCAGCTGGTACGTGACACGGGGTTCCCGGGCATGAAGGTGCTGGAGTTTGCGTTCGATTCCAGAGATTCCGGATCTGCCAACGACTATCTGCCGCACAACTATCCGGAGAACTGCGTCGTCTATACCGGTACCCATGACAACGAAACCGTGGCAGGCTGGCTTACCAGCATTACGCAGGACGAGCTGCGGCTGCTGAGGGAGTACCTGTGTGATTTCTATACGCCGGATCAGGAGCTTCGCCAGCCGTTTGTTTCGCTTGCGCTGGCGAGCTGCGCCAGAATGTGCGTGATCCCGCTTCAGGATTACCTGGGATACGACAACTCCTGCCGGATCAATCAGCCCTCAACGGTGGGATCCAACTGGCAATGGCGCGTAACGGAAGCGGAACTGACGCAGACGCTTCAGGCTTCCATTCTTGCCGCAGCGGTCCGGTACGGCCGGAATCATTGAATATGCGCCAGCGCAATATCAGGAGGTACGAATGAATCTGTCTGAATCTGCTTTTGAAGCTCGGCTTCGCCAGAATTACGACGAACTCAAATGGCTGTATTGCGAGCTGTATCATAATGACGAAAACGCGTTTTCCTACTTTATTGAGATGCTTCGCCGTTCTTATGCGGCGCGCTCCCCTGCCCTTCGGATTCTGGATGAATCCCGCGTTGCCCATCCCGATTGGTATCGCGCAAATGATCTGATCGGCATGATGCTGTATGTGGACGCCTATGCGGGAGATCTGCACGGGCTTCTGGATAAGATCCCCTATTGGGAGGAGTGCGGCATCAATTATATTCATCTGATGCCCCTCCTGAAAACCGTGAAGGGACGAAGCGACGGCGGATATGCCGTGGCGGATTTCCGGACAGTACAGCCGGAGCTCGGAACGATGGAGGATCTCGAACGCCTGAGCGAAGCATGTCACGCCCATGGCATCTGTCTGTGTCTGGATTTTGTGATGAATCACACCAGTGAGGATCACCCCTGGGCCAGGGCGGCCAGAGCAGGAGATCCCACAGCCCGTGCGCGGTATTTCTTCTATGACAGCTGGGATATTCCAAATCAGTATGAGGAAACCGTTCCCCAGGTCTTCCCTACCACGGCGCCGGGAAACTTCACCTGGCTCGACGACTGCAAGCAGGTCGTGATGACGTTCTTCTACCCCTACCAGTGGGATTTGAATTACGCGAACCCGATGGTTTTCAATGACATGACGGAAAACCTGCTGTATCTCACCGCCCGGGGAATCGATATTATCCGGCTGGATGCCGTCCCGTACATCTGGAAAGCGCTGGGTACGGATTGCCGGAACCTGCCTCAGGTACATACCCTCACCAGAATGATGCGTCTTGCCTGCGAGATCGTCTGTCCCGGTGTGCTGCTGCTGGGTGAGGTGGTCATGGAACCGAAGGAACTGGCGCCTTATTTCGGAACCACGGAAAAGCCGGAGTGTCATATGCTGTATAATGCGACCACCATGTGTACGACCTGGCACACAGTGGCGACGCAGGACACAAGGCTTTTGCGGCACCAGATGGATCAGCTGGCGCAGCTTCCGAGGGAGTATGTATTTCTGAACTACCTCAGATGTCACGACGACATCGGCTGGGGTCTGGATTACCCGTTCCTGCGTCAGTTCGGGATGGAGGAAGTACCGCACAAGCAGTTCCTCAACGCCTTCTTTGCCGGCGAGTTCCCGGGGAGCTTTTCCAGGGGCGAGCGGTACAATGACGATCCTACGCTTGGGGATGCACGGATGTGCGGCACCACGGCCTCTCTCTGCGGGATCGAGACCGCGCTCTCCCGGAATGACGACGACGCGCTGCGTCTTGCCGCGGATCTTGATTTGACCCTTCATGCGTTTGTTCTGAGCCAGAGCGGGATACCGATCATCTA
>CACYXZ010000127.1 GCA_902778525.1 Oscillospiraceae bacterium | reverse complement strand
GTCTCGAAATCGATGATCTCGCTGACAGAAGCCATGATACCGTTCCGGATCAGGCACTTGACCACTTCCGCGCCGGTCTTTTTCATCCGGGACGCCAGCTCGCCCACGCTGATCTCGTCGGGGATCAGCACCTTCACGGGCGCCTTCTTGGCGATTTCCAGCTGGAGCCGGCGCATCTGTTCCTGCTCCTCGTTCCGGCGCTTGTTGCCGAAGTTGCCCCGGTTCTTGTTCTTGTTCTTGCCGCCCACGCGTTCTTTCTTGCTCGTGTACTTCTGGGCGCGGTCCGGCACGAGGGAGTCCACCCGGTCGTCAAAGCGCGCCGCGTTCACCACCACACGGGAGGTATCCACCACCCGGCGCTCTTTCTTGCGTTTGGGCTGCTGGGCCGCGTTCTGATTCTGCGCCGGCTGGCCGCCCTGCTGAGGCTTCTGACCCTGCTGGGGTTTCTGGGCCTGCTGGGGCTTCTGGGCCTGCTGGGGCTTCTGGGCCTGCTCCGGCTTCGGCTCGGCATTCTGGGCAGGCGTCTCCGCCGCCACCAGCTTCTCCGGCTCATCCTGCACCGCCGCGGCGGCCGTGGCAAAGACCTCCTCGATGGACGCGATCTGGTTGTCCCGGGTGATCCGGTCAAAAATCACGTTCAGCTGTTCGTCCGTCAGCACCTGCGCCGTGGACTTGGGCGCCTCAAAATACTCCGTCACCAGAGCCGTTACGGCCTTGGATGGCATATCAAAATCCTTCGCGACTTCGCGGATCTTATATTTCACAAAACTGCTCATAGAGCCACCTCCAAATACTATCTCGTTCCTCGTTCCCGTTTCCGGCGCGGTTTGGTCAGTTTTCGCCGGGCAATGGCCTCCGCCTTTTCCGTGACCTGAGCGAGCGCCTCGCCGTAGCGTTCCGGCTCACCCAGCGTCTCGAGAAACGACCGGGCCAGTTTGATCTCCGTCAGCGCCGCCATGGCTACGCTGCTCCGGCCGAACATGCCGCCTAAGCGCGACTTGTCCGCGTCGATGGAGATCACAGGCGTATGATGCAGAGCGCCGAATCCCTCAGCTCTGCGCCGGGTATGTCCGGCTGCATCGGAAGCGAGGATGATGAGCCTCGCCTTACCGGCCTGAGCTGCGGCGCCGACCGGGTCCTCCCCGATGGCAAGATTGCCGCCCTTCTGGGAAATGGCCAGAAGGTTCAGGGCTTTGTCAAGCATCCTCCGTCGCCTCCAGTTCCACCATCAGGCGGTCATAGACCTCCTGGGGGATGGCAGTGGAAAAAGCACGCTCCAGCGCTCTGGACTTCACGGCCCGCCGGAGGCATTCCGCCTCCCGGCACACATAGGCGCCCCGTCCGGGTGCCTTGCCCTTGAGATCCATGGAAATCACGCCCTCGGGGGATTTCACCACCCGAACCAGTTCCTTTTTCGGCTTCATTTCCCGGCAGCCCACACACTGTCGCATTGGGATCTTTTTCATACCGCACCTCATTCTCACACGCCTGCCGCAATTCGGGAACAGGCTTATTCCGTAATCTCCGCTTCTGTCTCAGGCGTTTCCTCCGGAATGACGTCTTCCGGCTCCTCCGGCAGAGGCTCCTCCTTGCCGAAGTTCAGCGCGTCGGCGTCGCTTTCCGCCTTGATGTCGATCTTATATCCGGTCAGCCGGGCTGCCAGCCGGGCGTTCTGGCCCTCCTTGCCGATGGCAAGGGAAAGCTGATCGTCCGGAACCACCACGCGGCAGTTCTTGGTACCGGGCTGTACCAGCACCTCCACCACGTCGGCGGGAGACAGGGCCGCCGCCACGAATTCCGCCGGATCCTCGGAGTACTGGATGATATCCATCTTCTCTCCGCCCAGCTCGTCCACGACCGCGCCCACGCGTCCGCCCCGGGGGCCGACGCAGGTACCCACGGCGTCCACGTCCGGGTCGGAGGACCAGACCGCCAGCTTGGTGCGGTTTCCGGCCTCCCGGGCGATGGATTTGACCTCCACGGTGCCGTCTGCGATTTCGGGCACTTCCCGCTCGAACAGGCGCTTGACCAGTCCGGGATGGGTCCGGGACACGATGACCTGGGGGCCGTGACTGCTCCGGCGCACATCCACCACATAGACGCGGATGCTGTCGCCCTCAGTGTAGCTCTCGCCCCGGACCTGCTCCCCGGCGGCGAGCAGGGCGTTGGTCTTGTCGGTTCCGTTGCCGGTTCCGGCGGCGCCGGTGGCGATCCGGATGAGCATATCGCCGCTGTCCGGCTCGATCCGCAGGACCGTGCCGGTGATCATCTCGTGGGACTTGGAGGTGAACTTGTCAAAGATCACCGTGTGCTCCGCCTCCCGGATGCCCTGAATGATGACGTCCTTGGCGGTTTTCGCGGCGATCCGGCCGAACTGTCTGGCGTCGACCTCCACGTTGATGATGTCGCCCTCCACCGCGTCGGGTACCAGCTTCCGGGCGTTGTCCAGGGAGATCTCCGTGTCCGGGAACATCAGCTCCTCCACGGCCTCCTTCTGGACGAACATCTTCAGCTCGCCGTCCACCACGCTGACCATCACGTTCTCGGTGTATCCGGTGTGATCCTTTTTGTAGGCGGCCAGCAGGGCGGCGCTGATCTTCTCGAGCATATAGTCCTTAGGGATGCCCTTTTCCCGCTCCAGCTGTTCCAGAGCTCCCATGATTTCGGCGTTCATTTTTTCCGATTCCTCCCATCAAAACTCGGCGTAAAGCCGCACCAGCGCGGTCTCCGCCTGTGTAAATTCCATGGTTCCTTGTTCTGTCTCTATGGTAGTGGTCCCGTCCTCATAGGATTTCAGGACGCCCACATATTCTTTCCGGCCGTCTCTGGGCCGGTACAGCTTGACCAGGACCTTGCTGTCCAGGAACTGCTGAAAATCCCCGGGGCGCTTAAGCACCCGCTCACATCCGGCGGAGCAGACCTCAAAGGTATAGCTGTCGGGAATGGGATCCTTTTCGTCCAGCAGCGGATCCACCGCCCGGGAGACCTTTTCGCAGTCGTTGATGTCCACCGGGCCGTCCTTGTCGATATACAGCCGCAGGAACCAGTCGGCGCCCTCCCGGACGTATTCCACGTCCCACAGCTTCAGGCCGAAGCCCTCCACCACAGGCTGCGCCAGCTCCCAGACCTGCTGCGTGATCTTCTTGCTCATTCGCATCCTCCCAATATCTGTAAATCTTCAAAACGCATAAAGAAGACTGGGCCGAAGCCCAGTCTCAATCTACCATACCAACTAACATGGGGTATTATAGCACGTTGTCTTGTGGTTTGCAAGAGGTTTTCACATGATATTGTGTACAAATCGCATGCCGTAGCACCGGTCGTCGGTGGTTCCGTCGGGATACTCCACCGCCGGATCGTTTTCGATCTCAAATCCCGCGGCAAAGTGGGTCCGCAGGGAGGGTTCGTTCCGCTTGCTGACGCAGTCCCGGATCACCGCTCCCGGCCCAAGCTCCGCCTGCACCGCCCGCAGCAGCTCCAGCGCATAGCCTTTCCGCCGCTCCCCGGGCTTTGTCTCCAGGGCCTCCAGCCACCAGCAGTCCGCCAGCTTCGTCAGCCGCAGGGCCGCCGCCCACACGCCGTTCTTTTCCAGCACAAACTGGACGTTTTCCGGTTTCGGGAAAAACTCGTCCTTCAAAAAGCGGGCAAACTCCGTCTCCGCTTTTCGGATCCGCTCCGGCTCCGGCAGGTCCGGATAGAAGTATGCGGCATTTTCCTCGTTGCCCTCGGCGTAGATTGCCATGAGGGCGGGGATGTCCAGATCGTCCATTGATGTGATTTTCAGAAGCATTTCACAGCTCCCCGCAGGCGTGCCGCGTCACATGGCAGCTCATGTTCACCACGCAGGGCAGGCCCGCGATGTGGGTGGGCCAAGGCCGGATGTGTACGCCCAGGGCCGTGACCCGGCCGCCCATGCCCTGGGGACCGATGCCCAGGCGGTTGATCTTCTCCAGGGTCTTCTCCTCCATATCCGCGTAGAAGGGATCGGAATTCGGCGCGTCCATGGGCGCAAGCAGGGCCTTTTTCGCCTCCAGCGCGCACTGCTCAATGGTTCCTCCGATGCCCACGCCCACGATCACCGGCGGGCAGGGATTGGATCCCGCCGTATTTACGCAGGACACGATCCAGTCCTCGATGTCCTCCCGGGAAGCGGCGGGGGTAAACATCTTCATGGCGCTCATATTCTCGCTGCCGAAGCCCTTGGGCGCAACGGTCACCCGGAAGGCGTCCCCCTCCACGATCTCCACATGGAGCACCGCCGGGGTGTTGTCGCCGGTGTTCACCCGCCGGAGGGGATCCTCCACCACCGAGCAGCGCAGGGCGCCGTTGAGATACCCGTCGTGGACGCCCAGGTTCACCGCATCCCGGAGACTGCCGCCGGTGATATGGACCTCCTGTCCCAGTTCCAGAAACACCACTGCCATGCCCGTATCCTGACAGATAGGTACGCCCTTCTCCCGGGCCAGAAGAAAGTTGTCCTCAATATCCTGAAGGATCCCCTGCCCTACCGGGCTTTCCTCCTTCTCCCGGGCCGCATGAATGGTACGGCACAGGTCGTCCGGAAGCACCGTGGCCGCCTCGATACACAGCCGCTCCACCAGTTCCCGGATGTCTCCGCATGAGATTTCCCGCATCAGACACATCTCCTTCCCTGAATAAACACTGCTTTGCACTCGCTGGACAGCTCCAGCGGATCTCCGGTAAAGAGCGCCAGATCCGCCCATTTCCCGGGTTTGAGCGAGCCGATCCTGTCGTCCAGCTCCGCGATCCTGGCAGGGTAAATGGTGATGGCGCGGATGGCGTCCTCATGGCTCAGGCCGCTCTTCTGCGCCACCGCCGCGCAAATGGTCAGGTACTTCAGCGGCGTCTCCGGATGATCTGTGCAGATGGAGCACAGCACTCCGGCCTTCCGCAGCTCCGCCGGGCCGCCGAAGGTCATGTTCTTCAGCTCCGGCTTGCACCGGTCCAGCAGATTGGGGCCGGTCACCACCCTTGCGCCCTCCGCCGCCATCAGATCCGCCGCAAGGTAGCTTTCCGTACCGTGGACGATCACGTAATTCAGAGAAAACTCCTTGGCGATGCGGATGGCGGTGAACACGTCGTCCAGCCGGTGGGCATGAAAATGGGCCTGGATCTGCCTCCGAAGCACCGGAAGAAGTGCCTCGTGCTTCATGTCGAAGTCCGGCGGATCCAGCTCCGGGTTTTCCTCCGCCGCCTGCTTTTTCCGTCCATAGGCCTGCGCTTCAAACAGCGCCTGCCGGATCAGTGCCGCCGTGGCCATGCGGGTCACCGGGGTCTCGTCCCGGTCATGATAGCAGCTTTTCGGGTTTTCGCCCAGAGCGAACTTCATCGCCAGCGGCGCACGGATCACCATGTCGTCGATCCGCCGTCCGGATGTATGGATGGCCGCGATCTGCCCGCCGATGGGATTGGCAGAGCCGGGCGCTACCGCAACCGCAGTCACTCCGGAACGCAGGCTCTCCCGGAAGGTGGGATCCAGGGGATTGATCCCGTCCACCGCCCGAATCTGGGGCGTGATGGGATCGCCGACCTCGTTGCAGTCCTCAGCCTCAAAGCCCACGCCGTCGCCAAAGAGGCCCAGATGGGTATGAATATCCACTAAGCCGGGCAGGAGCCAAGCGCCTTCCGCGTCAAGGATCTCCTCTCCAGCGACGGGCGAAAAGTCGGCCATGGGGCCCATTTCCTCAATGGTTTCCGAAAAGCGAAGGAATCCGGATGGGATGGGCGAACCTTCTACCGGATAGATATATGCGTTGGTGATGACCATAAGTATTCTCCTTTTGAAGTAAATTGGAGTTTGTCGGGGTGTTTTTGTCTCCGACGGCCAGCCCTTTTCTGCTCGTGCAGAAAAGGCTGGACAAAAG
>CACYXZ010000126.1 GCA_902778525.1 Oscillospiraceae bacterium | reverse complement strand
AATTTGAACAGAACTGTGTCATCCTGGCCTATGCGGGCACAGTGGACAAGAAATACGAAAAACTCTTCGCCTATTTACAGGACGATATGACCAGCCGCGCCCCGGGGCTCACCCTGGCGGTGCAGCTCTTTCTTCCCCGGGGAGAGAGCATGGAGGCCTATCTGGGCCGGTTTGCCCGGCAGGACGGGTTCCTCCGTCTCTTTCAGGCCGAAGCCCTGAGCCGGGGCGCCCTGATCCTGCGGGATGTGGTGGCGGAGTTCCTCTCCACGGGGACCATTTCCCATCGCCCGGGCCGAGAAATCTTCGACGGCGCGGCCCTGACCGCCCGACGGCCTATGGTGGTCCACGGAGCGATCGCCCGGCAGTTGGACGCCGTGCTGGAGGACACCGCTCAGAGCTGCGTCCTCCTCACCGGACCCGCCGGCGGCGGGAAACGGTTCCAGGTGGAGCACCTGATGGCCCGGCGGCAGGCCCGCTGTGTCTTTGCCGACCTGGAGGGGGAGGAATGGCGGACCGCGGCGGAGGACGCCGCCCTGACCGCCCTGCTGACCGACGCCTACCTCTGTCTCTATCACCTGGACCGCCGGGATGAGACGGGAGATCCCATTCCTCCCGGCGGCGGGATGATGACTGTGCTGGAGGATCTGGTCTGGGGAAAGCCCGTTCGCTTTTTCCTGTCCCAGATCCCCATCAAGGCCCGCCTGTCCACCCTGGAGGTGGAGATCGACATCCCACCCCTCTCGGAGGAGGAGCGGGTCAAGCTCTTCCGGGATTCCCTGCGGGACCTGCCCTTGGACCCGGACTGTACCCCGGAGCAACTGGCCGCCACCTTCCGCTTTTCGCCCCGGCAGATCGTCACCGCCTGCCAGCAGGCGGAGGGTCTGTCCCGTCTGGAGGGCGAGGAGATCATCTCCGCTCCCCTCCTCCATCGGTGCTGCTACCGGCAGGTGGTCCATAAGCTGGGCGACCTGGCCAGCCGGGTCCCGGCGGCCTTCACCTGGGAGGACGTGGTCCTGCCGGAGTCTCAGAAGCGGCTCATGCAGCAGGCCTGCGGGCACATCCGCCACAAGGTCCAGGTCTATTCCCGCTGGGGCTTTGCCAACAAGGTCCAGTACGGACGGGGACTTTCCATCCTCTTCGCCGGCGCTCCGGGAACGGGCAAGACCATGTGCGCCCAGGTCATCGCCAAGCAGCTGAACATGGAAATGTATAAGATCAACCTCTCCCAAATTGTCAGCAAATACATCGGCGAGACGGAAAAAAACCTCCGGGCGGTCTTTACCGAGGCCCGGAACGCCAACAGCATCCTGTTCTTCGACGAGTGCGACGCCCTCTTCGGCAAGCGCAGCGAGGTAAAGGACTCCCACGACCGCAACGCCAACGTAGAGGTGGCTTACCTTCTCCAGCAGATCGAGGAGTATGACGGCGTTTGTATCCTGGCTACGAACCTCATCGGGAACATCGACGCGGCCTTCATGCGGCGCATCACCTATGTGGTGCGGTTCCCCTTCCCCGAGGCGGATATGCGGGAGCAGATCTATCGCCGGACCATCCCCAAGGACGCACCGGTGGATGAGGACATCGACTGGGCCTTTCTGGCGGAAAAATTCCCCCTCTCCGGGGGACACATCAAGAACATCGTGCTGGCGGCGGCCTTTCTGGCGGCGGAGGATGGGACACCCATCTCCATGGCCCACCTGCTCCGGGCGGCGGTCAATGAGATGAAAAAGAACGAGATCATCGTGGTGCGGGAGCAATTGCGGGAGTACATCGATCTTCTGGAAGACCGGGAGGAGAGCTTATGAATCCGACCAATCCCAATCTGAAAAACGCGCTGCAGGGGGGCGTCATCCTGTCTGCCGCCGCGGCGTGGGTCGCGGTGCTGATCCTGGCTCTGTCCGGGTGGCAAAAGTGGAGCATGTGGGTCATTTTCCTGGTCCTTCTCATCGCCATCACCCTGACCGTTTGTGCCCTGGTCCTGCGGCGGATGCTGTTTCAGCCCATGGAGGAGCTGAACGATCTTATCTCCAACTGGAGGGATACTTCGCCGGAGGACCTGGAAAAGCAGATCAACGCCATCCCCGGCCCCATGGGAGATCTGGGCGAGGTCTTTTACGGCCAGATGGCCGCGGCGGAGCGCCGCATGGCCGGGATCGAGAACACCACAGCGGAGCGGACCACGCAAACGGTCCAGCTCCAGGTCACGGAGGATATCTGTCGGTCCGTGCTGCCCCAGACCCTGAAAGACTACCCCAGCCGGCAGTATTTTGAGATCGCCGGCCTGGTCAGCCCGGGGCAGCGAAAGTGCTGCACCTTCTACGACTATTTCTACATCGATCCCGGGATGCTGTGTGTTTCCATCGGCCAAGTGCCGGACCAGGGCATCCACGCGGCCCTTTTGATGGCGGCTGCCCAGACGCTGATCCGCAGCCGGATCCATCTGGGGCGGTCCATCGAGGAAACCATGAACGACGTCAACACCCAGCTCTACGATTATGGCACCAAAAACGAGGTCCGCGCGCTGCTGGGCACCTTGGACACTGGCATGGGATTTTTCAACTATGTGAACACCGGCGTATGCGCGCCTATTCTGATGCGGAACGGCGAGCGGTTCGAGCGGGTGGATTCGGTAATATCCACCCCCCTGGCCAGGAATCAGAACGTGAGCTACCGGGCAGAGGAGCTTCGTCTGCGGCAGGGTGACCGACTGTTCCTCTGCACGGAAGGTCTCGTGGAGGCCCAGGACCAGAACGGGAGCTTCTTCGGCGAACAGGCACTGCGGGAAACCCTGAACCGCACCAGGGCCCAAAAAGAACCGTCGGACAGCCTGCGGTATGTGATGTCGGAGGTGGCGGCTTTCTGTCCCTGGGACGACTCCCACGATGGCTACTCCGCCCTTTTGCTGGACTACAGAAAGCCCGAAAAGGAGCTGGCCCACCGCCGGGTCCCCGGTACATCGGCTTACGCGGGAGAGATCCTGGATTTCCTGAAAACCAGGCTGGACGAGAACGGGATCTCACGCCGGCACTATGCCCGGATCGCCGTACTGCTGGACGAGCTGTTCTCCCTCTGCTGCCGGAAGCAGGAGGGCAGCGGCGAGCTGGTGGTGGAGTGCGGCGTAGCGCCAGACGCCCAGAGCGTGACCCTCCGCATCAGCGGGCAGTTCCACGGGGAGAACCCCTTGACGGAAGACGAAGGGGCCGTCTATCACGGCGCGGACTATATCCAGAACCATGGGGACTTTATCAGCTTCAAGCCCGGGGAGGAGCAGGACGCCATTTCCGTGGTGTGCTTCCTTTGAGCGTTTTCTGTCAATTGAAGTTAAGGTAATCAGAAAAAGTGAATTGATGAAATAGAATCGCGAAAAAAGAGCTAACTGACCCAAACAGAATCAGTTAGCTCTTATTCTTTGGATAATCAAAAAGTGTTGTCAAATCGTTGCCACGAAGAGCCTTGAACGCTCAAAAAGTGCGTGTTTTCAAGGCTCCCCGGTCCCGGTGGGATCACTCCCACTCGACAGGACTTAACTGATTCCGTGCAGGAAACATTGTTCGTCCTGTTCGCGGTTCCTTTGATTATTTGGTATATCCATATTATCCGGCCGATCACCCCTCCTGTTATCATTTTGTTATCAGCGTTGATAACAGTGGAGCGGAGTTGCTATGGATAATAGTGCTGTTATTATACTTGCCTGAACGCTGTTCTTCAAGATTTATGTGCTTTTTGTCATTCCAGAAAACAATCCATTCATTGTTGGATTCTGCGCAGCATGGAAAAATATTTCCGTTTTTGTATTGCCTTGCCGATCGGATTAGACAGGATACCGGCTGCAATACCAATGATCCACACATATTTCCAGCTGAAAAGAAATCCGATCAGATTGATGGCGGCGATGATTATCGCCCAGTATATGAAGTGGAATCTCACTGTCGTTTTATTCAGCTCACCGACAACATCTAATCCGTTCGATGAATGCGGTGCATTCTCGATAAACTCCGCTGCTCCGGCAGCACCGGTACAAGAACGAAAATCTGCACTGCACACTTCTGCGGCTTTTCCGTAGGCGGCGTTGCTCAGAATCTCATGTACAGACGCCCGAATTCCGTCAATGGAATCGTCATTTAAAGCCGTACCTGCGCCGATTTCCATTACCCTTCTCGCCACTGCTTTCTGCTCACTTGTCTGGGGATAGAGCACCATCGGTGCAGCCATATAGAGGCTTTCGGAAACGCTGTTCATGCCGCAGTGCGTTATAAAAACGTCCGCTTTGGAAAGAATGTCAAGCTGATCAACGTAGGGATACACATGGATGTTGTCAGGCAGCACTCCCAATGACTCACGGTTTACCGCATTCCCACATGAAATGACGACGTTGACATTCTGATCCCGCAATGCTTCAATGCATTTAGCGTAAAAATCCCGTCTGTCGTTGATAACGGTTCCCATGGAAATATAAACGAGCGGGCATTCCTTCGTTTTATCCGGAACGGCCTTTGAAAATACAGAGGGCCCTACAAAGGCGTAGTGGTCAGAAAAGCTTTCCGCATAGGGCTGAAACCGCCGTGAAGTATAGACGATGCTGTCCGTCTGATTATCGCTCTGTACCAGTGACAAGGCGCCTTTCACATGATAGCCGTAGGGTTCGAGTGTTTTTAACTCCTTAGAAACCCTCGGCAGCCCGAGAATCATATCTGCCAGCTCTTTCGGCGTGTTCTTCATGTACTGTGAGGACAGCTGGTTAAAGGCGAGGGTACTGGTGGAGACCACCAGTGGCACATGATGCTTCCATGCGTTCAGTTTGCCCCAGAAACAAACGGAATCCGAATAAACGACGTCGGGCTTGAAGGTCTTAAACTCTTTATCAAGGAAGCTGTCCATACGAAGCGTGATCCGGATGTCCTGCAGTGTCATTTCTGTCGTGGAAATATTCTTTAGTCCAGCTTCTTCCTGCTCCGTGAGTTTGGGCAGATACGCATCGCATGAGATAAACTCTGCGCCTGTTGCATTGATCTTATCTTCAAATTCGTCGAACGAATAGAATCGGACGGTATTCCCTCGTTCCACCAGTTCCGCAGCAACCGGTAGCATGGGATTCGTATGACCGTGCGCAGGAATGCAGAAAAAGGAGACCTTTTTCATTCCTTGTCACCATCCCGCTCTTGGAATGCGATCCCGAACAATTCTGCAAACGCTCCTTTTGGAGGAATGGCGATCCCCCGCTTATCATCGCCAAGAAGAAGCAGAGTATCTCCGGGCTTGATCCCGAAGATATCCCGCGCCTGTTTCGGTATTACGATTTGTCCTTTTTCCCCGACGGTAGCCGTCCATGCATATTTCCCTTCCGGTGCTTTCATTATATTGCCTCCAACGTATGATTTGTATAACAAATTATACTCTCTTCGCGCGAATATGTCAAAGGGAAAAGAGCGGCGGGGATTGCTCCCCGCCGCCAAATTGTTATCATTATGTTATCAACGCTGATAACGCAAAGCAGCAGGCGTTCTTTGGAACGCCTGCTGCTTTCAAGTAATTCAGGATAATTCAGCACATTTTGAGTCAAAAGCCGCATTATTCCCACTCGCTCTTGCCAGCCTTGACTTAAACGATTTTGTATAAGTGATTTGGCACTCGGTATTCCAGTTATTTCTATTGTTCATCGAATTTAGGCTATCCGATTTTGTGTTGCCACAGCGTTGCCACGGTTTGGGGAACTACTGGCCCTCCTAAGCGAAACACAACGCTTTGGTAACGAAACCATTATACACAAGATAGCAGGTAATATCAATATTATCCTGATAATCTGACGGTGTCAAGTAGTTGTAGGATAAAAAGGACAAGACCTCAGCGGATAAATGGACGCAGAGCGTTGAAGATGGGCGTGACCTTGCCGGTCATGGCTGG
>CACYXZ010000125.1 GCA_902778525.1 Oscillospiraceae bacterium | reverse complement strand
GCAAGATGCAGCGCCATGGGCCAGTTGTCCGGAATGGCATTGACAACATACTTCATCCCGGCATGGATGGCGGCCTGGGCCGGCCAGACGTGGGTTCCGATCACCGGGATATCCTTCGGCACGTTCCGGAACACCGGCGCCATCAGCTCCGCGTTTTTCTGATCGGAAGAATTGTAGCTGAGTTTTCGGAACCCCTCGTAATTCATGGGTTCCCAGACCAGTTTGTTAAAGAGCCGGCTCTTTTGAGAGATTCGGGAGCCGAGAGAGTATAAATCATTCTGAGCGGAGATCACCTTGGTGCAGGTGGTCTGGCTGTAGGAGTTCAGGTCCATCCAATAGGGCTGATACCCAAGGGCGTTGGCGGCAGAGGCCATCGCCATGGAGATCCGGTAATGACCAAAGCCCATACGGATGTTGCCGACTATGATCCCCTTTTCCTCGTCGAACCGGCCGTCTCCCGGTCCGTCCTGAAGCCTCACATCCCGAACGCCGAGTATGTCGCCGATGTGGGGATTGTCCATCAGGACAGCGGGATAATCGGTTCCGGAATCATCCCCGAATTTCCTGGCGAACTTCTGTTTTGACTTGACCGCCTTTCTGTAATCCGACCCTTTGATCGGATTGCCGAAAATCAACTTGCTCTTGTCTTCCAAATTCCTCACTCCTCTTTTATGATCTCGAAAGCAACCGTGTACTGTCCTGCCTGGTCATTCATCAGCGTAAGAACAGCTTCGCCGGTTTCTCCCGTGGTTTTTACATAGGTACCGCCGCAGCCTCCCCGCAGGATCAGGGTTTCCGGTCCGATGATCTCCAGCGGACCGCTGAGGGAGAGACTGACCGCACCCTGATAAAATCGCAGCAGATTTCCGCAGGAATCCGTCATGCGAACGCGGACAGCCGCCACATCGTAGGTGTCCCCCTCCCGAAGGGTCTGATGGCTTACCGCCAGCGACAGCTTTGTCTGATCTGCTGGCCGCTTTTCCACTGTTTTCACGATCTTCCCGTCTTTGATCGCCTCAAAACGGTAGGTGGTCACACTGTCGCCCCAGCTGCCGATATACTGGCCGTAGAGCCGGTAAGCGTCCTCAAAGGTCATGCGGTACTGCGCCATGGCGCGGGCCGCCTTGCCTTTGATTTTGACCGGAAGCTTGTTGAATCCATGGATCGCAGCGTAATTGAGGATGTCTTTGACCAGCGCAGCCTGCTTTTTGGAAAAGCCCTGCTCTTCCCGCATCTGATCCCCAATATAATCGTCGATCAGAACCGGCCCCCGGGCAAGATGCTCAAACGGAGATTCCTGCGGCCGGTACTCCCGGATGATCCGGCCGTTTTTGTACATCTTAACGCTGTCGGCATTGGTGATCAGGAAAACCCTGCCCATATTGCCGGTGGGATGCTCTCCGATGTCCATCTGAGAGCTGATCTCCAAAACGGGAGCTTCATCGGCCTGCGCCGCATAGACCGCGGCCGCCAGTTTCGGGTTGCGGAACATGTCCATCACGCCGTGATAGCAGACCCGGTCTCCGCTTCCGAAATCCTTGTGGGTATTATAGTCAAACATGCACCAGCCAAAGCTGCCGGAGATGTCCTTTTCCCCGGCGACCGCATCGAGCACTCTGGCGTGCCGCAGCGCGTGCTCCAGAAGATGGTATTCGCTGTCGAACATTTTGGTGGGATACATATGTCCGTTGTATTCGCTGATCAGATAAGGCTTTTCCGGGTCAGAGGTGACATTCTTTTTCGGTTCACACCCGGGCGCGCTGCCGTCATGGGAAAAATCATTATACGCGTAAACATCCTCGAGGAGGTGGCTCTGCTTAATGCAGCGGACGCCGCTGGTGGGGCGGGTGGGATCCAGTTCCCGGCAAAGCTTGTTCGTCTCCACATAAAACGCATCGTCATCGGAGGACTCGTTGATCCGAACGCCCCAGAGGATCACGGAGGGGTGATTCCTGTACTGCATGACCATTTCCCGGACGTTTTCCACAGCCTGGGCCTTCCACTCCCCGTCCCCGATATGCTGCCACCCGGGGATCTCCGTAAACACCAGCAGGCCAAGCTCATCACAGCGGTCGATAAAATGCTGAGACTGGGGATAATGGGAGGTGCGGACCGCGTTGACGCCCAGTTCCTGTTTCAGGATATCCGCATCCATCTTCTGCATGGACTCCGGCATGGCGTAACCCACATAGGGGTAGCTCTGATGGCGATTCAGTCCGCGGATCAGGCATTTTTTTCCGTTGAGGTAAAAGCCGTCGCTCCTAAAATCAGCCAGCCGGAATCCGATCCGGGTCTCCACCCGGTCGATGATCTCCCGATCCTTCATCAGTTCCGTTGTCACCAGATACAAATTCGGTGATTCCGTATCCCAGGGCCGCACCTCACCTGCCCGGATCCGGGTATGAATACTGCTGCCTTTCAGCCTCGTGCTGCCCCGGGCCAATACCGCTCCGGTATCCGGGAAGGAAATGCTTTGCCGGAGAGCATATCCGCTGCCCTCCACGCCGTCGAATGTCACTGCGCCCCGCAGGACTCCCGTTCCGGTTTCCAATTCCAGCTGCGGCTTCAGGAAAACATCCGAAATAAACGCCTGCTCCTTCACGTCCAGGAAGACCTCCCGGTATAGACCGCCGTAGGTCATATAGTCCACCACGAAGCCAAAGGGCGGCTGATTCAGGTTCTCCCGGGTATCCAGCCGGATCACCAGATCGTTGGACGCTCCGAATCTGGCCTGAGCCGTCAGCTCTACCCGAAACGCAGTATATCCGCACCGGTGCTCCGCCACCCTGACACCGTTGAAGAAGACCTCCGCATAATGTCCTGCAGCGCCGATGGTCAGCAGGAGACGCTTCCCCTCCCATTCAGACGGGATCTCCAGTTTTCGGCGGTATCCGCAGAGCATCTGGTAGATCTTCTCATCAAAATAGTCATAAGGCGTTTCCCGGCAGGTATGCGGCAACCGAACCTCTTTAACGTCATCCACGCGCTCCATCATAAGAAACGCCTGGGAGTACTTCTCAGTAAACTCCCAGCCGTCATTTAGTGCAATTCGCATAACGAACTCCCCTTCCAACCTGTTCCCATTTAGTTAATTATAACATCTATGGACACGCGGTACAAGATACAATTTCAAAAAATACCAAAGAATCGACAAGCCCCCTGCGCCATGTACTCACAGCGCAGGGGGTCTCAATTACAGGTCATACAATTCGGTAAACTTATCTTCCAGATATGCGGTATATACGGTAGGGTCAAACTCCTCCCCCACGGCCATCCGGAACAGCTCGCCCGGACTGTAGAGCTTGCCATATTTCCAGATATGCTCCCGGTTCCATTCGTTGATGGGGCCGAAATCTCCCCGGCTCAGGCAGTCCTCTACGTCCACGGTCTCCTTCATCTTCCTCAGGAACTGAGCGCCGTAGGCGCTTCCCAGCGCATAGGACGGAAAATAGCCGATATTGCCGCTGGACCAATGGCTGTCCTGGAGGACGCCGTGCTTGTCATCCGGGACCTCGATGCCCAGATACTCCCGGTAGAGCCTGTTCCACTCCGCCGGAAGATCGTGGACCGAGAGCTCCCCGGCAAAGATCCGCTTCTCCAGCTCGTAGCGGATCATCACGTGCAGGCAGTAGGTCAGTTCATCCGCCTCCGTCCGGATCAGAGACGGCTCCGCCCGGTTCAGGGCGCGGTAGAGTTCTTCCGGCGTATGTCCCGCCATCTGATCCGGGAAGATCTCCTCCAGGACGGGGAAAATATACTTTGAGAAGCCGCGGCTGCGGCCCAGAAGATTTTCGTAGAACCGGCTCTGACTCTCGTGGATTCCCATGGACACGCCGCCGTCGAGAACCGTGTAAGCCAGAGAATCGTCGCTTCCCGTATCGTAGAGCGCGTGACCGCCCTCATGGATCACGCTGAACATGGAGTAGGAGACGTCCTCCTCATAATAGTGCGTCGTGATCCGCTCGTCCAGATGGGACCCCAGGGATGTGGTAAAGGGATGCTCCGTGGTGCCCAGCCCCACATGGTCCGGATCAAGGCCGATCAGCGGGATCAGCCGGCGGGACAGTTCATCCTGTTCCCGGGCCGGGAAATGACCGCGGATCATGCTGTTGTCCAGCTGCGGTTTTGCCTGCACCTTCCGGAGCAGCGGAATGATATGCTCCCGCAGCGTCTCAAAGAACGCATCGCATCCTGCTTTGCTGAGTCCTTCCTCGAACTCTCCCAGCCAGTAGTCATAGGGATCCTTCCCCGGCGCGCAGTATCCGGCGATCCGGATATAGGCCGCGAAGATCTCCGTCAGCGCCGGCTCGAACAGCGCAAAATCGCTTTTCTCCTTGGCCGTGTGCCAGATATCCTCCCCTTCCACCAGGAGCTTCTGGAGCGCGATGTATTCCTCCTTGGGAATCTTCTGCATCTGCCGGATGTCTTTAAGGAGCAGATATACTGTCCGTTTTTCCCGCTGATCCAGTTCCTCCCGGTGTTCGTCCAGATATTCCAGCAGGGAAACCGTCTCTTCTCCGGTGGAGAGCTCATAGCTCTCCTGGCTGAGAATCGCCATGGTCTGCGCCCGGTTTGCTGCTGTTCCCTTGGGCGCGGTGGTGGCGCCGTCATAATACAGCAGCGCGCATGCATGGTCCAGCGCGCTCATTTTCTGCTGCAGAGCGCGCAGCTTCTCCTTTGCTTCCTCCACGGTCAGGGAGGGAGCTTCCGCAAAGCAGAAGCTCACATTTGGGTTCTCCAGCGCCGCGTCCTCCAGAACCCGGAGGAGCCGGCGAAGGTAGTCCTGCAGATGCTCCTGCAGCAGGGCCCGGTCCCGGAGGACGATCCGGCAGGGTTCTGTCCGGGAGGTCAGCATATCATAGAGCGCGTCCAGGTTCGCGCCGTAGTAGTCCGGGAATTCCAGCTGCCGGGACAAAGCCCGGTGGAGTTCCGCCTTATCCGCGATCTCGCGGCCACTAATCCATACTGTCTTCATATTCTTCCCTCTCAGTAGAGCTGCGTAAAGCTCTTATAGTGATCGTTTGTGTAATAGACGCTTCCGTCTTCTCCGTAGATCAGGCGCTCCGCGTCCCGGTAGCCGCCGTCATAATTCACGTCGCATTCCTTGTATTTTCCGTCGGGCAGCAGTCCCTCATAGTTGCCGAACCGGTCGCCGCCGATGCTCTTTCCAGGCGCGACATCCCAGAGATTTCCCTTGCTGCTGTCCCAGCCGAGATCCCGTGCCTCATTTTTGGTGATATAGTTTCCGGGAAGATGGCCGTAAGTGTGGAGATAGAGCGCCACGTCCTCCGGCGCGGTGTATTCACCGTCCTCTGAGATCTCAGGCTCCGGCTCCGGTTCCACCGTCGGTGACGGTGAAACATCCTCAGGGGAATCCGGTTCAGACTGAATGCGTGATTCGGCAGATTCCGGCGCTTCTTCCGCGGAAATGACGCTTTCCGGCAAAGGAGATTGTGCAGGTTCCGCCGTTTCTTCTGTCAGCTGCAGCGCCTCTTCGCTGTCCTCAATGAGCTGGAGAGTGTCCTCGGGAACTGCGGAGCGGCTCTGTGCGGGAGCACCGCAGCCGCAAAGAAGCGAAAGCAGGGCCAGCCCCACCAAAAGCAGGGCAAGCAGTCTTCTGTTCATGATGGATCCATTCCTTTCCGCAGCGCTTATTTCTCAATCGGTTCGGTCCAGTAATGCTGCTGATAGATGTCCGTGAAGCGGTACATGATCTTCACCGTACCTTCGCCCACGTCCACATTGGAGATCTCCATATTATCCGTCACCGTCATGGGCTCGCCCAGGCAATAGGTGTCCTGATAGACGCCCTCATAGCTGTAAAAATCACAGATGAAATCCAGTGTGTCGCCTTCTTCGAGCTCCGTCATGCTCTTTGCCACTGTGTCGGTCTGGCCGTCGGTATACACGCTTCTGGCGCCAGTGATGGTGCCGCGGGGGTGCTCCGCATCAAAGCAAAGGAGCAGCTCCGCCCGCTCGCCG
>CACYXZ010000124.1 GCA_902778525.1 Oscillospiraceae bacterium | reverse complement strand
TATCTGGATACGCTGACCTTCACCCGGGACGCGGTGGACCTGGGCGTCCGGGCGCTTCTGGACGGGACCCCCATCGTGACGGACACCAATATGGCGCTGGCGGGAATCAGCAAGCCGGGCCTCAGAAAGCTGGGGAGCCGGGCCATGTGCTATATGGCGGACGAAGATGTGGCGGAGGAGGCAAAGAGCCGGGAGACCACCCGTGCGGCGGTCTCCGTGGAAAAGGCGGCAAGGGAAGCGCCCGGCTGTATCTATGCCGTGGGAAACGCTCCGACAGCCCTTCTGGAGCTGATCCGGCAGATGGAGCGGGGATTCCGTCCCGCACTGATCATCGGCGTTCCTGTGGGATTTGTTAACGTGGTGGAGGCCAAGGAAAAGACGCTGGCTGTCTGCAGGAAACGGAACGTTCCGGCCATCGTCGCGCTGGGACGCAAGGGCGGCAGCACCGTAGCTGCGGCGATCTGCAACGCGCTGATCTACCGGGCGGCGGATCAAAAGGAACCCTGATCTGCTGCCCCGTATCAGAAATTAAGAGCGTTCCATAGACGGCCGGACCGGCTGCCTGTGGAACGCTCTTTTTACCTTTGTCGCGTCTGCGGCGGCCGGTTCGGCATCCTGGGTTGCTGGTACGGGAATTCTCCGGCCGGCTTCGTTACGGTCATCCTGGCCATGGCGTACTTCTTCTCCGGAAGATGGAAGACCAGTAAGCTGCTGGTTGAATGACGAAAGACCTTTATTTAGGCAGTTTTCGACGTTCAAATCCAATGTGGACATCCGGCAGATCAGCAGATTGATTTCCAATTTCGTTTTATAAACTGCATCTAAATCCAGAAGCGGCGGCCGAATCCGGCCGCCGCTTTCCATGGAGTCATGCAGTAGTATAGGGTGTGATACAGGCGGAATAGATCCCGTAGGAATACGATCCACTGCCTGGCACGGGCATATCCATCGGTGCGCCCGGGAGTTCATAGTCCTCGTCCGGCAGCGTACCGATGATCAGCTCACGGCTCTCCGGATCGCCTTCTGCAGGCTGGGGCGGTGCGGGGATCCCGTCCTTGCCGTCAAACAGCGGATGCTCGATCCGCAGCCGGTTGATCAGCGTGGTGGCAATGGTCAACTCTATGGCATTCTCGCCTTCCTGAACCAGTCCGCTCAGATCCGCCTTGCCGCTGCGCTGGTTGACAGGCGGAAGGGGTCTTCCGTTGACGGATCCGGCTGTCACCATACAGTCCCCGGTCTGCAGGGCCAAAACCGCTCCGTCACAGGCCGGAAGTGTAAAGGACGTCCGATAGGTTCCGCGGCCTGAGACATGCGCCATGCTGTCCACGCCCATCCCGGAAAGCTGCGCCTGTGTGGCGGGAAGCACATCCCACGGGCCTAGGGGCTGAACGCCAAAATCAACCACCGTTTTTTTCGACTGTGTGGGAATCGGCGCCGCCGGATCGGGTCCCCAGGACTCGATGACCGTCCGGAAATGGTTCAGAACAACCGGCGCTCCATATTCCTTTTCCGTGGCAGGCTCCGCTTTCGGTACCAATGCGAGGATCTTCGCCTCTTTTTCGGCCAGCTCCACCATGACCTTCACGCCGTTTTCCGCCGCTTCAAAGGGGATCGGTGTAATCGATCCTGTCCAGCAGTCCACCAGTACGGGCTTTCCGGTTCCGGAGAGCGTGATCCCTGTCTCGGAAGCTTCGCCGTTATTGAAGAGGTAGTAATATGTGCCGCTTTCATCCGTCCGGCAGATGGGCTCCAGCTTTGCGTCTTCATATGCGGCCCGGGCGGTGATCCCGCGGGCTTTGAGAATGGAAACGGCCTCCTCCAAATTGGGAGCGTATTCCACGTTGGACATTTCCAGCATGGCTTTTACCACATCCATAGCCTCGCTGTCCGCGGTGAAGGCACCGTTGGATTTCTCTGGAAGAGTTCCTACGAACAGGATCGTCAGTCCCTGCACCGCCAGCTCCTTCAGCTTTTTCGCGGAAGCGGCAGGAATCATCACCTGGTCCACTATCAGCAGCGCCCGATAGGACGGCCCCTCCGGACAGAGCACGCCGTTTTTGACGGCGGTCTCTTTCAGGAACAGGTGGGGATTGGAGATAATATCATAGCTGTACCCGAAATCCAGAAGCCGGGTATATCCATAACCATAGGCCCGCTGGCCCTTGTAGACTGCCAGATCCACCTGAGGCCTGCCGCCCTGGAGGACCGCCTGGGTTCTGGCGATATAGCCCGAGAGTTTGTCCACATCCTGCCAGCAAGGCTGACGGTCTCCCCAGGGATCTGCAAACATGCTCTGGAAGGCGTGCCATCCGGGCCACTGGGAGTACTTGCCCGAAACCTCCGTCTCGTAGCTCATACCGTGGATGATGGCCCGGTTGACCCCGGCGGCCCAGTTGGAGTTCAGGGTGGCCGCTGCGCTCTTCCAGTCCAGGGCGTACCCCTTGCCCAGATCGGCCAGAATCTCGTCGGACAGGTATTTCCGGTTCGCCATATGGACGCCGCCGGAGATATTTCGGAAGAACTCCCGCATTTCCCCAAATCCCAGGGATTCGCCTTCCGCCACATCCAGCACGCAGGAGGCTGCGGCGGTGTTCACATCGCCGCCGTAACTCTGGGCCCGGTACTTGTAGCCGAAAGTGTGGGTCCATGCGGTAAGCCGCCCTACATGATCCCGGAGATAGAGATCGTTGAGGGTGGTGTAGTAGTCATCCACCAGCAGCTTTTCGATCCGGGTGTCCACCAGGAACTGTTCCCCGCTTCCCTTCAGGCTCTGGAGCACCGGCAGGAAGGGCAGGATGTCATAGCCCCGAAACGCCTTGAATTCCTCCGCGAACCGATTGGTCCAGGGAATGGTGGCACAGGCCAGCTCAATGGAGTCCTCGAAGATGGCCCCGTCGATTTTCCCCATGAGATCGCGGATTTCCGCATCGTCCAGAATGTTCTTCTCCCACACGCCGATGATGGCATCGGTGCCCTCGGTGCTGTAGTAGTCCGTAGCGTACATTTTGCCCGCCATGGGAAGATGCAGGTGGAACATCTCCATGGTCCGGCCGGAAAGACTTTGCCCGGTGCCCCGGGTGTAGTAGCAGAACAGCAGGGTATCCCCGATTTCCCAGGCGTCGCCGGAGGAAACAGGAATTTCCGCCGCGTCCAGATCGATGGCATAGTAGTGCTGCACATTCGCCAGCTTTGGCTTAGCCCCGTACTTATCCTCGTCCAGAGCGATACCTGCGGGGGTGGTCTTTTCCAGTTCAGTCACATACTGCGATACATCCCGCAGGGAGTCCTGGGCCAGAATGTACTTTTTGCCCTTGCGGCCCACGATCCTTCCGGTGACGGCACAGAGAAAAGTGTCCGTAAAAATGAAGTGGGCAGCGTCACCGGCGTCGTCGTCGCAGGTCCGGGTCTCGGGCATGGGCAGCTCCATCTTTCCGCCGGTCGTGACTTTGGTGACGGTATGCCGCAGCTCCTTCTGGGCCGCAGAGTGGTTGGGATCGATGGTATTCAGCGACGGGGGCCAGTGGGCGGTGATGGTCATGTCGATCTTGAAAGGCTCCGGCAGGGTCGCGGCGGTGCGGAGAATTGTCCGGAGCATTTCCTTCCATCGGGGCGTGGCCCATCCGTAATCCCGCTGATCAAACTCCGTAAACTGCGGTACCATGGCGATCTCCATGCCGCCGAAGCCTGCGTCATAAACTGTTCTCACATGCTTTTCGATCCGTCCCGGATCCGCTCCCGCATCCGGAAACCAGCATCGGAACATCCCCTTGGAATCCACGCCCGGAGACATGAATTCCTGTTGAATATTCGGCATCTGGATCACTCTCCTTTGTGTATACTATAGTGGTTTTCAGCGGAATACGCTATTGTTTTTTCGAAAAACCTTCTTTTTTCTCCGATTATTGTCGGCAAATTGATAGTTCAGTTCAGATACTGTCAGTTGTGTTTGATCCGTAGATTGGGTAACATTGGATACATAACGAGAGAAAGGGCGTGAACCTATGACCAGCATTCCTCAGTGGGCCATTCCCATGGAACCTGTTCCAGAGGATCAGATCGTAAAGACCTATACTGCCGATGTGGTAATCCTCGGCGCAGGTTATTCCGGCACCGCTGCCGCAAGAGCCGCCGCCGAGGCCGGAGCCAGCGTTCTGGTGGTGGAACAGCAGCAGGAGAAGAATTTCCAGTGCTTCGGAGCCCAGTATGGCTCGGTAAACTCAGAATTCATGAAGAAGCGCGGCGCACCGGAGGTGGATCCGGTGGACATCATCGCCGACTGGCAGCGTCGGAGCCTGAACCGGGCCAACCCTGCCCTGGTGCGGCAGTTCGCCTACAATACAGGCTCCACCTTTGACTGGTACATCAACCCGCTGCCGGAGGAAATGAAGAACGTAATGACCTTCATGAACCCCTGGCCCAAGCACTTTGAAGGCGAGTTGAACGGCTATCGGAACTATGTGGGCACCGCTATTTTCCGGAACTCGAAATTTGACTTTTCCCAGATGGGACCTCCCCCGGAGATGGACGAGGACGGTCCCGGCGGTCCTCCTCCCCAGGAGGGAAAGGACGGCGAACCTCCGAAGATGCCCGGCAATCCCCTGAGCATGACGGAGTCGATCCAGTTTACCCACGGCATGATCCGGGACATGGGCGGTCAGTTCGTGTTCGGCATTACCGGCGAATACCTGGAGAAGGACGAAACTGGCCGGGTGGTGGCGCTGATCGGGCGGAACTACAAGAAGGAATACTTCCGGTTCAAGGCAAACAACGGCGTGATTCTGGCAGCAGGAGATTTCTCCGGAAACAAGCAGATGGTCATGGATCTGCTCAATGAATACGCCGACCTGACGGAAAACGGCGAGAAGTTTCCCTACCAGCCTGCAGGCCGGAAGGGCAAGGGCATTCAGATGGGCCTGTGGGCCGGCGGAAAGATGGAACCGGGTCCCAGAGGCGGCATGTGGTGCTGCGTAGGCGGAAACGGCGGCCCCATGGACGGCAGTGCCTTCCTGCGCCTGAACAAGCACGGAAAGCGCTACACCAATGAGGGCATCATGGGCTACTGGGGCGCAGGGCTTCAGGGTGCCCGGCAGCCCAAGGGAGCAATCTATACCGTATGGGACAGCAACTGGCGGGAGGAACTGGAATACCAGACTTTGGACCACACCGCCTTGGAGCCTTCCGGCGCGGATATGATCACCCGTCAGCTCCGGCAGGTGGAAAAGAATGGCCTTGTGGAGATGCGGCCCATGGGTCCTCCGGGAGCGAAAAAGGGCCCCTCGAACTACCTGGCCTGCGCCAATTCCATCGAAGAACTGGCAGACCGGCTTGGCGTCACCGGCACAGACAAGGAGAACTTTATTGCTTCGGTGGCCCGGTACAATGAGCTGGCCCACAAGGGCAAGGACGAGGACTTTGCCAAGGATCCCCGGCAGCTCCATCCCATAGAGAAAGGTCCCTTCTATGCCTTCTGTGAAAACGAACGGAAGGTGGGCTTCCTGATGGTGACGGTCTGCGGCCTGGTGGTAGACGAGCATCAGCAGGTGATTGCCAAGGCCGATGACGAGCCCATCCCCGGCCTCTACGCCACCGGCAACTGCTCCGGCGAGCGGTTCCCGATCCTGTACACCACCCCGGTGGCAGGCGTGTCCATCGGCATCGCCATTACCCTGGGGCGCATTGTGGGAGACTATGTGGCCAGAAACAAATAACGAGTGAGTGGCAAGGACTCCGGACAGTTTATACGGCTGTCCGGAGTCCTTTTTGCCCGATCATCCTTCGGCCTCAGTTTACCTTTTGATAGGCTATCCGGGTTTCTGTCAGTTGCGGTCCGCGGAAGCAGGACGGTACAATGAGCGTAGGTGACATACTCCCCGGACTGAAGTCAGAGGCTTCTTAGGCTCGGATCCGGAGATTGTGCGATCAACGGGAAATGCCTCGCAAGCGAGGTCTTACAAACCCTCCTGCAAAGGTTGATGCCCCAACC
>CACYXZ010000123.1 GCA_902778525.1 Oscillospiraceae bacterium | reverse complement strand
ATCACCTCGATCCTGGTCCGTCCGATCCTGTTTTCCAACCCGTTTCAGGTGGTCCGGTTCGGGATCGAGCAGCCGTTTATCCGGCTGGCCCGGAGAAAAAGATCACGGAACATGGAACGGAGCACTTGCAATTATGACGATCATACGGTAAAATAGAGGCATAATCGAAAGAAAATGGACGCCGCATCTGCGGTGTACGAGATTTTAGGGAGGAATACCAATGATTTCAGCAGGCGAATTCAGAAACGGCGTTACGTTCGAGATGGACGGCAAAGTGATGCAGGTTGTCGAATTCCAGCATGTGAAGCCCGGAAAAGGCGCTGCGTTTGTCCGCACCAAGATGAAAAACGTGATCACCGGAGCTGTGACTGAGACCAGCTTCAACCCCACCGCCAAGTTCCCCACGGCTTATGTGGAGCGGAAAAAGCTCGAATATTCCTACAACGACGGCGGAATCTACTATTTCATGGATATGGAGTCCTATGAGATGACGGCTGTCAACGAGTCCGATCTGGGCGACAGCTTCAAGTTCGTCAAGGAGAACATGGAATGCACCATCCTCAGCTACAAGGGCAGCGTGTTCGCGGTGGAGCCCCCCACGTTTGTGGAGCTGGAGATCACCCAGACCGAGCCCGGCGTCAAGGGTGATACCGCCACCAACGTCACCAAGCCCGCCATCGTAGAGACCGGCGCTGAGATCAAGGTCCCGCTGTTTATCAATGAGGGCGATCGGATCCGCATCGACACCCGTACCGGCGAGTATCTCGAGCGCGCCAAGGGCTGATGCTGTTTGAGGACCAGGCGGCCTATTTGCAGCAGCTCAAAACAGAGGCCGGCCTTGATCTGGACGATCCCAGACAGCGGCTTTTGTCTGAACTGACCGACACGGTATCCCTGCTGTGTCACCAGATCTACAGCCTCGGCGCTGTGGTCGACGGTCTCAATGAGACACTGGAGGAAGTTCAGACGCTTTTGTCCTATGACTTCGAACTGGAAGAGACGGACGAGGATGGAAACATTCTGGGCCTGGACGACTATTACGACGGGAAAGAGATCCCGCTCTATGAAGTCAAGTGCCCGAAATGCGGAGATCATTTCGCGGTGGATGAGACCACGCTGCAAAAGGGGTTTTCCTGTCCGAGCTGCGGAGAAAAACTGATTCAGGCAGAATAAAAAAAGAGCGGCGTCAGCCGCTCTTTTTTTGTTATCCGAAGAGTCCCCCGAAAATGCCGGTGGTCTGTTCCGGAAGCTCCGTGCCGCCGCAGCAGACGGGGCAGGGGTGATAGCCGTTGGATTCGGCGAGCTTGGGACTGTATGCCACAAACTGCTGCCTTGAGAAATCCGGGCAGGAGTATTTGTGGTAGTATCTGTCTGTCGTTCCCTGGTTGACAAAGACCACATACGTGTCGTAAAAATCGACTTTCGTCTCCATCTCTTCCACCTGGGAAGAAAGAGATTCGTTCTCTTCTGTCAGCTCTTCGTTTTCTGCCTGGGCCTCCTCCAGATCTGCCTGGCAGGTTTCCAGATCGGACTGGGCCGTGGCAAGCTGGTCCCTGAGCGTTTCGTTTTCCTCCGTTGCGGAGGCCAGCTGCGCATTCGCCGCATCCAGATCCCGGAGCGCAGAGTCCTTGTCGTATTGATTCTGGTTGACTGAGGACTCCATGCTGTTGATCTGGGACTGCAGGTCTGCCACCTGGGCGCCGAGACTCTGGTTTTCCGCCTCCGTGGCTGCAAGACTGTCTGTCAGCTCGGTTACCTGAGTTTCCAGATCTGCGGCATTGGCCTGGGCGGTGGAGCTTTCTTTCTGGGCCTTGCTGAGCTGGACCCGGAGATAGGCGGTGTTTGCCACAATATATACGGCGGCGCCAATGGCAATTGCCGCGAGAATACAGGCTGCGGCGGTGATGATCGTCATACGCCTGAGCCGCTTTTTGGCCTGCGCATGGGAAAGTGGACGCTTCTTTTTTGCGGAGTGCTTTGACAGCCCGGCTTCGGTTTCGGGGGACTCCTCAGAGGTCGCCGGCGCGTCGCTTTCAATGGCGTTTTCCGGGTCGTCCTCCAATTCTACATCCGGCGGCGGATAAAGCCGCTGCGCCACTTTACGGGGTTCGGGTTTGGCGGTATTTCCATCCAAATCCTCCGGAGCGGGGGATTCCGCGGAGACACCGTCAGGAACCGGAATTACAGAAGGGCGGCCGGCATCGGACTGAAGCGGCAGGGAAAAACTGCCGCAGTTTTCACAAAAGGTATCGTTTTCACCCAGCGGGTGACCGCAAATCGGACATTCCATTGGAACACCTCCTTTTTGTACTTCCGAGTATACAACAGTTTTTTCCCGGTGTAAAGTCCTGCCGAAAAGCGGTAGTCCCGGCGGCTTTTTCAGAGAATCCTGCTCTTTTCTGCCTTGCAGATTTCGGTGATCACTCCATTTTCCGCCAGGTATCCGAGGCCATAAAGCGTGGAAACGTCGTTCTCCACCAGAATGTAGCTGCCGTCAACCAGACAGTAAAACCGGCGTCCGGTACTGTCCGGAAGGGTGATGTCCTCCGAAAGACGCAGACCGTCGAGCACCTCGTTCCGAACCATCTGCCAGTGGGGGAGCACATTGATCCTCGTGAGGCCGAGGCCCGGGATAAACCGGGAATAGGCCGGATCCACGGCTTCCCCGGGAAGCTCCGGCTGGGCGTAGACCGTCTCCGCACAGTTCATGGTTCCGGCGGAGATCCCCATGACAACGCCTCGGTAGCCTTTGAGCCGTTCCTTGAGGGCAATCTCCCGGAAAAACGCGTTCTGCGTGGGAACGTGTCCGCCCCCGAGGATCACAAGGTCATAATCCCCGGGATCGTGATCCGTTTTTCGGTGGTCGCAGACATCTATGGCTGCGACCTGGAACCCGCTGAGGGAGAAAGCCTCCCGCATATATTCCATGTAGCTGTCGTTTCGTTCAAAATCATCCGGCGCGGCCTCCACGAACAGGATGCGGACCGGGTCGGGAAGGGAGCACCGGAGCCGGTCGGCGAAGCCGTTTTCGGTTTTCAGCGGACAGGAGACCTGCCGGGGAATTGTTCCGGGGCGGTCCACCGGGTCGCTGGTGAGAAACAGTGTCATGAAGGAATCCTCCGTGCGATAGAATGGAAAAGGCCCCCTTGCACACGGCAAAGGGGCGCTGAAATGATGCTCAGGAATCCACGGGAACGCCGAGCTTTGCGGCGTATTCCTTGATGGCATTGAAGCTCTCTACGCTGATGACGTGCTCCACCCGGCAGGCGTCTTCGGCGGCGATGTCGGCCGGAACGCCCATGGCGGCGAGCAGATCGGAGAGTACCGTGTGCCGTTCATAGATACGCTCCGCGATCTCCCGTCCCTTTGGGAGCAGTGTGATAAAGCCCTCCGGACTGACGGAGATGCAATCGCCCTCCCGAAGATTCTTCATGGCAATACTGACGCTGGGCTTGGAATAACCCAGTTCATTTGCTATGTCGATGGATCGAACGACGCCTTTTCTGTTGTGCAGGATCAGTATGGTCTCCAGATAGTCTTCTGCGGAAGAGCGGATTTTAGGATCTCTGTTCATCTGTATCCCCGCCTTGTCGTTTTTCCTTATTATATCGTTTTGTTGAAAGAAAAGCAAGTCCGGGATCGGAAAGAAGACGGAGCGGAAGCACAAAACATCTTGAATCTTTTTTTGTTCCATGATATGATATTGAATAATGTGAGAATCAGCGTATTTTTGCAAATAAAGGTCGAGCGGGAAAACCCGCCGACAAGACGGAATACATGGACATGGAGGCAATCTATGAGCAAAATATGTGAAAACTGCGGGAGTGTGATCCCGGACGAGCTGGAGTTCTGTCCGAATTGCGGCAGAGCGGAGAATGACGATGCGCTGCGGGATGTGCTCAGCGGTCTGGGCCTTTCTCTGAACGAGGAGACGGAGCCCGCGGAGGAAACGGCCCGGGAGGAGATCCCTGAGGAGACCGAACTGCCGGAGGAGCCGAAAAAAGCGCCTGCGGAAGATGCCCCCCGCAAGAAGAAAAAGCGTCCGGATGCCCCTGCGACGAAACAGCAGCAGAAAAAGAAGTCCTCAAAAACCTCGAAAAGTGCGCCGAAGAAAGCGAAAAAGGTTCGGGAGGACGATTTCGAGGACGACTACGAGTACGACTACGATGAGTACGAGAAGAAGCCGATGAAGAAGGGCAAGGCAGCCATCATCGGCGTGCTGATCGGACTGTTTGTGGCGCTTTTGCTGATTGCCGGCGTGGGTGGCTTTATGCTCTACCGGCTCGGTGTGTTCAACCCCGTCAGCGATGACGATCTGCTGGGCGCAGTGCAGACCCCTGCTCCCGCTGCGGCGGCGACTCCCACACCCGTTATCCTGGAGGAGACGGAACCCTCGCAGGAGCCTGCCGCCTCCGAGCTGGAGGGTGCGGAAGTGGTGCCGGATTCCGCCGTGGAACCGGAGGATCCCGAGGAAACCAAGAAGCCCGAAGACGATAAGGAAGACGTGGACGTGGAGGAGTTTGAGCTTCTGAGTGAAGAGTCTGTAACGCTCTACTCCCGCGGGGAGACTTCTGAGATCGAATATACGCTGGAGCCCGAAAGCGCAAAATCCGCGCTGGAATGGACCAGCGACAACACCCTGGTGGCGGATGTGGACGAGTTCGGCGTCATTCAGGCCCGGCGCGGCGGTACCTGCACCATCACCGGCAAGGTCGGAAAGAAAACCATAAAAGTGGATGTAACCTGCGATTTTGAAGTTCCCATGACGGTGCTGGATATGAACTATGAGGATATCACCATGTCCTATGAGGGCCAGACGGTGGAGCTTTCCATCGACTATGAGCTGTCGGATGAACTGGTGAAGTCCACCGTGTGGGAGAGCTCGGATCCTTCCGTGGCGACGGTAGATGAGAACGGCCTTGTGACTGCTGTCTCCAACGGTACTGCGATCATTCAGGCATCGATCGCCGACTACACGGCCAGCTGCATCGTGCGCTGCGTGGACGTGACCGGGAACAAGGGGTATAACAACGAGGATTCCGAGTATGTCATCAACTACGAGGATGTGACCCTGACCCGGAAGGGCGAGTATTTCCAGCTGACGATCAAATCCATCCTGCCCAACGGAGAGGTGCCGGAGTTCACCTGGACCTCTGACGAGCCCGGCGTGGCGACGGTCGACAATAAGGGCGTTGTAACTGCAGTCTCCGACGGTGTGGCCTATATTACCGCCACGGTGGGAGAGGATCAGTTCCGCTGTATCGTTCGGGTCAGCATTTCCTGATGCTTCGAGATGGCACTCAAAAGAGCGCCATCTCTTATGCCTTGTTTTCTTTCGTTCGATGCTATCATAAATCAAAACCCAGGAGGAGTCCGAGATGTCTATTGACCGCGTAAGAGCGCATATTGCAAAATACGGGCTGGAGGATCGGATTCAGCTGTTCGAAGAATCCAGCGCCACCGTTTTATTGGCTGCGGAGCGGCTTGGCGTCGAACCGGCCCGCATCGCAAAGACCCTGTCCTTCCTGACGGAGGACGGGCCGGTCCTGATCCTGACGGCAGGGGACAGGAAGATCGACAATCCAAAATACAAAGCCGTTTTCCACACGAAAGCGAAGATGATCCCGCGGGACCAGGTGGAGATGCTGATCGGGCATGAGGTCGGAGGAGTGTGCCCCTTCGGCGTCAGGACAGGCGTGAAGGTCTATCTGGACGAGTCGATCAAACGCTTTTCCACGGTTTTCCCCGCAGCGGGAACGCCGGAGAGCGCCATCGAGCTGTCTATCCCGGAGCTGGAACGGGTCTCGGAGTATGACCGGTGGATCGACGTCTGCAAGGCGATGGACGCCTGACACTTTTTTGCAATAAATCAGCAAATTTTTAATGGCATCTGTAGGTTTGTCAATGATGTGTTACACATAAGGAAAAGCAAATAAGACCTGTTTAGGAGATTGCCAATTAAGCGGACGCATGGGAAACTGATTATAC
>CACYXZ010000122.1 GCA_902778525.1 Oscillospiraceae bacterium | reverse complement strand
GGGTCGGCTCTGGAAGCCTCCCGCCTGACGGCAGGTGCTTACGATCCCACCCTCGGCCTGATTTCCGAAGCCTGGGGCTTCCATGCCGATATCCAGCATGTGCCGGATCCCGGTCTTCTCTCAGATCTGCTGTCTGCATGCGGATACGAGCGGGTCTCTCTGGATGGCGAATCGGTGAAAATCGGCGAAGGAATGGCGCTGGATCTGGGCGGGATCGCCAAGGGATACGCGGCAGAGCGCGTCCTGAGCGTCATGGAGAACGCCGGCGTGGACAGCGCGGTGATCTCTCTGGGCGGCAATGTGGGCACCCTGGGCCAGAAGCCGGGCGGCTCCTGGCGGGTGGCCGTCGAGGATCCGGATCAAAGCGGAGAATACGCCGGGATCCTGACGCTTCCCGGCGGCATGTACGCCATCACCTCCGGCGCCTACGAACGGTTTTTTGAGGCGGACGGCAGGATCTACCACCATATTCTCGACCCGAAGACCGGCTTCCCGGCGGAATCCGATCTCCAAAGCGTCACCATCGTCTCCTCGGACGGCACCCTGGCGGACGCTCTCTCCACCGCCCTGTTTGTGATGGGATTCGATGGCGCCGTGGAGTTCTGGAACGGTCACAGCGACCTGTTCCAGATGGTCCTGATCACTGCAGACGGGATGTATGTCACGCCGGAACTGGAGATCGAATCCGGCCGGGACGTGACCGTTCTGGAGGCAGCACCATGAGGCTCCGCCGCCGGGAGGCGGTGTTCCTTGGCGCCGTGATCCTTGCGCTTTTGATCTGGGCTCTCTGGCCGGGAGCCCCCGGCACGGCCGTTTCTGTCTCCGTCAACGGACAGGTGACGGAGGTCTATCCCCTTGATCAGCCGGCAGTCATCCCCATCGACGGCTACGGTGGCTTTTCACTGACGCTTGTCGTCTCCGGCGGCAGCGCCCACGTGGAGCACGCAAGCTGCCCGGACCTGATCTGCCAGCATCACCGGCCCATATCAAATACGGGTGAGCAGATCGTATGTCTGCCCGCCAGGATCGTGCTGAGCGTCACCGGAAAGGAGGCTGGCGTCGATGCCGTCACAAGATAAGACCAAGCGCCTGGCCACGCTGGCCCTTCTGGCCGCGGCCGCCTTTGTTCTTTCATGGGTGGACAGTTTGATCCCGGTATCCGGGGCGCTGCCCGGGGCAAAGCTGGGGCTCGCGAACCTGAGCGTGCTGATCGGGCTGTATCTTCTGGGCCCCCTTCCCGGCGCGGCGCTGTGCGGACTGAAGATCCTGCTGCAGACGTTCCTGTTCGGCAACGCCTACGCTTTCTTCTACTCCCTGGCCGGCGGGATCCTGAGCTATCTGGTCATGCTGCTGACCCGGAAGCGATGCTCGGTGATGTTTGTATCCGCGCTGGGCGGCGTATTTCACAATCTGGGTCAGGTCCTTGTGGCCGCCGTGATCCTGCAGACTGCCGGGCTGATGGCCTACTTCCCGGTGCTGATGCTCTGCGGGATCGGGGCGGGACTGGCCGTCGGACTGGCCGGCGGGATCCTGATCTCCCGGCTCCGGCCCATTCTCCCTTTTATCTCCTGACAGAAAAAATCCCGCAATGGAAATCTCCATTGCGGGATTCTTGTATGAAAGGGAATTCTTACTTCTTGCCGCCCATGCCGGCCGCAGCGAAGTAGGGGCCGCCGAACTCGTCCTTGACAGCCTGCTTGGCAGCCTCAAGATCCTCGACCTTGACAGCGTCCAGAGCAGCGCAGACAGCCTCGTGATCCAGGGGCTTCAGACCCAGCATCTCACGAGCCTCAGCAGAGGTAGCGACCTCGTTGCCAAAGGCCTCGATGGCCCGGGCAGCGCGCTCCACCAGCATCAGGTTGGTGGCCATGATCTTGGTGCCGTCCGCCTTGCGGGCGTAGACAACGTTGTCCTCCATGCCCACGCGGACGCCGCCGCCGTTGGCGATGCAGGTGAACATGACAGGCAGATGGCCCTTGCCGATGCCGAAGCCGGACCAGGTGACCTCCTTGGGCAGCTTGCCCTCGGCGATCAGGCGGTTCATCTCGGTGATGAGGATCTGAGTGTCATTGGGAGTGGCGTCCATGCCGCCAACAACGCCCATGCAGAACTGGAAGTGCAGAGGAGCCACAACGACGCCCTTCTTCCAGTAGATGCCAACAGCGCGCAGCGCGCCGAAATCAAAGATCTCGAACTCAGGCTTGATGCCCTTCTCCTGGTACAGATGGCCCAGGGTGGTGAGCATGTTGGGGGAGTTGTGGAACACACCGCCGGGGATGCCCCAGTTGAAGGAGGAGGCGTCGAAGGTGCCCATCTCGATACCGGGAACATACTTGTGGTGCAGCATGCGCATGGCGTTGCCATAGGGGGAGTCATCGGAGACGCGGTTGTCGCCGGAGGAAGTGCAGTTGACGATGACGTCGCAGTCCTTGTGGGCGCGGATGAGCTTGATGGTCTCGTAGAACTTCACGGGATCCATGACACCGGCGCCATTGTCGTCACGCATATGCAGATGCACAATAGCGGCACCGGCCTTCCAGCACTCATAAGCGCACTCGGCGATCTGAGTGGGGGTCTCCGGAACGTCATAACCGGCAGGCGTCACAGCGCCGGTCAGAGCAGCGGTAATAATTGTCTTGGCCATGGGAATCAGTCCTTTCTTAAGTTAAGCGTCCAAAAAGGGCGCTCTTTTTACCTCTTATATTGTAGCACAAATAATCCGAAATGCAATCGCTTTTTATGATTTCTATGGTATTGTTCCAATGTTTTTCCGAACAAGACGGGAGCCGCCGGAGCGGCTCCCGTCAGGGTCATTTGTACATCCGGTCGTAGACCGTCTGATAGATCTCCACGCAGCGCTGGAGGTCCATGCTCTCGCACTGGGCGCAGTAGGCGTCCCAGTTCTCGTCAGTGAGCTCCGCCTCGCCGATCATCCACTTGAGGATCTGCTCGGTGGCATAGGTGAATATGGTGGAGGCAAGGTTGGAATACTCAGAGCTTTCGTCCGTGGTCAGGTTCAGGGTCGGCATCGTCTTGTCCGAGGTGCCGTTGTTGTTCCAGACGTCGAAAGCGTCCAGCTCCACTTCGTCATAGGTGTAGAAGAGGGAGGTGGAGTTGTTGTAGTTGTTGAACACCGGGTTGGTGTACATGTTCCGGAGGTTCATGGGGTTGTAGCCGTCCGGGTTGTGGACGATGAAGTCCGTGTAGACCGGGTTTCCGGCAGGATCATACTCGAAGGCCACGCCTTCCTCGCCGAAGTTGGTGAGGATGTAGCCGTCATAGGTGAAGAACCAGTTCAGGAAATGGGCCGCCAGCTCCGGGTCGTCGCAGCCGGTGGTGATGGACATATTGCCCATGCCGATGTAGTTGGTCTTCATCAGGAAGTCGTAGCTGCCGCCTTCCTCCTCCACCAGAGGCGCAGTGGCCACAAAGTGGAAGGTGGGAGAGATGGCCGCCTCGGTCATGGTGGTGAACTTGTCACCCCGGATGGAGGTCACAGCGCACTGATCCTCGGAGACGTAGCTGTTGATGTAGTCGGGGCCATACCCCTCGGAATAGAAATCGTCCTTGATCAGGCCGGCCTCATAGAACCGGTGGAAGCCCTCCAGATAGTTCCGGAAGTGCTGGTCGGTCAGGGTGGAGACCACCGTGTCGCCCTCCAGGTACATGCCAAGATCCGTCCATCCCAGATTAATGCCGGGGGTGCCCCAGGCGCCGGTGAAACCCTCCAGCACGCCGGAGTTGTCAATGAAAATGGGGTAGCGGCAGTCGTAGGTGGCCTTGACGTAGCTCAGGTAGTCAAACATATCGTCGGTGGTGACGATGGCGTCCATGCCGTTCTCCTCGGCCCAGTCGGCCCGGTAGCTCAGGCCCTGCTCGGAGACCACATTGGACACGAAGGTGAAGATCCGGAGCATCTTGTCGTCGTCGGTGTAGACGCTCTTCATGGTGTAGTCGTCAATGGTGTCCAGCACCGCCTTGTAGTTCGGCATCTCGGTCTCGATCAGATCGGTCATATCGATGATGATCTCATCGTCATAGGCGGAGGCCACGCCGCCGGAGTAGTAGTCCATGCTCATCAGATCCGGGTAGTCGCCGGATGCGATGGTCAGGTTGAACTGCTCCCAGGCCGCGGAATCGGAGCACTCGATGAAGTTCATCTTCACGCCGGTGGCCTCTTCGATCAGAGGCATGGTGGGCGCCTCGGCGTAGGAGTTCATCAGGCCGTTCCAGATAAACGCAGAGAAGACCCGCCACATGCTCAGGGTCTCGCCGCCGTCCAGCGGATAGCTGATCACGTCCTTCACGCCATCCTGGAGTTCTTTATATTTATGGTTCGTTTCCACCGTCATGGCGAAGTATTTATCGGACATGGAGGCGTACTCGACCTCCTCGGGCTCCTCAGCCGTTTCCGCAGGCTCCTCAGCAGAGATTTCCTCCGCAGGTGCGTCCGGTTCCACCGCAGGCTCCGCAGCGGGTTCCGCCGCTTCCGGCTCCCCTTCCGCGGGAGCCGCCGCAGAATCCGCCTGCGCCGCGCTTTCGCCGCCGGAGGCCGGGGTGGACGCAGATCCGCAGCCCGCAAAGAGCGCCAGGATCATGGTCAGCGCCAGGAGCAGCGCCAATGCCTTTTTCGTCATGTTTCATTTCTCCTTTCCAGTCGGGACTCGTACTCCCATTTGTACGAACTCATTATAAAGTGTTCGAAATAGTTTGTAAATTAGGATTATCCACAAGAAACGCTTAACAAAATTGTAATATATCATAGGTCATTTTGCGGTGCTCTTCCATGCAAAAACACGGGACGGCAAAATGCCGTCCCGTGTCCGTATCGTCTTCTCAGAATCCCGGAGGGCCTCCGGGACCGCCGCCCGGTCCGCCGCCGGGCCCGAATCCCCAGCTGGAGGAGGTCTCAGAGCTCCCCGCTGCAGTCTGCCGGACTGCGGTAATGGTATCGGTCAGCTCGATCTCCACGGATTCCTCTCCGCAGGTCAGGGTGTAGGTCTTTCCCACCGTCAGCTCCGGGCAGGAGATCACCACGGAGTTGTACTTCTTGTCCGGCTCGTCGATCTGGAATTCCACCAGAACGTTGCCCTCGCTGTCCGCAAGCGTCAGAGGCGCGTCTCCGGCCAGACTGACGTTGAACACGCATTTCAGCGCCGGCTGGGTGGAATTGGCGCCGAAGTTCTCGTCCATGCCCGACACGCCGAAAGCCAGCACCGTCCCGCCGTTGATCTGGGCCGAGGAGCCGCAGTCCAACGCGCCGTTCATGGATCTGGACGGGCCGGCTACATAGGTGGTCCCTCCCTCGATAAACAGGAACCCGTTGGAATCCAGGCCGTCGCCTTCTGCATTGACCAGCACATTTCCGCCTGCGATATGCAGATATGTATTTGCGTCCTCCAGGGTATCGGTGATACCCATCATGTTGCCCATGGGACCGAACATCTCGGCGCCGTTGGCGTTCATGCCGTCGTCATCCGATTTGAGGTAGACGTCTCCGCCCAGGATGTCGATGAATACCGCCTCCAGGCCCTCATAGCACTGGGTGATCTGGACGTTGCCGCTCTCGATGGTCAGATGATCGTTGGCGTGGATCGCGTCGTCGCCGGCGGCGATACCGATGTCCGCGTCGCCGGTGATGGTGACCGAGGCGTCGGAGTGGATGGCGTCGTCGTAGCTGTCGATCATCAGCCGTCCGCCGGAGATGGTCATGTCATACAGGGACTTGACGCCCTTGGCAGAAGCGGTCTCGTCTTCAGCCGTGGTGTCGTTGAACCAGCCGGGAGGGCCTCCGAAAAAGTCTCCCTGGTGGGCCGGGGCGTTGGCCGAGCCGCCCAGCGTGGAGATCCCGATGGTGCCGCCTTCGATGGACAGCGTTCCGTCGGACTGGATGCCGTCCTGCTGGGAATCCACGGTCAGATCCCCGTCCTGAATCAGAATCTGTCCGCCGCCGATGGTGTTCTTCGCCTTCAGGCCGTCCTCCTGGGCAGTGATGCGGATCGTCCC
>CACYXZ010000121.1 GCA_902778525.1 Oscillospiraceae bacterium | reverse complement strand
GCCGGCTGTACGAAAGGGGAATCGGAGACGGTAAAGGCGGGCGTAAAGATCATGAAGGATTACCTTGATGACCGCGGGAACGGAGGTTATGTCTCGGAAAGAAATGCCGTGATCCTCCGTACGGATGAAGCGACGCTTTATCTTACGGATTACATTGATGGTTCATGAATTCCTTCGAGCCGAAATGCTTCAGACAGGGTAGTGTAACGTATTCTGTGTAAACTCTTGAATTGATGCCAAGACATTAATAAGTTAGCAATACGGTCTTTGCGCCATCATAATGGCATACAGGATTCAGGCTGTCAATACGGCAGCCTGAATCTTAGTTTTATGCTGCCTGTCATTCCAGATCGCCGGGCTCGATCCGGTCGTCGAAGTAGATGCATAATTGTGACAGCACTTTACCCCAGTCCCTGTCCCGGCCGGTCCATTTTTCTGTGATGTCCGTCGTAGCTAAATACAGAAGCTTGAAAAGTGCATCATCGGATGGAAAGATCGTCCGCGTCTTTGTGACCTTCCGGAGCTGCCGGTTGAAGTTCTCGATCTGATTGGTCGTATAGATCAGACGGCGCAGTTCCTGTGGATATTTAAAGTAAGTCGAGATCTGCGGCCAGTTGTTTCGCCAACTTGATACTGAGGATGGATATTTGCTGCCCCAGTTCACTTCCAGCGTATCGAGCCCTTCCAGGAAATTCGTGAGCCCGGCGCCGTCCTTTCCCGTATTGTAGATTATGTTTCCGTCCCTGTCGCACAGCAGCACGTCGCAGTCATAGTCAAACAGGGACACGCTCAGGAGCTTGCCGATGAACGCCTCACCGTAGAAGCCCACCACCAGACCGGCGATCTCTCCGTTCTGCCGCACCGGACTGTAAAAGCCGATCTGACGCTCGCTGGTCACCTTGGAGTCCAGGATATATGTCATTCCGCTCTGGCCCTGCATGCCCTTCCTGAAGTATTCCCGCTCGGATACGTTGGCCGCGATGACCTTCTCCCCGGTGGTATAGTCTCTGCCGTACAGGTCGATAAAGCGCAGATAGTCAAAGGCAAAGCGCTCTTCATAGATCCGGAGGATATCCGCGACCTGCGCCAGTTCCGTAGCGTCTATGTCGCTTTCGTCGGGAACGTTGAGTTTTGCGGCGTCGATCTCCTGATTCTCGAATTCCGTCTCCAGTACGATGGCCGCGGAATCGATATAGGCCAGATTCTCCCGGAACAGGTCCTCGATCAGATCGGCTCTCTGCAACGCAATATCCGCGATGTAGTTTTCGTTCTGCCGTGTAATGCGCCGCACATTGGAAGAATAAAACAGTGCAAATGCCGCGGCAATCCCGAGGACCAGCACAATGGCCCCCACCAGATTGCGGCTCAGGCCATTCGAATGTTCTTTCTTCATCGTACATTCCCCTCTTATTATCACACGCTGCCGGCTTCCCCTCTCCTGCTGAAACAAGTCAAAAAGCAGCTTGGTTCGCAGACAACTCCACATGGTAAATTATATCGAAACCGGTACGTAAAAACAAGCACTATTTCCGGGCTGAGGCCTCGCTCACAAAGCATTCCGGATCCGGGAAAACCGGAGGTTTGCGGCACTTCAGGCTGAAAGAACATCTCCCGTCCGGCCACTGGACCGGACGGGAGACGTGTCTTTTCCGCTATATGGTTTGTCTGTTCTGAGGTTTTACATGCCCTCAGAACGGCTGTTTTCTGTCCCGCTTCAGATAATATCCAGCGCCGCGTGATAACCCTCGTACATGGCCTTGGTGATGTTGGCGGGACGGATGCAGTCCCCCACCTCCCGGACGAAGGGGGCGGAGAGGCGCAGGGCCTCCGCGTCTGTACGGTTGGCCCGCTGGCCCACGGCGCAGATGATCGTCTTTCCGGGGATCAGCACTTCCTTCCCCCGGGGATCTTTGCACCAGAGTCCCTCCTCCGTGACCCGCAGGCCCGCATGGCCCAGATGTACCGTCACCAGCTCGTCGATCTTCTGCATCAAGATGGGCCGGTGGCGGATGTTGCAGTCCGGGGCCAGGGTGTCCCGCATCTCCACCAAATGGACTTCCTTTCCCTCCCGGGCCAGATGCACCGCGCACTCGCAGCCCGCCAGGCCCCCGCCCAGGACCACCACGGAGTCACCGACCTTGTCAGACGCCAGATAGTAGTTGTTCACCACCACCACGTTGTCCCCGTCAATGCCCGGCAGAGGCGGCACAATGGGATTGGAGCCGACGGCGAGGATCAGGGCGTCCGGTTTCTCGTTTTCCACATACTCCGGCGTGACGGCGGTATTCAGTCGGATCTCCACGCCCTCGCTCCTGGCCTGCTTCTCCAGCGTCAGGCCCAGCTCGTACATCTCATGCTTGAAGTCGATGGCCTGCTCGGATTTCAGAATTCCTCCCAGAGCGCCGGACTTTTCGCACAGCACGACCCTGTGGCCCCTCTGGGCTGCGGTGACGGCCGCTTTCAGGCCCGCCACGCCGCCACCTGCCACCAGGACCTTTCTGCACTTCCCGGCAGGCGTCACCTCCATGCCCTCGATCTCCCGGCCGATCAGCGGATTCACCGCGCAGCGGCGGGTGCCGGTGGTGGGGCGCTCCGCCATACAGGTGAAGCACCGAAGGCATTTGACGATCTCGCCCTCCTTGCCCGCAACGACCTTGTTAGGCAGGAAGGGGTCGGCCAGCAGCTCCCGGGCCATGTAGATTACGTCCGCTTTTCCGCTGGCGATGATCTCCTCCATCATGGCGGGGTCGTTGATGGCCCCGATGGTGGCCACAGGCTTGGAGACGTGCTTTTTGATCTCCGCCGCCAGATACACGTTGTTTCCGTGGGGCGCGAACATGGGCAGATGGGTGGTGAAGAAGCCAAACTGATAGGACCCTGCGGACACATGAATGAGGTCCACCAGATCCTCCAGCGCGTGGGCGATCCGGCAGCCCTCGGCCAGATCGTAGCCCCCCTCAAAGAGCTCCGCGCCGCTCATCCGCAGTTCAATGGGGAATTGCGGCCCCACGGCCTCCCGAACGGCGGAAAGCACCTCCCGGGCGAAGCGGATCCGGTTCTCCAGGGAGCCGCCGTACTCATCGGTGCGCTTGTTGAACCAGGGGGACAGGAACTGGTTGATGAGCCAGCCGTGGCCTCCGTGTACCATGATCATCTCATAGCCCGCCCGTTTGGCGATGGCGGCGGTGTCCCCGTAGGACTTGACAATATCCGCGATCTGTTCTTTGCTGAGGCCCTTCACCGGCATCCCGTCGGGGCGGACGCCGTCGCTGGGTCCCCATTGATTGAGGGACGCCTTTTTGTCCTTGTCGGTGAGGTATGTTCCGGCATACTGGCCGGAGTGGGAGAACTCGATGGAGGGAACGGCCCCGTGGCGGCGGATGGCATCGGCCACATAGGCATGGGCCGCCAGATTGCCGGGAGTGGTCAGATTCAGATGGAGCATATGGCTGCCGTCGGTCTCCGGGTGTACCACCAGCTCCGAAACCGTAACCGCCGCCGCGCCGCCCTTGGCCCGCAGCTCATAAAAGCCCTGGGTTCGGGGACCGGGGGAACAGTCAAAGGTGATGTCCGTGGCACCCATAGGCGCGGAAAACATCCGATGCCGGAAGGTCACGCTTCCCAAGCGGATTGGCGATAGCAGATGGGGGTACCTTGTATGCATGAAACCGCCTCCTTAGTTGTCCTGAAATAAGATTCTTTATGTATCATCATAGTACTATTACCTTTATAGAGTAAATAGCAATTTTTGTGCCAGACAGATCAATTATCGTAATAACCCCACGTGGCACGAAAATTGCTGTAATATGGAAGAGAAATTGAAATCAGGAGGATCTTAATCATGTCTGAAGAAACACTGTGGAAAGAAATCGAACATCTGAAATTTGAGCTGGAGCGGCAGAAAGCCGTGAACGAGATCCAGCAGGTCATGGCCCACTACGAGGCCGTGCATCTCAATCCCGCGTATATTGCCCGGAGCATCGAGTGCTTCGCCGACTGGCGGGACGACATCTCCGCCGACGTCAGCGACTGGGGCTGCTTCTTCGGCTACGACGCGGTCAAGGGCTTCTGGGAGAGCCAGACCGGGGACGATCTCCGGGGCGGCATCTTTTTCCACACCCTCTGCTCCCCCTGCATTCAGGTGGCGGGGGACGGAAAGACCGCCAAGGCCACCTGGATGTCCGCCGGCTTCGAGACCATGCCCGCAGGCATCATGGCCGACGAGGCTAAGAGCTTCTGGTGCTGGGGCAAATACGGCATCGACTTCATCAAGAACCCGGAGACCGGGGAATGGAAAATCTGGCACTTCAAGTGGTTCCGTACCATCCGCTCAGACTTCTACAAGGACTGGTACTACGACTCCGCCAACACCATGAAGGGCCAGCCCGGCGGCGGCTATGACCACCCGGGGAGAAAACCCTCCTACTATTTCCGGCCCTACCGGTTCGACGAGATCCCCGCCCCCTTCCCCATGGATCCCGAGCCCTACGAGCACTACAACGGCGACTTCCGCTGGCCCTTCGGCGGCAAGGCGCTGGAGGAGAAGTACGGGGTGAAATACCCCGAGGGAGAATACGAGAAATACTACAACGTAAACTGGCCTGAAAACATCTGAAGGAAAGGATGATCCCTGTGACAGTCAAGGAACTTTCGGCCGCGCTGCGGCAGTACGACATCAAAAAGCGGGAGCTGGATCCGGCCCGGTATGAGGCTTTGGCGGACTTCCGGGACTTCATGCCGGATCTCTATCCGGAGATGGGCCCGCCGCCCATGAATGAGGACGGCACCATGAAGGATGCCGGTCCCGGCGGCGGTCCGGGAGGTCCTCCGGGCATGAACGAGGATCTGACGAGGATCATGCGGGCCCTGCTCTCCGGCGACGCTGTTCCCAACGAATCCATGGTAAAGGAGCTGGGCTTCACCTACGACGAGCTGCAGGCGGCGCTGGAAGCGGCGGATCCCCTGAAAAAGCCCATTCCCAGAGGTCTGGTGCTCATGACCTTCGACGATTCCACCATCGACCATTACACCGTGGCCTGCCCGGTGCTGGAGAAGTACGGCGGCAAAGCGGTGCTCTTCACCACGGAGATGGCCCACCCCATGGGCGGCGGTCCCGGCTTCGAGGACAAGACCCGGTTCATGACCTGGGAACAGATCCGGGAGCTCTCCGACCGGGGCCATGAGATCGCCAACCACTCCTGGCACCATCCGGTGAACCTCTACTCCTCCCCGGACGAGGTGATCCTGGAGGAGGTCCGCACCATCGACAAGCGGTGCGCCCGATACGGCATTCCCAAACCCATCACCTTCGGCTATCCCGGCGGCGGCTGCACCCGGCACATGGAAGAGCTGATCCGGGCGGAGGGCTACCGCTGGGGCCGGGGTGAGCTGGTGGGCAAGGAAAAGCGTCTGAAGGGCTCCGCCCCCTACGACCCCTATCTGGACACCCCCATGATCGTCCCCAATGTGGCGGCCATGGATGAATCCGGAATCAAATCCCTCCTGGACGCCACCGACGGAACCAACAAGGTCCTGCTGATGGTCAAGCATCAGGTGGACGGCTCCGGTCCCATGGCCGAACCCATGCCCTTTGAGGATCAGATCCGCATCATCTACGAAAACGGCGGCAGATGCATCACCTTCCGGGATCTGGAGGAATACGTGGACCCGGAGAAGGCATACGCCTACACCCATTGATCTGTACAAAAACTGGACGACTCTTTCGGAGCCGTCCAGTTTTTACATATCGTTCTGCCGCTATTACATGGCCCGATGATCGACGCGGTCCGTCATCGCGGAAACGTCCTCCGGAAGGGGGTATCCAATGACAGGCAGCAGGCTTCCTTAAGACGAACATTACATTCGAATGAAACCACATCATCGTCTTTTTCAAGTACGTCTACCATCGCTGATTGTATTCCGCTGTACGTTCGTAAATGGTTAATCCCCGGTACCCTACCCAATACTCACCATCCATGAGATAATGAGACGGGACTGCAATGTCCTGTACAAATAATTCAGAAAATGAGGC
>CACYXZ010000120.1 GCA_902778525.1 Oscillospiraceae bacterium | reverse complement strand
TAATGTTTTCTGCACATGGAAATGCGCCAGTGGCTCAATGGATAGAGCATCGGATTCCGGTTCCGAGGGTTGGGGGTTCGAGTCCCTTCTGGCGTACCAGCAAACGACAGGTTTCGACAGAAACCTGTCGTTTGCTATATATACACCAAATAACCAGCTTATGAAACCCCGCCCGACCGAGACGCGTTTTTGGTCAGGCGGGGCTGCTATCTGGCTGTGGCTGTACAGGCTGCACAATCATTGTGCAATATTTAGTCCTGTGCCCAAAGAAATGGGGCTGTGAATTCGATATAATGGATGTAACATCAGAGGATAGGCATGATCTGACGGACTCGCTGCCGATAAAAGTCATACTCCGCGATATGCAGAGAAACCATCAGCAGGAACGTGATGTAGTCATTCTGAAAATCCAGTCCGGGCATGATCTCCTTGCACTTGCCGATTCGGTAATGGATCGTATTCCGGTGGACATTCAGTGCCCGGGCGGTGCTGCTGGCGTTTCTGGCATGTTCCAGATAGCACAGCAGGGTCCGGCACAGTTCCGAATCGTGGGTCTTATCGTATTCCTGCAGCGCCTGAATGTCTGGCAGGCAGAAGCCGCTGAGGGATACGTCATGGGGGATCAGTTCCAGCAGACGGATCATCAGGAAATCGTCATAAAACCCTACCGTATTGCTTCGCCCCAGGATGCGGATGGTGCGAAGCGTTGCCGAGGCCTGGCTGTACGCCTGGCGCAGCCCGGATAAATCATCAAAGGGGCGGCTGACCCCGGCGGAGATCCCCTGCTTCCGAAGCAGTTCCTGCAGCGGCTCCATAACCACAGGCCCGCCGGTGGATGCCGCCACGATGACAAGACACGACCCATAGCGCATTTGCCAGCAGTCCGGGGGCATCGGAACATTTAAGTCTGCGTCTGCGTCCGCCGCCAGCAGCGAAAAGCTGGAAAACACTCTGCCGGTCAGCTTCCCAAAAGTCCGATCCGCATTCGATAGTTCATTTTCGGTCAGAAGTGCGGAGAGCAAGCCCTCCGGTGTTGTTGGGTTTTTCTGCGGCTCAGCGGCTGTCTTTTGGAGAAACGCCTCACACAGCCGTCTTGCCTCCGGCAAATCCTCTGTCTGGGCCAACTCCCGCAGCATGGAAATCTGTTCCGGCGACAGCATCTCAGACCCCTCCCCAATCAAAATTTATTTCCATTATACCAATGTTTTGACGTTTTGCAAAGAAAGGATGATATGATGGACGATCTGCATCAGATGCCCGTACAGCACCCGGGGGCCGGCGGTCCGCCTCCGCGGCCCAACATCGTGCTGCCGGATCGGGACTGGGACCACATGACCCTGGACTGGGCGCAGTATCAGGACAAATGGGAGCGCAGCAAAGACGGAACCTACTATGGGCTGCACTTTGTGTACTATGCAACGAATATTCTGAGCCGGAACCACCAGTACATGAACATCTTCGTCCCGGCTGCCTATCTGCATGACGACGGCACCGTGAACGAACAGGGATCGTGCAACGGCTACACGGCCAGAACCGCACCGGTCATTCTGGTGAACGGCTGCGCGGGCTGGATGTCCAGCACGCCCATGGAGGCCATGTTCGACTATATCCGGGAGGGTTTCGTCCACATCTCCGTGGGTGCCCGGAGCCGGGACCTGGGCCCTGCAGGAAAGGCCCCCAGCGCCTGCGTGGACCAGAAGGCGGCGGTGCGGATGCTCCGGCTGAACGACCGGCATATTCCCGGCGACAAGGAAAAGATCATCTCCTGCGGCGGCTCCGGCGGCGGACAGATGAGCTCCATCTTAGGAGCAACAGGTAACATGCCTGACTACTTCCCGTATCTCTACGAGATCGGCGCGGCGGGCCTGGAGCGAAATGCTGACGGCAGCTACACCAGCACCATCCGGGACGACATCTTTGCCAGCCAGTGCTACTGCCCCATTGCGGACATCGACAATGCCGACATGGCCTACGCATGGCAGCGGTTTGACGATCCCAACATCGAGTTTGAGGACTTCGGCACGCCGGGTTTGCAGCGGCTCTCTCTCTTCCAGCAGGAGTATCAGAGGGACCTGGCCAAAGCCTACGGCGCGTATCTGAATGGACTGGGTCTGCAAAATGAAGACGGCGCTGCCCTGACCCTGACCGACGACCTTCGGGGCGGCAGCTATTACGAGCAGATTTTGCAGAACATTTCCGATGCCCTGAACAAATTTCTCGCGGAGAAAACCGGGGCGGACGGCAGAGTGACCTTTGAGGAAGCCCACGGCTTCGGCCCCAAGGAGACCGTTTCCTATCCCTCGCTGGAGGCTTATCTGGCGACCCTCAAAGACACAGATCAGTGGCTCCGCCGGGACGAAACCGGCTTTCATGTTACCGATCTTCCCGGCTTCTGCCAGGGAACCGGGCTCAAACGTGGAAAATCCGTTCCCGGCTTTGACACGTTCCATTGCAAGGCGGAAAACAACGCCTTTGGAAACGCCGATGAAGAGGCCGTCCATTTCAGTGCCGCAGACGGAGCTGTCTTGGAGGCGAATCTGGAGAAATATCGAACGCTGGAGGGCTTTGAAGACTGCGATGCGGAGGCCTATATCGTCGACTCGGCGCGGGAGGACCTGAAGCGGCAGACCTACCTGATGAACGCCACCCATATCCTGCTGGACAACGCCAGGGGCAAGGTAAAATCCGACTTCTCGGGGCACTGGCGCACCCGCAACGGCACCGCCGATGAACACACCGCCTTCACCATCGCTTACAACCTGTGCATGGCGGCGAAGATGGCCGGAGCGGATGTAGACTACGCCCTGATCTGGAACGCCGGGCACGGCGACGTGGACGGGGACGGTACAGGCGGCTTTGCCCAGTGGGTGCACGATATTTGCAAGTAAACCAATTCAACAATACTTAGGAGGAATCATCATGAAGAAATTGTTATCCATCTTGCTGGCAGCGGCCATGCTCCTGGGCCTGCTCGCTGGCTGCGGCGCTTCTGCGGAAAGCGCCGCAGCGGCTTCCGCATCTGCCCCGGAGGTTCAGGCTGAAACGGCAGACGCGCCGGAAGAGGAACCTGCTGAAACAGAGCCTGAGGCGGCAGAACCGGAAGCGGATTCCGCCGAGGAAGTCTCTGACGCAGAGGAGACAGAACCGGAAGTGGCCGGCCGGGAGATCACGCTCCCCATCTCCGAGGATGTGCTGACCTACACCTACTGGCTCTGCTACGCCCCCTTTGCGGCGGACCTGATCGACACCGACACCATGGAGGGAATCCTGGTGCTGGACACCCTCCAGGAGATCACCAACATCCACTTTGATATGACCGCCGCCAACGGCGCTGCGGAGCAGGACAACTTCAATCTGATGATCGCCAGCGGCGACTACGCGGACATCATGTTCGCCATGGGCTACTATGGTACCGGCCTGGAAGGGGCCGTAGAGGACGGCATCATTCAGGATTTGGCGGATGTGCTGCCGGAGAAATGCCCCACCTACTGGTCCTATCTTTCCAAGGACACCAGCACCCTGATGGCTGCCTACACCGATTCCGGCTACATGCCCACCATCTGTGCCCTGACCCCCGAGGTGGCGCAGGAGGTGGTGGGGCCCGTGATCCGCAAGGATTGGCTGGACGAATTCGGCATGGAGGTTCCCAGGACCTATGATGAGTTGTATGACTATCTGAAAAAGAGCTATGACGAGAAGGGCGCCATCTATGAGGTGCCCACCACAGACGGCCTGTTCTTTGACCTTGCCTATGGGCAGAACATTGACCTGGACGGCTACGAGGTCGTGGACGGACAGGTGGAATTCGGTCTGGCCCAGGATCGGGCCAAGGACTACTTCAAGTTCATGAACCGGATCTATACCGATGGGCTCATGTCCCAGGATTTCTTCTCCAGCACCAACGCCGACCTGGGATCCCAGTCCCGGCTGGACTTTGGCCTGGGCCTCAATAGCCTGGTTTCCACAGCCGCCAACAACACCTCGGATATCATGATGAACGTCAGTGATGACGCCTTTGAGATGGCGGTTCTGCCCTATGTGTCCGCGGACGGCGGTGAGGCCCATGTGGGCGAATCCACCCTGCTCGGCATGATGAAGGACAACGACAACTGGGCCTTCTCCGCCGACTGCGAGGACATTGATCCGCTGCTCGATCTGGTGGAGTATCTGTTCAGCGACGACGCCTACCTGCTGACCAACTACGGCGTGGAGGATGTGACCTATACACTGGACAGCGAGGGTAAGCCCCACTATACGGATCTGATCATCAACAATCCGGACGGGCTTAGCTATTTCTTCGCAAGCTATGTGTATGCCACCAACGCGGCCTCCAGTTTCTTCCCGTTCCTCAACGACATGTCCCGGACCTTCTATGACTTCACCGACAACCAGTGGCAGGTCTACGAGGACCTCCGGACCCTGTCCGACTGCGCCTGGAACTATCCCACCTATGCGGTGATGACCACCGATGAAACAGCGGAATACGCCTCCATCGAATCTGACCTGTCCACCTATCTTGACAGCAAGATCCTGGAGTTCATCACCGGCTCCGCCGATGTGGACAAGGAGTGGGATTCCTTTGTGGATACCCTCTACGCCATGGGCCTGCAGGATATGATCGACCTGAAGCAGGACGCCTATGACCGGGCCATGGAGCGTGTAAACGATCTGACAGCCTGAGTATTGAATCACCCCACCCAATACGAACTGGTTTTGTACCAGGGTCGTGATTGGGTGGGGTGTTCCTTATGATTGTCCACGATACCGATTCGGCGTCATGCCATAGCGGGACTTGAAATTCCGGTAAAAATGGCTCACGTCGCTGTACCCCAGATCCATGGCGATCCGCTGCAGCGGCGTATCTGTGTGCCGCAGCAGATCAGCCGCCCGGCTGAGACGCAGGTCCTGCCGCAGCTCATTGAAGGTCTTTCCGGTTTCCGCCTTGATGGCTTTGCCGATATAGGTGGGATGATAGTGGAACAGTTCGGACAGTTCCTGCAAAGTCACCGTGGCGTAGTGGTACTGGATATACTGGAGGATCGGCAGCAGCTGGGCGTTGGAGTGCAGCGTATCCGACCCGATCACAACATGGTCCTGATGATAGCGCAGAAGATAGATAAACACATCGGACATCTTGTTGTTCAGGGCCTGCCGGGTATAGGCGATGGGATGGCTGCACTCAAAGTACATCTCATAGAGGAAATCCTTCACAGTCCCGTCGTTTCCGGTCTGAAACATCAGGTATTGGCTGGCGGATTCGCCATTCAGCGTCTTGGAAAAGAAGGATGACAGCATATCCTGGCCGGTGAACAATCCGAAAAAGGCGTTTTGGAAGGTGCTCTTTCGGATTCCGATGCTCAGAACGATGGATTCGTCATCCAGGATCTGAATATAGTGGGAGACCCCCGGGGCCAGGATCACAAAATCTCCCACCTCTGTATGGATCTCAGAACCGCCTACGATCTGGGTGCAGGTCCCCTTCGCCAGGTAGGAGATCTCATAATAGCTGTGGCTGTGGATACAGCCCAGGTTGTAGCGCATGGACGGAACCACATTCAGGTCAAAGGCGTTGGGAAACAGCAGCTCCTCGTTGGCGGTGGGGGATGTGTTGTTCTTGAAGATCTCCTGTATGATTGGATCTTTTGGGGCCGGGTTCTCCCGGATATACTTTTGGAAATCCTCTACCGTGCGCGGCTGAAAAAAGGCGTCCCAGCGACCCTCCAAGTACAGCGCCTTTGCCGTATCCATAAACGGACCGGGTTTCAATAAATCTGCCTCCACCAGTTCACGATACATCGCTTAACACCTCCGTCTGCATCATAGCACAGTTTCAGCCGGTGAACAAGAGAGATTGTAAAAATACAATGTTTCTGTATATTATATTGCGTTTTTACAATTTTGAGATTGCCCTTGTAATGGAACCATCAAATGCAAGGAGGAATTGAACATGTCAACCACGAAAAAAGTTCTGGCACTTTTGCTGGCACTGGCTCTGATGCTCAGTCTGGCTGCCTGCGGCGGCAGCGCCGGGAGCAGTGCGCCGGCTGCCTCTGCATCCGAGGCCGCCGAGTCCGCGCCGGAAGCGGATGCCGCACCCGCCGAGGATGCCGAGGACGCCGAGGACGCAGAATCCGCTGCTCCTGCTGAGATCGCAGAGCCCGAGGCCGCCGCGCCTAACACCATGGAGCTGCCCCTCACCGACGAGGTGGTCACCTTCTCCATCCTGGGCCTGTCCAACCCCAACATGAACAGCTACGGCGACCCCAGCGAATACAACATCTTCAAGCGTCTGAAGGAGCGGACCAACATCGACTTTGAATGGACCATGGACACCATGTTCACCATCACCGAGACCCACTCCCTGCTGGTGGCGGCCAATGATCTGCCCGAGATCGTGGGCGGCAACTTCTACGTGGGCGGCGTCGCCTCTGCCATCGATGAGGAAGTGTACTGGGATCTGGCTCCCTATCTCGAGGAGTTCGCCCCGGACTACTACAACCTGATCCAGACCGACGGCATCCGCCAGCAGGTCTACAGCGACGACGGCTACGTCATGTTCTTCAATGAGATTGCCGAGAAGGAGTTCGTTCCCAACAACGGCATTCTGGTTCGCCAGGATATGCTGGACCAGGTGGGCCTGGATGTGCCCGTCACCTATGACGACTACACGGAAGTCCTCGGCGCCTTCAAGAATGAACTGGGCATGGAGGCCCCGTTCTTTGTCACCGATATGGACTACGACGTGTTCTCCGCCGGCTTCGGTATCAGCTCCTCCGGCTTCTCTCTCGATGACGACGGCAACATGATCTACGGTCCCACCACCGACGAGTTCAAGGAGTACCTGAAGCAGTTCAACGAGTGGTATGAGGCCGGTTACATCTACAAGGATTTCTACTGCATCCCCTGGGGCGAGGCCAACAACTTCCGGGCCGAGTACATGGGTGCTGACAAGAGCGCTGTGACCTTCTGCTACTGCGAGTTTGCCGGACAGTTTGTCTTTGAGAACGAGGATGCCACCCTGGTTCCCGGCTACATCCCCCGTCAGACCGAGGATCAGCAGATCCACCTGACCGGCGGCATTGACGCCCAGGTCAAGGACGGCTGGTGTGTTTCCACCAACTGCGACGAGGAGAAGCTGGAACTGTTCTGCCAGTTCATGAACTACCTCTACACCCAGGAGGGCGCGGAGCTCTGCAACTGGGGCATCGAGGGTGAGACCTTTGAGTACAGAGAGGACGGCAGCAAGTGGTATACCGACGAGATCATGAACAACCCCGACGGCATGACCCAGACCCAGGCCATCATCTTCAACTTCATGTATCAGGCTCCCTGCTATGCCGACTACACCAAGTACAACATCTCCACCCTGACCACCTGGAAGGACTTCGCGGACGTCTGGGCGGCAGCCGACAACAAGAACAAGATGCCCACCATGAGCCTGACCGCCGACGAGGAGAGCGCATACGCCGCGGCTTCCACCGACGTCTCCACCTACATGGATGAGATCGTGATCAAGTTCATGATCGGCGATGCTGACATCGACGCCCAGTGGGATACCTACCTTGATACAATGGATTCCCTCGGCGCGAACGAAATGATCGACATCTACGCTGCTGCTTACGAGCGTTATCAGAACAAGTAAGAACCACTTCATGGGCGGGCAAAGCTGTTTGCCCGCCCATTTTCCAAGGAGGCAAACGATGAGCAAGGAATACAAGATCCACAACGACGGCTACGGTTATCTCTCCGCGGAGTTTCCGGAGGCGTACCCCATCACCCATGTCGAGTCCGATACCACGGACACCATGCTCAGGCAGAAGATCGAGGCGATCCTGAAAACCCTGACCCTGGAGGAGAAGATCCAGATGCTCTCCGCAGACGGCATCATGGGCCAGGACACCTCCGCCATGTCCATCGACAAGAGCTACGGCACCGGCTACTGGAAGGGCGCGGCCCGGGTAGGCGTGCCGGTCATGCGCTGCTACGACGGGCCCATGGGCGTCATCGGCAACTCCGGCTTTGAGACCACCCGGCCCTCCAGCGAGATCTCCCTGGCCTGCACCTTTGACCGGGAGCTGGCGGAGCGGTATGGGGCCCTGTACGCCCGGGACAACAAGGCCAGCGCCGGCAATATGCAGCTGGGCATCCAGACGGATCTGGTGCGCACGCTTACTACGGGCCGTGCCCGGGATATGTTCGGCGAGGACTGGTACCTGGAGGGGCAGTTGGGCAGCGCCATGGCCAAGGGCCTGGAGGAAAACAACGTGCTGGCCTGCCTCAAGCACGTGGGCGGCATGGGCAACACCGACGAACAGACCATGATGGAGAATCAGCTCTCCATCTACGAGCAGATCTTCCGGAAGGACAACTCCGCCCACACGGTCATGACCAACTACGGCAGCACCAACGGCCGGCAGGCCTGCGCCGACAGCTATGTGCTCAAAGAGGTGTTCCGGAACCAGTGGAACTGGAAGGGCATCGTCCTGACGGACTGGGGCGGAAACTACCAGTTCACCGTGGACAAGGGCGTCACCATGGAGACTCCCTCCGACAGCTTCAATAATCTGGAGGCGGTTCAGAAGGCCCTGAAGGCCGGGACCCTGACGGAAGCGGACATTGATGAGGCGGTGGGCTACAACCTCTACGCCATGGGCAAGATCGGCTACCTTGGCCTGGTCCAGATCAGCCGGGACGGCACCGCCGCCGCAGACCCGAATCCGCCGGAGGCCATCGAGATGGACGAGGTCATGGATGAGAGCCGCCGCAACGAGATCCTGGATGAGAACAGCCGGGAGGCTCTGGAGATCGCCCGGGCCGGCATGGTGCTTCTGAAAAACGATGGGGCCGTGCTGCCCCTGCAAAAAGATACGGATGCGGTCCTGCTGGGACCGGGCGCGATCCATACGGTGTCGGGCCACATGCACGAGTGCTCCTTCGGACGGCTGAA
>CACYXZ010000119.1 GCA_902778525.1 Oscillospiraceae bacterium | reverse complement strand
CTTTTGCGGGCTTGAATCTGAATGTGTTCCACGATATAATCAGCTTGATAGGTTGTAATTTGTAAGGATAATCCTTTTTATGATATATCAACCTGACATGACACCGGAAGAACGTCAAAAAGATGAGATCGAAGGACGGAAGCTGTTTGAAGAAGGAATACAATCCATAAAGCGCCGGTCTTTGGCAGCAGGATTTGTACAAATTGCGGCAGCAGGTTTTAAGAATAATCCTGAGGGGTTGCTCGTTTTTTTGCGGAATAACTCAGCCGGTAAGGAGGCAAAAGCCCTTCAGGAGCGGCCTGCAGATCACTCTTTTGAACAGGAGGCTGACAGCATGAAGAAGAATATATCTATTGTACTGATTGGGATCCTGATTATGCTATCAGTATCGGGCTGCGGAAAGCAAACATACAAGCTCAATTATGATGGTTCCGGCTTTGAGTCCAGGAAAACAGAATATGCAGCAGGCGAAAAAGTAACCGTGTACTATGACCTCATTGCCACTGACACCGATTACACCTTTTCCATTGATGACGACGTGGAAATGCAGCAAAGCTATGATGATAAGCATGGCTACGTCTTAACCTTCAGAATGCCGGAGCATGATGTCACGCTTCATGAACAATCACATGAGAGCATGATCTATGTCCCGCCCCTTGCGGATACGGATGCAGGAATCAAGGGCATTTCGATCATGCAGGACGATATTACCGATTTCTACTATACATATGATTGGGTTGGATATAACGCCCTTTATCAAAGATACCGGTTTTATGTCGAGGATGGAGAATACTTGTTTTATCATGAAACCCGGCAAATTGAAGACGATTACGGCTGGGCATCCGAGGCGGACATCACTTCTTCCGGGACGGTTACGCTTTCCGTATATGAATGGGATGAGTTCCTTACCTATCTTTCGGAAGGGTCAGCGGCTGAACCTGAAGAGTCTGACGAGGCGGGAGATTCCGGTCCCTGGATGTATCTCTACTATCGATCAGGGGATGCAGATGTGCGCAAGGAATACCATTTTGCCTCTGTAGACCGTCGATTGGCTTTCGAGGAGTTCTGTCAATCATTAACAGGATGAATCATAGCCCCATATTACACCATGTGTTTCGGAATGCCCAAAACAGACGGGAGGATAATAATGTTTGAAACCGTTTTTATAGTGATTCTGGCAGCGTTTGCCATAGGCGGCATCTGGGCGTTTGCTGTTTCAAAAAAGGTAAAAAAAGAAGGCATTGAAACAGAAGCGGTTGTTTCGCGTGTTGAAATCCATGAATGGACCGGTGGAACCGGAGACACGTGGGCGCAGAACAACGTCACGGAAGAATACTATATCACTTATACAAATCAGGAAGGACAGACCGTGGAGGCAATGCTCACTAATCCGGGAAGCAATACGTTCAAAAAAGGAGACAGAATAAAGATTAAATACCTTCCGGGACGGCAGGATTATCCTGTTTTAGTGGAAATCCTCTGGAATGGTGACAATGAATACAGGAAGTAATCGTTCAGGAGGAACGCGCTGGCGGTGGACGCCCCTGTCAGGCGGCTGGCACCACCGTCTGCCAAAAGACCGGGGACGGCGGTGCAGACCTGTATGATGCGGCGGAGTTGTTCAAATACGGAGAAACGGCACCAGATAATCTGGTGCCGTTTTGTTATTGGCTTGCACATCGATCGGATAGCTGTTTCAGGGAACAGCCTTAAGAGGACTTTGCGAAGGCCGGGGCGCTTTTCTTTCGATATCAGGGATCCTGCGTGATCCCGGCGAGCCGCTGGACCGGCTTCTGCAGGATCGCCACAGCGCGGCCGGTTAGCAGCATGGTGATCACCGTGCCGATCCCGATGCCGAAGATTCTGCCGCGGAACAGAAGCCCGAGCGCGACTGAAATCAGAATGCTCACAAAATCCAGCAGATTTTTGCTCAGGCCGAGGCTCTTTCCGGTGCGGCGGGAGATAGCGCTGGCCAGACCGTCCGCCGGGTTCGGCACAAACTGCGCGCCGACGGTGAGGATGATCCCGATGCCGGTGAGGACGATGGCCAGGATCAGAAGAAGCACCTGAACGGGAAACACCTCCGAGCTCGGAAGGAACCGGTCGAACAGTCCGATAAAGGTGCTGGTCAGGAAACTGGCCAGCAGCTGAAAGCACTGAACGGGATCAAATTCCCGCCGCAGGAGCAGCACCTGCACCGCAATCAGAAACACATAATAGATAAAGGTCATGACGCCGAAGGGGATCCCGGTGAGATCGGAGATGTTGTAGGCCACGGAGATCACCGGGGACGTGCCCAGATTTGTCTTGGAGCTCATGGTGATCCCGCAGGCGAGGATCACGATGCCGGTCAGATAGATCACCCATCTGCGGGGCGTGACCGAGCGGAAAAAGTCAATCAGCCGCTTCATATCCGCACCTCAGGTATCCGCACATAACTGCACTTCCTTCTGCTTTCCGTCCCAGACGCACCAGACCGTGATGGCGATGATGACGATGATACCGCCTGCCAGCGCGAACACCCCCGGCCTTTCCCCGTTGAAGATCAGTACCCAGACCGGGTTGAGCAGCGGCTCCACAGCCCCGAGCAGACAGCAGGCCAGAGCGGGACAGGTCCGGGAGGCCAGCACATAGAGCAGATAGGAGATGCCGAGCTGGAGAACTCCCAGGGCCAGAATAGTCCCCACGGTGACAGGGTTCATGACGGGCCCGGTGGTGATCACCGCCGGCAGACCCACCAGGAACGCCACAGCCTGACCGATGACGATGGCGCTGAACCGCTCATGCAGCTCCACGTTTCCCACCGTCATGTACATCCCCGCCATGAACATCCCGGCGGCGATGGCGACGAAATTCCCGGCAATGGTGGAGGGGCCAAGCTGATCCAGGAAAAACAGAGTAATCCCGCCCAGCACGATCAGGACAACGGCCAGATCCGCCCGGCGGATCTTCTGCCGGAAGAACAGGCCGGAGTAAATCAGGATGAAGACCGGCGCGGTGAACTGCAGAACGATGGCGTTGGCAGCGGTGGTGAGCTTGTTCGCCAGGGCGAAGCAAACGTAGGTGAATCCGGCCAGAACGCCCGCCAGGAGCGTTCTGCGGTTGAATACGAAGGGATAACGTTTGAATCCCATATAGACGGCGATGGTGATCCCGGCGATCAGGCTGCGGAGACTGGCCACCGCAAAGCCATTCCAGGGCAGGAGCTTGATGAAGATCCCCGCTGTGCTCCAGAGAACGGCGCAGGCCACCATCTGGAGAATTCCGATTTGTTCTTTCTTCAAAAACTGTTCGCCTCCCGCATGGAGACGATTCTGCGGAAAAGCATTTCACGAAAGACGCTCCAGTGCATGTTTATGCCATATTATACTCTGCGAAAACAGGATTTGCAACCGCTACGTTTGGCTTTGCGAATGGAGGGCCGGGCTTGTGCCGGCGTCCGGCTTGCGTTATAATAACGGCACAGGCACAGATGATCAAGACAGGAGGAATCAGAATGCAGATCGGAATCAGGGGAAAACAGGAGATGACGGTCACGGCGGACAAGACCGCCGCGGCCATCGGCAGCGGGGAACTGGCGGTGCTGGCCACCCCGGCCATGATCGCGCTGATGGAAAAGACCGCGTGGAAAAGCGTCGCCGGGGAACTGGAGCCGGGCATGGGGACCGTGGGTACGAAGGTATCCGTCGAGCATACAGCGGCCACATCCGTCGGGAAAACGGTCTGGTGCGAAACGGAGCTGGTGGAGGTGGACCGGCGGAGGCTGGTCTTCCGGGCGCGGATGTATGACGAAGCAGGAGAGATCGGCAGCGGCGTCCACGAGCGGTTCATCGTGCGGAATGATGGATTTCAGGAAAAGGCGGAGGCCCGGGGAAAAGCATAGGTATTCAGTTTTGGAATGAAACGGATCGAAAGTAGAATTGCGCAAACCGGATGGGTTTTCTAAAATAGAACTATCAATGACACCAAGGGGGGTTACTTATGCCGGAAAACAAGCTGCATTTTCCGCAGGATGATTACACCCGGGAGACGGCCGAAGCCCGCACGAAGGACGGGGTAAAAAAGGTGGTCTACCGGGCCTATGAGCACATTCCGTATGTGACAAAACCGGTTGACCTGGAATATCAGAGTCTGGACGTCTGGGTTCCGGAGACTGTGGACGGCATGCCGGTGGATACGAAAAACGCGCCGATCCTGTTCGTGATCGGCGTGGGGGGCTATATGTCCTGCAACAACTATCACAAGGGCATGATGCCCGGCGGCCCGGGCGGCCCCGGCGGTCCTGGTGGTCCGGAGGGGCCCGGAGGCCATGGTGGCCCGGGCGGTCCAGGAGGTCCAGGAGGTCCCGGCGGACCCATGCTGCCTGGCCTTGGCGGCGCGGAGGGCCCCGGAGAGAACAAGGCTCTGGCCATGAGCTACGGATTCGTGATCGTGGCCCCCGGCTGCCGGGGCAGAGACTGCCAGGCGGCGGACGGCACCTATTTCGGCAAAGCGCCTGCCGCCATTGTGGATCTGAAGGCCGCGGTGCGGTACCTCCGGGAGATGGGGGACGCCATACCCGGAAACAAGGAGCGGATCCTCTCCACCGGCGGCAGCGCCGGCGGCGCGCTGTCCTGTCTGCTTGCCGCCTCCGGCAACCATCCGCTTTTTGAGAGTTATCTCAAAGAGATCGGCGCCGCGGAGCAGCGGGACGACATCTTTGCCTCCTGCTCCTTCAGCCCCATCATCGATCTGGAGCATGCCGACGGCGGCTATGAGTGGCAGTATGGTTCCATCCCCTGTGGCGGGGCGGCCACCGGTCCCATCCGGATCGTGCCGGGCATGGTGGATCAGACGCTCTCCGCCGAGCTGGCCGCGGGATACCGGGCCTATCAGGACGAGCTGGCCCTCACCGGCCGGGACGGGTTCGGCCCCGTGACCGGGGAAAACCTGCAGGATTATCTGCTGACGGCCTATCTGATCCCCGAGGCCGAACGCTACCTCGCCGCCCTTGCGCCCATGGAACGGGAAGGGTATCTGGCCAGACATCCCTGGATCCGGTATGAGAGTGGAAACGTGAAGTTTACCTGGGAGGATTTCCTGCAGTATGACGGCCGCATGAAGGGCCTGCCTGCCTTCGACGATTTTGCCAAGGAGATGGCGGAGCCGGATCTCTTCGGCACGGAAACCGTCAAGACCCGCCACTTCACCGCCTTCTCCAAGGCCCATGATCCCAGCGAGACCGACGACGTGATCGACGAGGCTCTCGAGACGGTCATCCACATGATGAATCCCTACTATTTCGTGCGGACCGGGAATCCCGGCTGTGCGGGGCACTGGTGGATGCGCTACGGCGCACGGGATCGGGACACCTCCATTCCGGTGTTCACCAATCTGGCCACGCTGCTGGAGAATCAGGGGAAGGACGTCAACGCCCGGCTCGTCTGGGACGGCGGCCACTGCGCCGACGACGATCCGGACGGCGTGATGATCTGGATGCAGGCGCTGAGCAAATAAACCGGGGAACCGCCTCCGACAGGAGGCGGTTCCTTTTTCATAAAAGTCGAATTGGGATCGGGGATTTCCTTGACGCATATCCGGCGGTTTGTTATAATAATCCCACAAAAAAATGACAGGAGGAGACAGCGATGGATACTAACGTACGGCCCGAGACCATGGAGCGCATTACAACGCCCGAACTGGCCCGGGCATTTATTGCCGAGCAGATCGCGGCGCTGCAGGCGCAGATCGGGGACAAGAAGGTGCTTTTGGCGCTGTCCGGCGGCGTGGATTCTTCCGTTGTGGCGGCGCTGCTGATCAAGGCGGTGGGCAAGCAGCTGGTGTGTGTTCACGTGAATCACGGCCTGCTCCGCAAGGGAGAGCCGGAACAGGTCATCGAAGTATTCCGGAATCAGATGGACGCAAACCTCGTCTATGTGGACGCGGTGGACCGGTTCCTGGACAAGCTGGCCGGCGTCAGCGATCCGGAGACCAAGCGGAAGATCATCGGCGCGGAGTTCATCCGGGTGTTTGAGGAAGAGGCCCGGAAACAGTCCGATATCAAATTCCTGGCCCAGGG
>CACYXZ010000118.1 GCA_902778525.1 Oscillospiraceae bacterium | reverse complement strand
ATGGATCCTACTGCCACTCCATTGCTTTCCGAATTACAAACAGTCAGGAAGACGCGGATGAATGCGTTAGCGACACCTGGCTCCGGGCATGGAACAGTATTCCGCCAAAGCGGCCATCCAGGCTGGCCACATTTCTGGGAAAAATCACGCGGAATCTTGCCATTGACCGCAGAAGAACTGAGACGGCAAAAAAGCGGGGCGGGTGTGAGTATGAAGTGGCCTATCATGAACTGGAAAACTGCCTCAGCAGGGAAGCGGAGCCTTCTGCAAGAATCGAGCAGCAGGAACTGGTGCGACATATCGAAGCGTTTTTGCTTACGCTTCCTGTGAAGGAGCGAAGGGTATTTATCCTAAGATACTGGCATTTCAAGACCGTATCGGACATCGCATGGCAGTATGGTTACAGCATTTCCAAGACCAGTATGATGCTGCACCGCACCAGAAAAAAGCTGCGTACTTATCTGAGGAATCGAGGTGTATTGGAATGAAGCCTGATGCATTTTTAAGGGCTATGGGCGAGATCCGGGAAGATCTGGTGTCGGATGCGGAGACGGCAGGAAGGACAATTCCCAGATGGGCTAAGGTAAGCATGGCGGCGGTGATCGTGCTCTGTATCGCCGGGGCGCTGACCATGCTTTTGGGTCAAGGGGTACGTCCGTACGGCGGCCAATCCTTAACCTCTGGTTCAGGAGTAGAGGAAGAGAGTTCACCGGAGAACAATTTCGGAATATCTTCAGAAATCCTGGAGCAAGCTGCTCCTACTGTGGAACTGACCAGCCGGTACGGACTAACCCTGCAGGTCTCCGAGGAACTCGCCGGCCATTTTGCCGTGGATGTGGAAGACTATGTATTTCCCTGTCCAGAGGAAGACGGGTGGGCAGACATTGCAGGTGGACAGGATATCATCGAACACGCCGCGTTTGTGTTCTCCGACCCGGGCAATGCCACCGGTGAAAATGGCCGCGAAGGGCTGATCTGGTGCATTCAGGCAATTCCCGCGGCGGAATACACGCCGGTCTCCAACCCGGATTCGGAGCAGGATGAGCCGTTTATGATCTATTATATTAACTCCCGTCTCCTAGGGAGAAGTGAGGAGTACGTCTACATATTGGTGTTCCCGGCCCCCAACTGGCAATATGATCCGGAGTCTCTGGAGAGTCTCAATGCCTACTGGCGCCATCTATACCATGGGTATGAGATTCTGCAGGAGCTGGCGGAGCGTTACGACTGGACCGATTCCATGGACTGGCTGGACGATTATTATGAGCGGGTCGTCTGTCTGGTGGATCAGGAGCGCATGAAGCTTACAAACCAGCAGACCAATAGTGGGGTATCTGACCTCGATAACGACGGTCTGGAATTGGCAGAGAACGTGGACAACGGAGTCATCGAACTGGGGGGCGTTCGGTACAAGTTTTATATGGCTGCGTCACCGCTGTTTACTCCTGAATACTATGAGATCACGGTCCCCTCCGATTTTCACGTCGGCGAAGTCGTCGGATATGAGACGGACAATACTTACGATTGGTATTACGCGGAGGTGGAACCGCTTTCCGGCTGGCTGATCCGCTATATGCGGCGCAATGGAGATGACAAGTATTCCGAAGGGGAACTGTACAAAGCAGAGAATATTACAGCCATTCCCCAGTGGATCGAAGATGCTCGGAAAGCGATCATGGAGAACACAGGCGGCTATCCGGGATTGCAGGAAGGATACACGATCATACCAGATACCGATCCGCCCTTTCAAGGATCCTTTGGGATGACTTGGGACTATGTGGAGGTACCTCGTTTTCCGCAGCGTCCTGTTCTGTTGGGTTATACAGAGAGCTGGACCGAAGAGCAGATTTATGCCTATGCCTCGGAAAACCTGCTGTCCATTCTTGATGATTATTTTGAGGGGGGACGAGAGCGAACTACCTTTGGAGACCATACGGTTTTGCTTTACCTGGACGGTACCGTAAGCTCTGGTGTCAGCTTTTCTTATTTGACACCACATAGTGACGGATCTTCCTATGAACTGCTGGTAGTCGTGAATCATGACAGAATGGACGAGGAGATGAAAGCTCGCTATTTAATTGGAGAACCCAACAATGAGATCGGCGGCATTCCAGTGTGGCTTGGCTGGACGAATGCAGATCCAAACACAGATGATGGATTTGTAAGCACGGACTACACCCTGATAGCTGCCTTTGAATACGACGGAACGTACTTCTTCCTTCGACAGAATACCGCCGCCGACGGCCTGTTCCTCGGCGCAATTCAATCGATTCTGGAGATATCGGACGGTGGATGACAATTTTGTATTAGAATGAATGTATGGTTATCGTTATTCGCAATGCATACTCCCCCGGAAAATCCGCGGTTCCCTGCATTGACCGATTTGCTGAACCTGACAGAAATCGAATCCTTCACCATTGCCAGAGAAACCTATCCGTTCACGGCCCAATAACCAATATCCCCGCCGGAATTAATCCGGCGGGGATCAATAGTATAGTTATTATGCGTCCTTCGTATAATACTGCGCCTGAGCATTCCAGAGCTCGTAATACTTTCCTTTTGTATCCGCCAGGAGGGATTCGTGGGTCCCAAACTGGATGACCTGCCCATCATGGAACACGGCGATTTCATCGCAGAAGCGGCAGGAGGACAGCCGGTGGGAAATATAGACGGCAGTATGGTTTCCAATGATCTCATTGAACTTCGTATAGATCTCATACTCCGCCAGGGGGTCCAGTGCGGCGGTGGGCTCGTCCAGGATCATAAACGGTGCATTCTTGTAGAGGGCTCGTGCCAGGGCAATCTTCTGGGATTCTCCGCCGGACATCTCCACGCCGTTTTCGTCGAAGTCCTGGCCCAGATAGGTGTCAAGCCCCTTATCCAGAGAGGCAAGCCGGTCTCCGAATCCCGCAAGACGCAGGCACTCCCCGGCCCGCTGCCGGTCATAGTCCACCCTGGAGGCCACATTCTGCCCCAGGGGGAAGGAAAAGAGCTGGAAATCCTGGAACACTACAGAGAACAGGGACATGTATTCATCGTAATCGTATTTCCGAATGTCAATTCCATTCAAAAGGATCTCGCCCTCCGTGGGATCGTAGAGTCGGCAGAGCAGCTTGATCATGGTGGTCTTTCCGCTGCCGTTCATCCCCACCACGGCCAGTTTTCTGCCAATCTGGAATTTCAGATTCATGTGCCGCAGGGCATAGGTATCAGAGCCGGGGTATTTGAACGACACATCCTGGAATTCCACATCGTATTTGTTGTCGCTGCGCTTTTCCACGGTGAGGGTGCCCATATACTTTTTGTTGGGGATGTCCAGAAATTCAAAGGTGGTCGCCATATAAGGCGCGGTGGAGAGCATGGCGGAAAGCGACCAGCCCAGCTCGCTGATGCCCGTGGCCACCTGACTGATGGCCCCCACATACTGCACCACATATCCGATGCCGAAGGCTTTTCCCAGGGCCTTCAATGCCACAAACAGATAGGTCAGGCCGTAGCAAAGGGTGCTCCCGACGCCGCCGAGAATATTGTACCCGGCGCTTTTACCGTAGACCCGGGTGTAGAACGTCCAGAGCGCATCCATCCGCCGGTGGATGATTTCCTCCAGGGTGCGGTCCATGCGGTAGAGGCGGATGTCCATGCCGTGCTTGGTCTTTGGCGGCAGCTGCCAGAGGAAAATATACATGGCGTTGGACTGCTTGATTTCTGCGGCGATCTCCGGGTCCGTCCACAGTGCCGCATGACGGCTCTCCATCCGGGCCGTGAGCAGGGCGGACAGCAGCACCGCCAGAATCACAGCAGATACAGCCAGCGGATGATTCAGCCAGAGAAAACCCGGACGGGTGGCTGCAGAACGGAACAGGGAAACCGTTAACGCGGTTCCGCCAAGCACAGAGGTGACCGCCATCATCAGCCCGTCCAGCTCATACATGATCCGGCCCAGACCCAGGCCGTTGTAGTTTTCGTTCTGGTGGATCTGGGTCAGAAGGTCCCGGGCCTGGGTCCCCTCCACGTCCTCAAAGTCCATGGACATGATCTTTCCGGCCAGCAGGTTCTCAAACCGGCGGTCATAGAGCATCTCCAGCCGTTGGCTCCGGTGGGTGAAAAAGGCTTTCAGCGCAGTGATCGCCGCGCCGCCGAGCACCGCCGCCACGGCCCAAACAGCCAGCACCTGCACCTGGGCAGATACAGTCAGCGCCTCCAGAATCCTGGCGGAAAACCACACCGTCACCAGGGGCTCCGCCGCCTCCAGCGCCCCCTTGAGGAGCTTGGAGAGAAACAGATGCCGGTCCAGCTCCCAGGTCAGCCGATACGCCCTGCGGAGGAGGGCGCATTTTTCAGAGAATGTCATACCGTTTCCTCCTCTCCCGCCCGGTAATACTGGCTCTGGATTTCAAACAGCTTGTAGTATGCGCCGCGCTCAGCCATCAGGCTGTCGTGGGTGCCTTCCTCTGCGATTCTTCCGTCCTCCAGATAGATCACCCGGTCACAGAAGCGTGTGGAGGCCAGCCGGTGGGAGATATACACGGAGGTGCGTCCGGCGGTGAGGTCCCGGTAGCGGAGATACATCTGGTGCTCCGCGATGGGGTCCAGGGCCGCCGTGGGCTCGTCCAACAGGACAGCCGGCGCCTGTTTGTAAATCGCCCGGGCCAGCATGAGCCGCTGGGTCTCTCCGCCGGAGAGCTCGATGGCGTCGTCGTAGACCTCCCGGCACATGCGGCTGTCGATCCCGCGGGGTAAGGATTCCACCTTTTCAAGCAGGTCCGCCTGACGCAGGCACTCCCGGACCCGGCCCGCATCCACCTGACCCTGTGCTATGTTCTCCGCCAGGGTCATGGGCAGGATGCAGAAATCCTGGAACACCACCGAAAACAGGCCGTAGACGCTGTCCCGGTCAAAGGCTTTGAGATCTGTGCCGTTTAAGAATACCGTTCCCTCCGTGGGGTCCAGCAGGCCGCAGATCAGCTTCACCAGCGTGGTTTTGCCCGCGCCGTTCAGCCCCACCACCGCCAACTTTTCGCCGGGATGGATGGTCAGATTGATGTCCTTTAAGCTGTCCGCGTCGCTGCCGGGGTAGCGATAGCGGACGTGCTCCAGGCGAATCTCCAACGGCTTCCCGCTGAGCGTCCCCGCATCCAGGCCTTCCCCGTGAAGATAGCGGTTCGGATGCTCCACCTGGTTCCGGTAGGAAGCAATATCCAGACAGTGCCGGTCCAGCTCCGTGTATGAACTCATGATATCGGACACCCACGCGGAAAAGCCGCCCACCGCTGCGAAATACAGCACGAAATCCGGTACAGTGATCTGTTTATTCAGTACCATGGAGATCAGAACAAAGTAGGCCACCCCTTCCCGGATCACGGTCATCCCGCAGTCCAGAAGATCCGCCATTAACAGCCCCCGTTCCATGCCAGAATTCCAGTCGTCAAACAGTCGGAGTTGTGTATCAAACAGCTCCCGGAACCAGCTTGCGATCCCAAACAGCCGGATGTCCTTGGCCGCTTTCGCATCCATGGCGCTGGTGGTGATGTAGTCCGAACGCTTATAGTATTGCCAGAATTGTTCCCTTCCGGACTCCCGCAGACGGTTGCTCCGCATACGGAGCAGGGCGGTAAACACGGTGCATGCCGCCGTCAGAGGCGCGATCCACCAGCCCACCCGGAGGAGAATCCCCAGATAGGCCAGGAACCCCAGAGCACCGGCGCAGAGCTTCACCAGGCAGGGAAAAATAGCCTGAAACGAGGAATTGCCGTTTCGGACTGTATCCATGGCTTTTTCGTGTCCGGCCACGAAATCCGCTGAGTCATACCAGTCATAGTCGCAGGTAAAGGCCCGATGATGGCAGGCCCAGGTCCGCTCGAATCGAATCATCATTCCGTCCCGTTCCATCATGACCTCCGCCCAGACCTTGACCGCGCGAAGCAGAGTCAGAAGCCCGGTGAATCCCAGAATCGTCAGCACCAGTACGGAAATGGGCGTCCCGGCCTCCAGCTGAGCCAGTACGGTTCTGGGCAGGTACATGGTCACCAGCGGCATCAGTATGGTGGCCGCCACCGCAGCCAGACAAATGGGAATCAGCACGCGCCGGATGTTCCAAGTCAGCCGCAGCACATAGGCGGTATTCTCCCGGACAGAGTGTTTCACTTTTTTCTGTTCCATTCTCATCCCTCCTTCGCCCTGATGATAGCATATCCAAAGAAAAACGTGCGTTTCCGGGGACGAAACGCACGATCC